>NZ_JBMDIY010000030.1:0-78797 GCF_057808895.1 Flavobacterium sp. FG68
GTGGAAATCCTTTTATTTTGGGGTTCAAAATAAAAGATTGGAACGGATAGCGGGAAATAGCTCCATCAAAACAAACTTCAATTCTTAAATTCCAAATTCCAAACTTAAAGGCTTCGACTTCGCTCAGCCGGACAATCAGCATTCAAAACCTAACAACAGTTTCATTCAAACCTTATAGCCTTTTTACTCTTATATATATTATAGTAGATTTTTCTACTTATATATGTATATAAATAAACCCCGCAGGTTTTAAAATCATGTCTGGCTATAGAAATAATAGCTACTCTTATATTAGCATACCTAGCTTCTTACATAATAAAGCAATCTTCTACATATATATATTGTATGTATTTTTGTAATCACTTATATTTGCATTCACAAAATTATAAACAATGATCAAGATTACTTTACCCGATGGGTCAATTAGAGAGTTCGCTCAAGGCGTAACTCCAATGGAGGTCGCTAAAAACATTAGCGAAGGTTTTGCAAGAAATGTTATTTCTGCATCTTTTAATGGTACAACTATTGAAACCGAGACTCCATTAACGACCGATGGTAATCTTATATTATATACTTGGAATGATGCTGAAGGTAAAAAAGCTTTCTGGCATTCGACTTCGCACGTAATGGCGCAAGCTCTAGAGGAATTGTACCCTGGAATTAAATTAACTCTTGGGCCGGCAATTGCTAATGGGTTTTACTATGATGTGGATTTTGAAGACCAAAAGATCTCTGAGGCTGATTTTAAAAAGATCGAAGATCGTGTTCTTGAGATTTCAAGAGGTAAACATGAATTCAAAATGCGTCCGGTTAGTAAGGCTGATGCATTAGAAATGTACAAAGACAATGTTTACAAGACTGAATTGATTTCTAATCTTGAAGACGGTACTATTACTTTTTGCGATCACTCTACTTTTACTGATTTATGTCGTGGTGGACATATTCCGAATACTGGAATCATCAAAGCTATGAAAATCATGAGCGTTGCCGGTGCTTACTGGAGAGGAGACGAAAAGAACAAGCAGCTGACTCGTGTTTACGGAACTTCTTTCCCTAAACAAAAAGATTTAACTGAGTATCTTGAACTTCTTGAAGAAGCTAAACGTCGTGATCACCGTAAATTAGGAAAGGAACTTGAATTGTTTGCTTTCTCTCAGAAAGTGGGCCAAGGTTTACCTTTATGGTTACCAAAAGGTGCTGCGCTTAGAGAGCGTTTGGAGCAATTTTTAAAGAGAGCTCAAAAGAAAGCAGGTTACGAGCAAGTTGTGAGTCCGCATATTGGACAAAAAGAACTTTACGTAACTTCTGGTCACTATGCTAAATATGGTGCTGATAGTTTTCAGCCGATACATACTCCTGCTGAAGGTGAAGAGTTTTTATTGAAACCAATGAACTGTCCTCACCACTGTGAAATTTACAATGTAAGACCTTGGTCGTATAAAGATTTACCTAAGCGTTATGCTGAATTTGGTACTGTATATAGATATGAGCAATCTGGTGAGTTACATGGTTTAACTCGTGTTAGAGGTTTTACTCAGGATGATGCACATATTTTTTGTACTCCGGAACAATTAGATGAAGAGTTCAAAAAAGTAATTGACCTTGTACTATATGTATTTGGTTCGTTAGGTTTTGAAAACTTTACCGCTCAAATTTCATTGAGAGATCAGGAGAATAGAGAGAAATATATTGGTACAGATGAAAACTGGGAGAAAGCTGAAAACGCAATTATCAATGCTGCAGCTGATAAAGGTTTGAATACTGTTGTAGAATATGGTGAAGCTGCATTTTACGGACCTAAGCTTGACTTTATGGTTAAGGATGCTTTGGGAAGACAATGGCAGTTAGGAACAATTCAGGTTGATTATAACCTTCCTGAGCGTTTTGATTTGACATACAAAGGTGCTGATAATGAATTACATCGCCCGGTTATGATTCACAGAGCTCCTTTTGGATCTATGGAACGTTTTATAGCAATTTTACTGGAGCACACTGCAGGAAATTTCCCACTTTGGCTAATGCCAGAGCAGGCTATTATATTGTCTTTGAGCGAGAAATACGAAAATTATGCTAAAAAAGTTTTAGATTTGCTAGAAAATCACGAAATTCGCGCCCTAATTGACAACCGAAATGAAACTATCGGTAAGAAAATTAGAGATGCAGAAATGCAAAAAATTCCATTTATGCTTATCGTGGGTGAGGAAGAGGAGAAAAACGGTACAATTTCTATTCGTCGCCACGGCCAAGAAGGAAAAGGTAATATCACTGTTTCTATCGAAGAATTTGCTTCGATTGTAGACGAAGAAATAAAAAAGACATTAAAAGTATTTACAGTTTAACTTAAATTAGAAAGTCATAGCAATAAAAAGTAACAGAGGTTTTCAACCTCGAGTAGAAAAAAAAGATGCACACAGAATAAATAACAATATTCGTGGTGTACAGGAAGTAAGGTTAGTAGGCGAGAACATCGAACCAGGTGTATTTAAGCTTGCAGAAGCTTTACGTCTAGCAGATCAGTTTGAATTAGACTTGGTTGAAATTTCGCCAAATGCTGAGCCGCCGGTTTGTAAAATCATGGATTACAAGAAATTTGTTTACGAACAAAAGAAGCGTGATAAGGCATTAAAAGCTAAATCTTCGCAGGTTGTAGTAAAAGAGATTCGTTTTGGTCCTCAAACAGATGAGCATGATTATGAATTTAAAAGAAAGAATGCTGAGAAGTTCTTAAAAGAGGGAGCTAAGTTAAAAGCATTTGTTTTCTTTAAAGGACGTTCGATCATCTATAAAGATCAAGGACAAATTTTACTTTTACGTTTGGCAACAGATTTAGAAGAGCATGGTAAAGTTGAAGCTATGCCGGTTCTTGAAGGAAAGAGAATGATTATGTTCATTGCTCCGAAGAAGAAAAAGTAAAACAGTTTGCAGTCGCAGTTTTCAGTTTTCGCATTGTAAACTGAAAACCGAGACTGACAACTAAAAAAATAAGTAAGTAAGAATAAATTAAAACACTAGGAAAAATGCCTAAAATGAAAACTAAATCTAGCGCTAAGAAACGTTTTAAAGTTACTGGTTCTGGAAAGATTAAAAGAAAGCATGCTTTTAAAAGTCACATCTTGACTAAAAAATCTAAAAAACGTAAATTAGCTTTGACACACTCAGCGCTAGTTCACTCAACAGATATGAAAAGCATCAAAC
The DNA here is from genome assembly GCF_057808895.1 of Flavobacterium sp. FG68. Lineage (NCBI taxonomy): Bacteria > Pseudomonadati > Bacteroidota > Flavobacteriia > Flavobacteriales > Flavobacteriaceae > Flavobacterium > Flavobacterium sp. FG68. The sequence goes on from NZ_JBMDIY010000030.1 coordinate 3,196, forward strand.
AACAATTAAGAATTATCTAATAATTCTTTAGGTTAAAAAATTATTTATATAACCTTGGAGTATGGCTTTCAAGTTCCTTTGATTCAATTCAGGACGCCTGCTACAAAAACACATTAAAATTATGCCAAGATCGGTAAATTCAGTTGCTAAAAGAGCAAGAAGAAAAAAAATAATGAAGCAAGCCAAAGGTTTCTTTGGTAGACGTAAAAACGTTTGGACAGTTGCTAAGAACGCGGTAGAGAAAGCGATGAGCTACGCTTACCGTGACAGAAAACAGAATAAAAGAAATTTCCGTTCATTATGGATTCAACGTATTAACGCTGGAGCTAGATTAGAAGGAATGTCTTATTCTCAATTCATGGGGAAAGTTAAAGCTAACGGAATCGAATTGAACCGTAAAGTTCTTGCAGATTTAGCTATGAACCACCCAGAAGCTTTCAAAGCAATACTTAATAAAGTAAAATAAACGTTTTATAAACTCAATTTAGATTACTTACTTATCATAAAGAAACCATTCGTTAATTCGGATGGTTTTTTGTTTTTACAATAATCTGCTTTACCTTTAATCTTCTTATAAAACAATTGTAAAATGTTTACGGCACTATTTGATCATATACAAAAATTCATAACATTAGAGTCTTCAGAAATTGAGACACTAGAAGCATGCCTAACTATTTCGAAAGTAAAAAAGAAAGAACATCTATTACAGGAAGGCCAAGTTTGTAATACCTTATATTTTATACTAAAAGGCTGTGCGAGACAATATATCATTAATCCGAAAGGTGTAGAACAAACTTTGCAATTTGCTGTTGAAAATTGGTGGATAATCGATTATTTGAGCTTTCACAACACTACTCCATCTCACTTCTATATTCAAACTGTTGAAAACTGTGAATTAATAGCGATTGAAAAAGGGATTTTAGAGTCTCTATTAATTGAAATTCCGAAGTTGGAAAGATATTTTAGAATTGTTTCTCAAAAATCATTTGGAGCTGCTCAAATGCGTATTAAATTTTTATTTACAATGTCTGCCGAAGAAAGGTATCATCATTTTAATAATCAAAATCCGGAGTTTGTGCAGCGTGTACCGCAATATATGCTTGCCTCCTATTTAGATTTTTCAGCAGAATTTATGAGTAAAATCAGGGCTGGAAAAGTCTGATTTCAATTTCTTGAAGTAGTTCAAGTTTTTAAAAGAATACATTACTGACCTTTGTAATGAACTTTTAAAACACATAAAAATGAAATCAAGAATTCTTATCCCAGAAGCTGCCCCACAAGCTTATCAAGCTTTAATTAACTTAGAAAAATATATCTCTACTACTTCATTAACTCCAGTTCATAAAGAATTAATTAAAATACGCGCTTCTCAAATTAATGGTTGTGCTTATTGTATCAACATGCACACTGCTGATGCGAGAAAACATGGTATTTCTGAACAGAGAATATACTTAACAAGCGCATGGCGTGAAGCTGATGTTTATACTGAAGAAGAAAAAGCTATTTTAGCTTTAACAGAACAGGTAACTTTAATTAACAATCATGTTACTGACGAAGTTTATCTAAATGCTGCAAACTTATTTGATGAAAAATATTTAGCAGAAATTATCCTTGCAATTATTACTATTAACTCTTGGAACAGATTGGCAATTACTACTGGATTAAGGGCTGTATAATTCCTTTATAAGGATAAATTTTACAACATTTTTAAAATTCCAAACCCTCCTGCCAGAGGGTTTCTTTGTATTTACCTGTAAATGAGACTCAGTTAAATAAAAATTCAATCATTTTACAAAAACAGGTATTTATACTCTTTCATAGGAATTTAGGTTTTCTATTTTTGATTTATGATTTCAAAATACACTACAATAAATTCATACTCTATGGCAGTTTCTTTTGTCTTTTTTGCGTGCCAGAAGGAGTATTATAAATATTCTAATTTAAAAAACTCACAACTCAAAAATATAACAAGTATAAATCTTCATCGGATTTTTCATTAGTTATTTATAAGTACGGGGAAATACGGAAATCCGTACGAAGGCTATAACTAAGAGAATTAATTTTGAAAAAAGAATAGGTTTCAATTTACTATAAAATAAAATTTGTATGTTCAAAAAGGTTTTAATTGCAGAGGACATAGACAGTATTAGTGCAACAATTATAAAAGTTCTTGAAGAATTAGAAATTCCGGTAATTCATCATGTAAAATATTATGATGATGGTTTATTAAAAATCAGAAAAAGTCTTCTTGACAATGAGCCATATGATTTGCTAATTACCGATTTATCTTTTAAAATGGATCATCGAAATACCAACATTTTGAACGGTGAAGAGCTTATTAACTCCGTGAATAAAATACATCCACAATTAAAGAAAATTGTATTTTCATCGGAAGATAAATCATATAGAATAAAAAAGCTTTTTAATGAATCAAAGATCACGGCTTATGTTTCTAAAGGAAGAAACAGTATTGAGGAGTTAAAAATTGCTATGCAAAAGGCTTATAAAAATGAAGAGAAAATACTTTCTTCAGATTTGAGCTTTAGTTTTAATGATAAATCTTTAATTGAAATTGAATCTTATGACATTTCTATTTTAACCTTAATGGCAAGAGGCTATATTTTAGGAAACATTTCAAATGAATTTAAGGCAAAATCGATAACTCCAAACGGAACCAGCAGCATTGAGAAACGAATTAATAAATTAAAAATATATTTTAAAGCTAATAACAATGTGCACTTAATTGCTATAGCCAAAGATTTCGGCTTAATTTAATTCTATTAAACTTTATGAAACTTAAATATAAATTTAATCTGATATCGAAGATCAACACAGCCAGCAATAAAATTATCATAAAAACATTACTGCTTTGTCTTTTCTTGTCTATATGTTTTGCTTATGTTTCTGAAAAAACGGGCTGGCTTGAAATAGACTGGAAGATTATTTTTATACCTGCACTTCTTGTTTTGCAAATAATAATTATTGGAAAAGCTTTACAAAATAGATATAAAAAGCTTTAAGTATTTTGATTTAAAAATATCGAAATGCTTATATTTGATTTTTTAAAGCCTTATGAAAATTCTTATAAATTACGTTCTCTTATTATTCATTTCTTTCCATTCTTTAGCACAGACTAAAATTATTTCCTGGAATTTGGAAAACTTTGGAAAATCTAAATCACAATCTACTTTAAATTTTATAGCTAATACGGTACGCGATTATGACATTGTTGCCATTCAGGAAGTTGTTGCCGGATATGGCGGTTCGCAGACTGTTGCAAAACTTGCTGCACTGCTAAATGAAAAAGGGGCAAAATGGGATTATACTATTAGTGATCCTACAAGTGGAACCAGCTATAAAAAAGAACGCTATGCTTTTCTTTGGAAAACAAATAGAGCAAAATTAAAAGGAGAGCCATGGCTTGAAAAAAAGTATAATCTAGAAATTGATCGTGAGCCTTATTTTGCAACTTTTGAAGTAAATAAAAAAACATTTACTTTGGTCAATTTTCATGCAATCACAAAAAGCAAACAGCCGGAAACTGAAATTAAATATTTTAAATTTCTGCCTCAGCAATATCCCAATCTCAATTTAGTATTTACAGGAGATTTTAATTGTCCGGAGTCCCATACTGTTTTTAATCCGTTAAAGAAAATGGGATATACTTCGATGCTGCAGAAGCAAAAAACTACTTTAAAGCAAAAATGTAATGGAGATGTTTGTCTTGCTTCTGAATTTGATAATACTTTTTACAATCCAAATAGATTAAATCATATCGATTCAGGAGTTATTTTATTCTATAAAAAATTCAATACGCTTCAGGATGCCCGAAAAATATCCGATCATATTCCTATTTGGCTTGAATTTTCGCTGAATTAAATTATGTTTTGAGCTTTTTCTTTTTTGCTGCAGGGAATAAAACGTTATTTAAGATCAAACGATATCCTGGAGAATTAGGATGTAAATCTAAAACAGTTGGCGGATCTCCAACCTGATGTTGAAAATCTTCGGGATCGTGGCCTCCAAAAAAGGTAAACATTCCTTTTCCTTTTTCTCCGTGAATGTATCTTGCTTCACCATTTAGTTCACAAGTTCCCATCACTAATACATTAGATTTCACCAAAGTTTCATTAAAAGAAGTCGTTTGTCCCATAAATCCTTTTACCAATTGTGTATGATTTTGGCATAACATACTTGGAATTGGATCCCATTTTGCAGAAAATTCCATTAAGGTAAAGTAATCTTTTTCCATTGGGACTCTTCTTTTACCAGTCATATCAATATCCGAAAACTCGTAAACTTCTGGTCTTCGCTCTAAAATAAAGTCTTTGAATGCAAAAGAGTTTGCATAATTTAGTTTTGATTGATAATTAGATTCACTTGGGTCTCCATCAAACATGGTTTCGCAAATATCAACACCATCTGCTGCAAGCGCAATATCAAAACTATCAGTTGCTGAACACATAGCAAACATAAATCCGCCGCCGATAACAAAATCTCTGATTTTTTTTGCTACAGCGCCTTTTTCCTGTGAAACTTTAGAGTAACCCAATTTAGTTGCTAAAGCTTCTGCATCCTTTTTCTGCTCGATATACCAAGGTGTATTTTTATAAGCAGCATAAAACTTTCCATATTGTCCGGTAAAATCTTCGTGATGTAAATGCAGCCAATCATACAGTAATAATTGATCACTTAAAACTTCTTCATCATATATTGGGGTAAATGGAATTTCTGCATAAGTTAAAACCAAAGTTACAGCATCGTCCCAAGGTTGTTTTCCTTTTGGAGTGTAAACTGCAATTTTTGGAGCTTTTTCAAGAACAACTGATTCCATATTTTGAGATGGACTCGAAATATCATTTAAAATTGAGGCTTCTTCGCTATCTGAAAGTATCTCAAAGCTAACACCTCGAATTTTGCATTCTTTACGAATTTCATCAGCATCCGGCAATAAAAAGGAACCTCCGCGGTAATTAAGCAACCAACTAGCTTTGTAATCTCTGCTCAAACACCAATATGTAATACCGTAAGCTTTTAAGTGATTTTGCTGCGTTGTTTCATCCATCGGAAGTAAAATAAACGAAGCTTTTGCATTAAAGGAAAGCAATAAAATGAAAATATAAACTAAACTTTTTTTCATCAAAAAATATTTTAAGTAAAGATATAAAGGAAGCTTATAAAATCACAATAGAAGACTAGTTTTATAATAATATAAAACTGTTAATTAACAAGAATGCAAAAAAGTTGAAAGATTGAAATTTTGTAAAAAACAGGTAAAAATACGTAAACTATGACAACTTTTTCTGCCTAAATTTGGAATCTAAAATCGACCAAATTAATCGATTAAAATCAAACCAAATGAATTACAACCAAAATAATCAACCAAAAGAATTTAGCATAATGCAAAAAATAGGTATTTGTGTACTTGTTTTTACAATAATCGTTTATTATGTTTTATCCATTCAATTTTTAACAAGTTAAAATTATAATGTCAAAACAGCAATTTCATTTTGAATAGCATAAACAACTAAACCGGCAATATTTCGTGATTCTGTTTTTAGCAATAAATTATTACGATGTCCTTCTACAGTTCGCGGACTTAAAAAAAGATGTTCTGCTATCTCTGTAGTTGTTTTTTGCTGACAGATAAGCTGTAAAATTTCAATTTCACGCGGAGAAAGAAAACTTGTTTCAAGATTCCCTTTCGAGTTTTTAGAAGATACAATAGTTTCCTGAATAGTTTTTAATACATTTTCGTTGTAAAAAAATCCTTTTCTGTTAACTTCATTAATCGTTTTGATTAGATCTTTTGGAGTTGTGTTTTTAATGAGGTATGCCACTGCCCCAACCTGAATCATATTTGCAATAAATGATTTTGAATCATAGCTGGTCAGTGCTATAATTTTAATACCGGGAAAAGATTTTCGAATAATTTTTGTTGCTTCGACGCCATTTAAAACCGGCATTTTCAAATCCATGATAATGATATCTGGCTTGACATCATTATTTTGTAATTTGTTAACCAGCTCTTCACCGTTTGAAGCTTCAAAAATAATTTCAATATTGTCTTCTCTTTGCAATAAAAAAGCTATTCCTTTCCGAAACAATACTTCGTCATCGACTAAGGCGATTTTAATTACGGCATTCATTTTGTTTGTTTTTGGTCATTTGGTTTCCCGAAATTACAAAATATGAATTAATAATAACTACAGAACCTTGTTTTATTGATCCTAAAGCATAATTATTTACTAAAATTTATATTAAAAGGTAAAAATTACAGCAATACCTTTATTTATTTCTGAATTTATTTTTATAGTTCCGTTTAAAAACGAAACCCGGCTGTCAATGTTTTTCATTCCAAGTCCTTTTTGATTTTCACTGTTTTTGCTGTCAAAACCAATTCCGTTATCTTCATAATAACAAGTATTTATTCCGTTATTATCTTTAAAGGCAATCCAAATTTCTGTTGCTTTACCATGACGGAGCGAATTATTCATTAATTCCTGCAAAATTCTAAAAATGTGTAAATGACGATCGATATTATCATCAAAATCGATTTCATTTTTATAATAGGTTTTAACTGATTTACTGCTTTCAAATTCTTCGCATAATTCTTCAACACCGGCATTTAATCCAAATTTTTCAAAAACCGGCGGTAATAAATTATGAGCAATTTTTCTGGAATTCTCTAAGGCCTTTGCCGTCAGGTTTATAATATTATCTGTGATCTCGATAGTTTCTGCTTCGGTTAAATTAGGTGCAGAAAGTAAATGCGTATTTAAAGAAACAATATTAAGTTTTGAACTTATATCATCGTGCAAATCTTGTGCAATACGTTTACGTTCTTCCTCTTGTGTCACTATAATGGCGTGAAGCTGTTCTTTTTGATACTGTAATACAAGATCTTTTTTCTCGAGTTCTTTCTGTATTATTTTTTTTCTGGAGAAATAGAAAAATATTATCAATACAACTGCTACAATTATAAAGAAAAGAGAGATATACAATATAATGGCAACAAGTTCTTTTTCAGGGATTGAATGGGTATTCATATCAAAATTCTATGTTAAACATTAAGATTTTAAGTTAACCGAACTTTTGTAAAAACTTTTTATCCAATCGTATAAAATGAAAAACTGATAGATTAAAATTAAAAAAGCATTTAATATCCAGGTCAGATATTTAAGTTCGCTGCTAAGTCCTAAAGAAAAATTTCCAATTAAATACAACACTGTGCTTGCTAGTAAGTAAAAGACAAGACCTACGGTAGTATAATAATAACTTTTATTTTCTGTCAGCATATTATAAAAATGAAACAAGGCATAAATTACAATAAGCAGATTAGTCAAAGTAATTTCAAACAAATTAAACTTAAAAAACTCACTTGAATCTATATAAAATTGTATCGCTAAAACTAACAATGCTATGGTAAGGCTAATTTTTATAAATATTTTTTGGCTCTTTATCTGAGTTAATGAATTATAAAAAATTCCAAGTAATATCATTTGTCCAATAAAGAACATATTGACAAAAATTAAATTCGTCATTCCAAGGTGATAGCATAGTTCCATACTAAATTGCATAGTAAAGCAAAAAGCTAAATAAGAGACAAAAAAAACATTAGCTTTTCCCTTTCGGAAAAAGCTATATGAATAGACTATTAGGTTTATTAATAAAACGGTATACGTCGAGTATATTAATAATTCTTCATTCATTTTTTATATGCTGAATATTAATATGGAGGACTAGGACGTGTGCCATCGAACACAATATCATCAGCAGATTCTGCTCTATTTTGCTGAGATGATGAATGCCCGTAAACATCTACATATTTACCCGTTTCTTTATCATATTGTGCACCAACAAAAAGTAAGGTTTTTTCTTGTTGATCATTGATACCAATATATGCACGAACAGCATCTGTATTTAGTGCAAGTACATTTTCTAAGCTTTCTCGTGGAATTAAAAAAGATTTTACTTTGTTTTCTCGGGTTTCGATCGTGGTATCATCCTCGTATCTTTTTTCCCACACTTCTGCAGTAGCCAACGGGATTTGGATTGGCCCCGGAAAGTTTTTTTCGCTCATAGTTTTTGAATTTTAATTAGTTAATAGTTTTAGAATTGTTTATGGTTTTGCTAATCTACCGAATTAATTTTTATGTAGAAATATTATTTTGTGAAATTATATATGGACGTGTTTAATCGCTGAATAAAAAAAAATCTTTACAAGCTGGCTGCTCATAAAGATTTTTTTATTTAGAATTTTATTTAAATTAAAATGGAACATCACTGTCGTCATCGTCATCATTTAAATTACTTCCAAAGGCTTCATTTGCCGAAGGAAGATTATTAGTTATAAACGGATTATCATCATGATTCATTTTTGATGGTAAATCATCATAACTTCCCGAAAATTCATCAAGATTATCAAATTTTCCTAAGTGTCCTAAAAATTTCAAACGGATGTTTTCAATACCACCATTACGGTGCTTGGCTATCATAATTTCGGCTTGACCAGCTGTTGGCGAAGCTTCTTCATCATCCCATTCCTCAATTTTGTAATATTCTGGTCGGTATAAAAACGAGACAATATCGGCATCCTGTTCAATTGCTCCAGATTCACGAAGATCTGATAGCAACGGACGTTTACTAGAACCACGTGTTTCTACAGCACGCGACAGCTGGGAAAGTGCAATAACCGGAACGTTAAGTTCTTTTGCCAAAGCTTTTAAGTTTCGGGAAATTGTCGAAATTTCCTGCTCACGATTTCCTCCTCCTTTATTATTTCCTCCCGCAGTCATCAATTGCAAATAATCTATAATAATAATTTTAATACCGTGCTGCGATGCTAAACGACGACATTTTGCTCTTAAATCGAAAATAGAAAGTGAGGGTGTATCATCAATAAATAAAGGCGCTTTTTCTAAATCTTTCACTTTAGTACTCAACATTGTCCATTCATGAGCCTCTAATTTACCTGTACGTAATTTTTCTGATGACAATCCTGTTTCAGAAGAAATAAGCCTCGTAATTAACTGAACAGATGCCATCTCAAGAGAGAATAAAGCTACTGCATGCCCATATTGAATAGCAATATTTCTGGCCATAGAAAGTACAAATGCTGTTTTTCCCATCGCTGGTCTGGCCGCGATAATAATTAAATCACTCGGCTGCCATCCAGACGTTAGCTTATCCAGATTATGAAAACCAGTTTCAACACCACTTAATCCTTCTTTTTTAGAAATTTCTTCAATTTTCTTTTTAGCTTGTAAAACTAAACTTTGTGCAGTTTCAGAACTACGTTTAATATTTCCCTGTGTTACTTCGTATAATTTAGATTCCGCTTTATCCAATAAATCAAAAACGTCTGCACTTTCATCATACGATTCTTCAATAATTTCTGAAGAAATTCTAATTAAACTTCTTTGAATAAATTTTTGAAGAATGATACGCGAGTGAAATTCGATATGCGCTGAAGAAGCAATTTTTTGAGTAAGCTGAATCAAATAAAAATCTCCGCCTGCTAAATCTAATTTTCCGTTTTTCTTTAACTGAGTTGAAACTGTTAAGATATCGATTGGCTGAGTTTCGGTAAAAAGCTGTAAAATCGCTTCAAAAATATGTCGGTGCGCATCTTTGTAAAAAGCATCGGGCTGCAAAATATCAATTACATCATCAACCCCCTTTTTATCAATCATCATTGCTCCCAACACAGCTTCCTCCAGATCAAGTGCTTGCGGCGGCAATTTTCCTTTCTCCAGATTAATAATAGTGGTTTTATCTACCTTTACAGGATTTACATTCTTGAAATTTTCCATATAGCGAAAGTAACAAAATTTAAAAAAAAATTGTTATCTAGTTATAACTATTAAATGTTTATAAATATTTTGCTTTTGTTGATAACCAAAAAAAAATCCGAAACCGCAGGGCTTCGGATTTTTAATCATATTATATGAATTTACTCTTTATACTCGCCCATGTTGCTGTATTTGTCCATTCTTTGGGCAATTAGCTCGGCTGTTGATAAGTCTTTCAATTCGTTATATCCTTTGGTAATGTATTCTGCCACTGTTTTAAAAGTAGTTTCGCGGTCGTAGTGCGCTCCACCTAGTGGTTCAGGAATTACATCATCAACTAATTTTTGTTTTTTCATGTCAGAAGAAGTCAATTTTAAAGCATCTGCAGCACGTTCTTTGTACTCCCAGCTTTTCCATAAAATTGAAGAACATGACTCTGGAGAAATTACAGAATACCAAGTATTCTCTAACATATAAACTTTATCTCCAACACCTATTCCCAATGCTCCTCCAGAAGCTCCTTCACCTACAATAATAGTAATGATTGGCACTTGCAGACGAACCATTTCGAAAATATTTCTTGCAATAGCTTCTCCTTGTCCTCTTTCTTCAGCTTCAAGCCCTGGATATGCACCCGGAGTGTCTACTAAAGTTAAAACCGGAATTCCGAATTTCTCTGCCATTTTCATTAAACGCAAAGCTTTACGGTATCCTTCTGGATTTGCCATACCAAAATTACGGTATTGACGTGTTTTTGTATTAAAACCTTTTTGCTGACCAATAATCATAAACGATTGTCCGTTTACTTTACCAAGACCACCAACCATTGCTTTATCATCTTTAAAACCTCTGTCTCCATGAAGTTCTAAGAAAGTATCACCGCAAATTGCTCTGATATAGTCTAAAGTATAAGGTCTATTTGGATGCCTTGACAATTGTACACGCTGCCAAGCCGTAAGGTTTTTGTATATTTCTTTTTTAGTCTCTACTAATTTCTTGTTGATTTCTTTACAAGTTGGCGTAACATCAACGTCAGATTCTTTTCCAATTATAACACACTTTTCTAACTGTTCTTCAAGTTCTTTTATTGGAAGCTCAAAATCTAAATATTCCATGGATTTTTGAATTTTGTTTTTAAATCGAACCGCAAATATAAAAATATTATACTATTCGTGTGATTATTTCGTGTTTAAAATGTAAAAATGTAATTTAAAAATAAGGCAAATACTACACTTTTTCTTTATTCTTATAATGTTTAAAAACACCATTTAAAATAACTGTAATAACAATTATTACAGCTCCTATGTAAAATTCGGTACTCATTTTTTCTTTTCCGCCGAGGATAAAATAGGCCAAAAGAATACCGTAAACCGGCTCTAAATTAGTAGTTAACATTACCGTATAAGGAGTTAAACGCTGCATTACTTTTACCGAAGCTGTAAAGGCATAAGCTGTACAAACAGAAGCCAAAATCAACAACAAAATCCAGTTATTTAATGACATTACAAAAAAGTCTGCATTGAATTTTCCTATCACTAAAAAATAAATGGAGATAAAGAAAACGCCTGCACCAAATTCATAAAATGTAATAACTGAAGGTTCGTGATCTGAGATTAATTTCCCATTCATCAGCGTAAATAAAACTCCAAGAATTATCGAAATTAAGGCATAATAAACTCCTGTAAGATATTTAATTTCAACCTGCAATATCAATCCTAATCCGGCAATAATGATTAATCCGAAGAAAACTTCATACCATAAAATCTTTCTTCCGTAAAAAAGCGGTTCTAATAAAGACGCAAAAAAAGCCCCAAGCGAAAAAATCGACAATGTTATAGAAACATTTGATACGTGAATGGCTTTAAAAAAGAAAATCCAATGGAGTGCAATTAATAATCCAACGAAAATTAATTTAGCAAAAGATTGTGCTGATATTTTAAAAGACTGCTTTTTATAAATGATAAATCCGCCAAGAAAAATTCCGGCAATCAACATTCTAAACCACACTAAATTTTCGGCATCAATTGTAATTAAAGCTCCAAGAATAGCGGTAAATCCCCAAATAAAAACAATTAAATGAAGGTTTAAGTAACTTTTTAAATTATCGTTTCGCATTACGTAATAAGTAAACTGCCAAAATTCCAAAAACAATATTTGGAAACCAAACAGCTAATAAAGGTGAAAAAGTAGATTTTTCGGCAAGAGTACCAAATATTTTATCAAAGAATACAAATGAAAACGCAATTGCGATTCCAATTGCTAAATTCATTCCCATACCACCGCGGCGTTTCATTGCAGAAACGGATACTGCAATAATAGTCAGGATAAAGGCAGAAACCGGGATACTGTATTTTTTATAAAGAACTACTAAATAGGTATTGATGTTTCCTGAACCTCTTTTTCTTTCTTTTTCAATAAAATCAATTAATTTGCCTAAAGTCAATGTTTCTGCTATATAAACAACAGGCGTTAAATCAGCAAGTTCAAACTTAAATTTTATTTTTTTCTCAGGTTCTTTTTCAATTACATCATTTAAATCAGCTAGAGTTCTTTTTGTATAATCATACAAAATATAGGTTTTTAATTTCGGATCCCATTTAATACGGCTTGCTGTAATTTTATACGTTAGTTTATCTTTTTCAAAATGCTCTAACGTAAAATTAAATGCTGTTTTAGACTCTTCATTAAAACTGTTTACAAAGATAAAGTCATGATCATTGATCTGTCTGTAAACATTAGTGTTTTCCCCCCGCATGAGCTCCTTTCCATTTCCTTTCAAATAAGTATACCTAAAATTATTATACCCTTCACTTGCAGCCGGAACAATAAAAAATCCCATCAGCAAAACAAAAATCGAAACGATTGTTGCACCTATAATATAAGGACGTAAGAAGCGCGTAAATGAAATTCCTGAACTTAAAATCGCAATAATCTCTGTATTATTTGCCAGTTTAGAGGTAAACCAGATTACCGATAAAAACAAAAATATCGGAAATAAAGAGTTTATAAAATAGATTGTAAAATTGTAATAATAGAACGCAATATCCATAAACGGAATCTTGTTTTCGAGCATCTTATTTACTTTTTCAGAAACGTCAATTACGATTCCAATTGGCGCAAACAAAAGCAGCATCACAGAGAAAGTTCCGAGATATCTTTTTAAGATGTATTTATCTATTATTGACAGCATATAGTTTTTGTTTTTTTTGTTTCAGGTTTTAAGTTTCAAGTTCTGTGGAGAACTGGAACTTGAAACCTGAAACTTGAAACTCTTTTTTTAAAGTCTTTGACTCATATTTTTAACCATCATTTCTTTCCATGGTCTAAAATCGCCTGCTAAGATATGTTTTCTAGCTTCACGAACCAACCACATGTAGAAACCAAGATTATGAATTGTAGCAATTTGTTTTCCTAAATATTCGTTAGCGGCAAATAAGTGGCGTAAATATGCTTTTGTGTATTCTGTATCTACAAAAGTATGTCCCATTTCATCAATAGGAGAAAAATCAGCTTCCCACTTTTTGTTCTTGATATTGATTGTTCCATTTGCTGTAAACAACATACCGTTTCTTGCATTACGCGTTGGCATAACACAATCAAACATATCAATTCCTAATGCAATATTTTCTAATATATTAATAGGAGTTCCTACTCCCATTAAATAACGAGGTTTATCTTCAGGAAGAATTTCGCAGACAACTTCAGTCATCGCATACATTTCTTCTGCAGGTTCTCCTACTGATAATCCGCCAATTGCATTTCCCTGTTGACCAGAATTTGCAATATATTCAGCTGACTGACGACGCAAATCTTTATAAGTACTTCCCTGAACAATTGGGAAAAAAGTCTGCTCGTAACCGTATTTGTAAGGAACTTTTTCTAAATGATTAATGCAGCGGTCCAGCCATCGGTGTGTCATGTGCATTGATCTTTGTGCGTATCTGTAATCGCAAGGATAAGGCGTACATTCGTCAAAAGCCATAATAATATCGGCTCCAATAGTACGCTGAATTTCCATTACATTTTCTGGAGTAAAAAAGTGGTAAGAACCGTCAATATGCGATTTAAACTTCACTCCTTCTTCTTTAATTTTTCTGTTTGAAGAAAGAGAATAAACCTGATATCCACCCGAATCTGTCAAAATATTACGATCCCAATTCATGAATTTATGCAATCCTCCTGCTTTTTCAAGAATTTCTGTCTGCGGACGTAAATATAAATGGTACGTATTTCCCAGAATAATATCCGGATTTATATCGTCTTTTAATTCACGCTGATGCACTCCTTTTACCGAAGCCACTGTTCCAACAGGCATAAAAATAGGCGTTTCGATTACGCCGTGATCAGTAGTTATACTTCCCGCTCTTGCTTTAGACTGCGGATCTTTTTGTAATAAATCAAACTTCATGTGTTTCTTTTTTCAGTCGGCAAAGATAAGTTAATTTCAGGGAAATTTAATTAATTAGATAATTTGTCCATTATAAAATTGAGTTAATTAAAAAACAATATAAAAGCCAAACTCCAGAAATTTTTAAATTTGAATAAAATCAATAAAATATGATACGCAATATTGTCAGGCTGAGCGATCCCGAAGCCTTGGGAGAAGCTCACAAAGCATATCTGCCACAATAAAAAATAAAATGAATTTAGCTCAAAAACTTGGATATCCTGAAAACTCAAAACTATTAATCATTCATGCGGATGATGCCGGATTATCACATTCAGAAAATCTGGCAACGATTAAAGCACTTCAAAACGGATCTGTAAACTCATATAGTATAATGGTACCTTGCCCGTGGTTTTATGAAATGGCAGTATTTGCGAAAAACAATCCAAATTATGATTGCGGAATACATTTGACATTAACTTGCGAATGGGAAAATTATAAATTCGGACCTGTTCTTCCAGTTTCTGAAGTTTCAAGTTTAGTTGATCAAAACGGTTATTTTTACAAAACCAGAAAGGATTTTAAAGAAAATGCAAAACCTTCTGAAATCAAAAAAGAACTAATCGCCCAAATTGAAAAAGCTTTGCAATTTGGTATTCAGCCTACACATCTTGACTCGCATATGTGCAGTGTTGGCGTAACTCCAGAAATTTTAGATATTTATAAAGAACTCGGAAAAACATACAATTTACCTGTTTTCATCAATAAAGATTTTATCGAATCCATTAGTTTATCTGATGAAAAATATGATTTTGAAAATACTCTTTTAGCAGATAATCTTTTAATTGGATATTATAATGATTTCGAAAAAGGAGAACTTAAAAAATCTTACGAAAAAGCTTTAGACAACATTATTTCAGGATTTAATGTTTTCCTGCTTCATCCTGCTTTTGATGATTTTGAAATGCAGGGTATTACTGTAAATCATCCCAATTTTGGTTCAGAATGGCGTCAAATTGATTTTGATTATTTTACAAGCGATGAATGCAAAACGAAATTAAAAGAAAACGGAATTCAATTAATTACCTGGAAAGAGATTGGACAATTAGATGATTTGTCAATTTAGATAATGAGATAATTTTCTATTTTAATGTGAATATTACAATATCCTGTTATTAAAAGTATAAGAAGCAAAAATCATTGATTTCATAACTTTATAAAAAAATATTAAAATAAAGAAATCATGATAAACTCAGAAGAAAAATTAGATCAAATCAGGGATGAACAAATTGAAAGAAATCTGGAAAACCTGGATTATCCGGCAAATGAAGACATTTACAATCAGGAAGATAAATTAGAAGATATTGACCCGGAAGGCATTTCTGGCGAAAGAATCATTAATCAGGACAATCATGAATGGAAACAAAATAGTGATAAACTTGGAAATGATCTTGATGTTCCGGGTTCTGAACTTGATGATGATCAGGAAGAAATAGGTTCAGAAGATGAAGAAAATAATTTCTACAGCGAGGGCGATAATAATTAGCTTTATATCGTTCGATTATTTCAAAAGCTCCTTACGGAGCTTTTTTTGTTTAGCAAATTACTGGAAATCATAACATCTAAAATGTGGAATTTAAAAATTCTAAACCAAATTGGCTTTTTTTTTAAGATTAATAAAAAAAGAAACAGAATTTAACAATTGTGATAAACTAAAGCAGAAAATCATTTGTCTCCCCGCAAAATAACGATTACTTTTGCAACAGTTTAACTTTTACATATAAAATGAAGCCTAACACACAACAATTAAGCGATTTAACGATCCAAGTAAGAAGAGATATTCTTAGAATGGTACATGCTGTAAACTCTGGCCACCCAGGTGGATCACTAGGTTGTACTGAATTTTTGGTTACACTATACCAAAATATTATGGACCGCAAAGAAGGTTTTGATATGAACGGAATTGGAGAAGATCTTTTCTTCCTTTCTAATGGGCATATTTCTCCAGTTTTTTATAGCGTATTAGCACGTAGCGGTTATTTCCCTGTTTCAGAACTTGCAACTTTCAGATTATTAAACTCACGTTTACAAGGACACCCTACAACTCACGAAGGGTTACCTGGAGTTCGTATAGCTTCTGGTTCGTTAGGACAAGGTTTATCTGTAGCTCTTGGAGCAGCTCAAGCTAAAAAATTAAATGGAGACAATCATTTAATTTATTCTTTACACGGAGATGGAGAATTACAAGAAGGTCAAAACTGGGAAGCTATCATGTATGCTTCTGCTAAAAAAGTAGACAACATAATTTCGACAATTGACCTTAACGGAAAACAAATTGATGGTACAACTGACGAAGTTTTACCAATGGGAAGTATCCGTGCTAAATTTGAAGCTTTTGGCTGGGATGTTCTCGATATCGAAAAAGGAAACGACATTGATGCAATTCTTGCAGGTTTAAATGACGCAAAATCAAGAACAGGTAAAGGTAAACCAGTTTGCATTTTACTACATACTGAAATGGGTAATGGTGTTGATTTTATGATGCACACTCATGCATGGCATGGTAAAGCACCAAACAACGACCAGTTAGCAGGTGCTTTAGGTCAAAACATTTCAACTTTAGCAGACTATTAAAAACCAGCTTTAAGCTTTAAGCAGTATGCTTTATGCCTATTGCCTACAGCCTATTGCGTACAGCAAAATATAAAATGAAAAAATACGAAAATACAGGAAGTAAAGATACTCGTTCTGGTTTTGGAGCGGGAATGACTGAACTAGGTCAAAAAAATGAAAATGTAGTAGCACTTTGCGCAGATTTAATTGGATCATTAAAATTTGACGATTTCAAGAAAAATCACCCGGAGCGTTTTTTCCAAATTGGTATTGCAGAAGCAAACATGATTGGTATCGCTGCAGGTTTAACAATTGGAGGAAAAATTCCATTTACTGGAACTTTCGCTAACTTTTCAACAGGAAGAGTTTACGACCAAATCCGTCAATCTGTTGCTTATTCAGATAAAAACGTAAAAATCTGTGCTTCTCACGCTGGTTTAACATTAGGAGAAGACGGTGCAACTCACCAAATCTTAGAAGATATCGGATTAATGAAAATGTTACCGGGAATGACTGTAATCAATACTTGCGATTACAATCAAACTAAAGCTGCAACATTAGCATTAGCAGATCATCATGGTCCTGCTTATTTACGTTTCGGTCGTCCGGTTGTGCCTAACTTCACTCCTGCTGACGAACCATTTGTAATTGGAAAAGCAATTTTATTAAACGAAGGAACTGATGTTACTATTATTGCAACAGGGCACTTAGTTTGGGAAGCTCTTATTGCTGCTGAAGCTCTTGAAGCAAAAGGAATTTCTGCTGAAGTAATCAACATTCATACTATTAAACCACTTGATGAAGAAGCTATCCTTAAATCGGTTGCTAAAACAAGATGTGTGGTTACTGCTGAAGAGCACAACTACCTTGGAGGTTTAGGAGAAAGCGTTTCTGGAGTATTAGCTTTAAACAATCCAACTCCGCAAGAATTTGTAGCAGTACAAGATAGTTTTGGTGAATCTGGAACTCCAGAGCAATTAATGGAAAAATACAAATTAAACAATCAAGCAATTGTTGAAGCTGTAGAAAGAGTTATTAAAAGAAAATAATTTTTAATTCTTACTTTATAAAAACAAAAAACCTCGAAAGTGATTTCGAGGTTTTTTTATGTCTTATATTTTATTATTTCTTTTGATAAGGATACGATTTATCCAAATGAATTCTTAATCTTCCTGCAGCTGTATAATCTGCTGGTAAAAAACTTTTAGGATTATCAATTGATTCTGGCTGTCCTTCAGTTTTAAGAGGACCAGTTGGTCTTCTAGGAATTCCTCTTGGCTCCGTTTCGTCTGTATTTGGCGTACTTGGATTGTCTACAACAGGATCAAAAGGATAATACGTACTTGACCCATTAAATACTCCATCTACCCAGCCAATATGGTTTGTTGGTTTAGTGATTTCATAATAAGTAGAATAACCATCTCCATCATCATCAGTATCTACACAATCCGGAACACCATCTTTGTCTGTATCATCTGCCACCATTGTTGCCGGCGGAGTTGGATATCTTGCAGTATCTCTAAAATCATAAATATACCCATCTCCATTTAGATCTTCCTGATAATCAAAAACACCATCAAAATCATGATCTAATCTTTGAAGGCTGAACAATTTAAAACTAAACACTAAAGGCGAATAAGCCGGAATAGCATCTTGTCCTGAACCATAATATCCTAATCCGGAAGGTAAAAACATTACTCCCGCACCAAAATCTGTATACGTTATTGTACCATCAGGACCCGGAGCGCTAGGAGTACCTGTTTTAAACTGAGGAAAAATTTCGCCCCATCCATCAATTACAGATTGTGCTGCATACAAATACAATTCAAAACTTCTTCCTACACCATAAGAAGAATCAAATACAGTCCCGTCTAGCAAACTTCCTGTATAGGAAGCAAAAACTTTGTCCGTATTTGTTGGAGAATCTCCACTACCTTTATTTAAAGATAAGTAATACACTTTATAAGTAACATCGTGATTATAAACATCTCTGGATAGTAAAGGATATACTGTTTGATTCATGATTGAAGTTTGTGTTCCTCCTGCCGGAATTTTTTCAATCGTTATATCAAAATTAGCCGTTACTTCTTTTATATAATGAGTATTTAAATATTTAACAATAGAGTCATTGTCAGCTTTATATTGTTCTTTATAATCTCTTAAAGGAACTATTTCCGGATCATCATGGTCTTTACTACAGGAAACTATAGCTATACCCGCAAGTAATAAAATAAAATAATATTTAAATTTATTCATTATTGTTAATTTTTTAGGTGCGCAAGATACAATATTGATTTATTTTTGTAAAGAATTTAACTTGGATTTTAGAAAAATTATGAGAATAGATAAATACTTATGGTGCGTGCGTTATTATAAGACCAGAAACATGGTAACTGAGGCTTGTAAAAAGAACCATGTTACGGTAAATGGGCAAGTTGCAAAACCATCTAAAGAAGTTTTTCCTACTGATAGAATTACTTTTAGAAAAGATCAAATTACACAAATTATAACCGTACTCGATATTCCGGAAAGTCGTGTGGGAGCTAAACTTGTTGACATTTACCGTAAGAATGAAACCCCTGCAGAAGCTTACGAACATTTAGAGTTATTAAAACTCTCCAAAGAACATTATCGTAAAGCAGGAACTGGAAGACCGACTAAAAAAGACCGAAGAGATATTGACGATTATGGAAGTGATTTTATTGATGAAGAAGAAACGGAGTAAATTTCAATTTTTAAATTCCAAAACTTTATAAAAACACAAAAATTCAAAATTGCAAATCCCAAACACTCTAAAATCAAAAGCTCAACATTGGAATTTGGGATTTAAAAAATTTGGAATTTCCTTTATAAAAATTGGAATTTGGATTTTTTATATTGGAATTTAAATTAGTTATATTAGCAAAAAAATAAATCATGAGCAAAAACATCATCTTAAACAATCAGGAAATCGAACACAAAATAAAACGTATCGCTTATCAAATTTACGAGACGTTTGTAGACGAAGAAGAAGTTGTAATTGCCGGAATTGCTTCCAGCGGTTCTGTTTTTGCTCAAAAAATTGCTGCGGTGTTAAGCGACATATCTACTCTAAAAATTTCTCTATGCGAAGTACGAGTTGACAAACAAAATCCGCAGCTGCCTATTCAGACTTCTTTAACTGCAGAAGAATATTCTAATAAAGGATTAGTTCTTGTTGATGATGTCTTAAACTCAGGCACAACATTAATCTACGCTGTTCGTCATTTTCTGGACGTTCCGCTTAAAAAATTCAAAACTGCGGTACTTGTAGACCGAAATCACAAAAAATACCCTGTAAAAGCCGATTTTAAAGGAATATCTTTATCTACGTCTTTATTAGAGCACGTTCAGGTTGTTTTTGATGAAAACGGAGACAATTACGCCTTTCTAAGCTAAGATTTCTAAAATATCATCAACTGTTTCATCGACTGTTTTATTATCTACCACAACTTTGTGTTGTGCGTGATTGTAATAAAAACTTCTGTCGAATAAATGTTTTGCGATAAATTCTTTCATTTCTTCCTCATCCATATTCGCAATTAAAGGACGTTTACTTTTATTGTGAACTAATCTATTATATAAAGTCTCTATTGAAGCTTTTAAATATATAGATGTAATATCCTCTCTTTGCAATAATAAATGATTATTTGCATAACAAGGAGTTCCTCCGCCTAAACCAATAATGGCGTTTTCTGAAGATTGCAGCAATTCAAGAAACATTTCGTGTTCTAATTTTCTAAAATAAATCTCTCCATGTTGTTCGAAAATCTCATTTATCGACAAATTTGCTTTTTTTTCGATACATTTATCTAAATCTAAAAATGGAATATTTGTAATTTTTGAAAGGTTTTGGGCAATTGTTGACTTTCCGCAGCCCATATAACCTAATAAGACGATTTTTTTCATTCTAATAAAACACTATAAATTAGGGGATTGTAAATTTTGTTTAAAAAAAGACAAATTTATAATAAAATTGCTTGCAATTAATAAAATAAACTCCTTATATTTGCACCCGCATTCAAGAAACGAATATGACTCGATAGCTCAGTCGGTAGAGCACATCACTTTTAATGATGGGGTCCTGGGTTCGAGCCCCAGTCGGGTCACAAAAAGGTCGAGTATTAATTTACTTGACCTTTTTTGCATTTAGGCCATGTGGAGAAACGGTAGACTCGCCATCTTGAGGGGGTGGTGCTCGCAAGGGCGTGAGGGTTCAAATCCCTCCATGGTCACTTTAAAAAAGAAAAAGCCTGAGAATCTAGATTCTCAGGCTTTTTAATTATATATATCAGTAGATATGAATCATTTTGATTGAACTTCAAAAAGATTGTTCATCTTATAAACAGATTTTTTTACTATATTAATTTAATTGATTTTTTAAAATTTTCGAATTCTAAATATGCTATTTGATTTTGCTCAGATGATTGATGACAATTAAAATCATAATAGTAATCATTATGTTCTGCCTTTATAACTTTTAATTCTACTTTTAGTGGTTCATCAAGCTCAATATGCTCAAATTTATACTCCGCATCATATTCATAGAATTTACAACCTGAAATTTCATAGGGTTCATATTTTTTGGTTACGTTAAAATCATTTAGCAAATTACTAGTACCCGCTAATGAAAGCTCCATTAATTTTTCAAAACTCTCATATTCACAATCTTGTAATTCACTTTTATGTGTGATGTTAAGAGTAATTGTTGGAGAGAATTTTCCTTTATATTCAGGTTTGTCCTGATAATACTTTGTAATAATACATATTGGTTCACCAAGATCTTCATAAACTTCGTCTTTTTCATTCTCCCAGCCATTTGCCAAAATTTGAGAGTCCCTTATTTTCCCAAAATCCTTTACGTCAACATATCCCCATCCTATAGGTTTATAAAATAATATACCTAGTTTTTTATTAACATAAACATCATCATTTATAATAACTGACTGTAATGGATTTATAACCACACCGGTCAAGGCTAAACTAGTAAATTTTAAAAAATTTCTTCTTCCAATTCCCATTTGAATATTATTATATAGATTTTATCATTCCTTTTTCAGCAGCAAATCAAAAACAATTAAATCATTTATTCAAACCCATTTGCTTTTCTCCCCAAATTCTCATTTGATTGATAAAAGGAATTAATTCTTGTCCATTTTCAATAAGAGTATATTCAACTCGAGGCGGAACTTCGGGATAAACCTTTCTTGAAATCAACTCATCAGCTTCTAACTCTTTGAGTGTTTGCGTAAGCATTTTTGGTGTTATACCTTCAACAGCTTTTTTCAATTCACCGTACCTCATTAAACCATCTTTTAAATACCACAAAATTCTTCCTTTGTATTTCCCGCCTATTCTTTGAAAAGCATAATCAACCGGGCAATATACTTTAATATTTCTTTTCTCCATTATTATTTCATTATATAAAATACTAATAATCAACAATAGTATACTTTTAGAACCTAAAGAACTAAAATGTACGTACTTGTGATAAAGATATTAAATTACTTTATTTGTTAAGACCTTTAGAAGAAAATGGCAGCAATTAATTATACATAAACCAATATGAGTAATCTAACCCAACAAAATTCAGAAAACATAAAAGTATTAGAAATTCGGAATTATTTATTAAAACCAAATTTAACCGATAAGTTTCGCGATTATTTTCATTCGAAATTTGTTGCTCCAATGAATGAATTAGGCGGCTACACGCTGGGAGAATTCAAAATTGACAATACAAACGATCGATTTGTCTGGTTTCGTGGTTTTACTGATATGAAAACCAGATTAGAATTCCTGAATGATTTTTACATCAATAGCACAACCTGGAAAGAATATGGCAATGGTGCAAACGAGATGATGATAAACTCTGATAATGTTTATTTGTTGCGACCGTTAAAAGAAGAAGTTAATAGTGAGCTACTAAAAACTGATAAAACTTTTAGTGTTGTAGACTTTTATATTTGTAATAACACACTTGAAAAGGTTATTAACTTATTTGACACTGCTTATATTCCTTTTCTTAAAAATTTAAAAATAGAAGATATAACACTTTGGATAAGCGAAATGGCTGAAAATGATTTCCCAAGATTACCTGTTTTTCAAGATAAGAACCTTTTAGTGAGTATTACACATTACAAAGATAAAAATGAGTTTTATGCCAAACAAAAGGAAATTGATGCTATGCCGGCTGATTTAAAAAATGCGATGCAGAAATTAATAACCATTCAGAATCAATTAGTCCTTTTGAATTTGAATCGCTAAATCTAAGTTTGTCAATTTCAAGATTTCTTTTACTTCACAAAAGCTGATAACAACAATTACAATTTCTTGTATAAACAATTCCCAAAATATTTTTTTATTAAAGCATTTCAAATTAAATTAGTTGATTTTTCTTATAAAATTAAAAACTATGATTAAGATAAACTATAAAATTCAATTTGTTTTATTTGTTATATCCTTATTCTTTATAGGATTGGGCATATTTGAAGTATCAAATGAAGGATTAAAAACTGGAACTGATCTTTTTTGGCAAATTTCTCACTTTGTTCCATTCGTTATGGGAGCAATAATTTTTGGTGTTAATTTATATTCTAAACGAATTGAGAAATTCAAAATTTAATAAAAAAGCCTCTCAAAGTCATCAAACTTTGAAAGGCTTTAAAATCAGAATAAAATTGTAACCTAAATTTATTCCTTAATTATTTTTTCTACAGAAGTTCCTTTTTCAGAAGTTATTCTGATAAAATACAATCCGTTTGATTTGTTGGATAGATTAATTTTCGAACTGTTTTTGTTTTCAATTACAGACTGAAGTATTCTGCCCTGAACATCAAACAATTCAATTCTTTTTATGGTATTATCACAATTAATAAACACCTCATTTTTTGTTGGATTTGGATATATATGTATAGTGCTGTCTTTTTCAAAATCTTTATTTCCTAATGATTTAAAAATGGTTTCTGCCGTATTTGTATCAACTGCTTCGTTGTAATCAAAATAAATACTGGCATCTTGTCCAACCTCATCTCCTGATTGAAGCGAAGGCAGTGTTTTTATCTTAAATAAAATATTTCCATGACCTCCAACCGGCGGCGCTTTTGAGGTGCTCAATTTAATTTTTGCAAAAATAAATTCGGCAGTATTTCCTTTTATGACAACATGTACTGCATGCGAAGCATCTAATAACTGAAGCGAATTAATATCATATTTACTTTGATCTATAACAACCTTTACAACCACATTTTCAGCTTCAGCCGTGCCTGTATTTTCAAAATTGATTCCATAATGTAAATAATTTCCAATTGTTGAAGGAGAAACGCTCTCACCTTCTAAACAAGTAATATCATTTGGATCAAATGAACCCACTATTTCCTGATTAAAAACAAATTGATTATCTGCCGGATTACTGTCTCCCGCAATTGGATTTATTGAAGCAGTAAAATTTAAAATATCTCCCAAATTTGCCGGCGGAACCTGTACCGGACTATTTACATTTAATCCGACATAAATTCTCCTAGTTTCAAATGGAAGTAAATTAGCGTAATTCCAACCAAGATTTCCTGGAGTTTGAACGTTTGGTGCCAGCGTTGCTATTCCATAATGCAATACATTTTGATTGTAGGTAAAGTTAGCTGTACCATTTAGCGTTTGATTTCCTTTATTTCGTATCAAAATCTCGTACCAGGCCATAAATCCGGGTTTTGCAGGATATATAGGCGCAATCACGATTTCAGCGTCGCTGTTTGTTCCTAATGCGCTTACACAGAAATTTTGCTGTGCGGTATTATTGTTGTTATCTGCAAATGAAACAATCGGCGTTGTTGGCGAAACAGTAAAGAAAGCAGGATTTTCAACCGCTGTGGTTATATTAAAGTTTCCGGCATCGGTAAAGAATGTATATTTTCCGTTCAAATCTGTAAAAGTGGAACTTAGGGAAGAACCATCATTTAAATTCACTTTTACATTAGCTTGTTTTGAATCGGCAGCATCACAGCCATTATTATCCACATCAAAAGCAATTGTTCCCGTTATAGTGTTGTAATTTCCGCCTGGATTAAAACTGCAATATGAGTTTACAACAACTGTCGGTAAACCAACACCAACTAGGTAACTTTTTGTGTCTGCTACATTCGCATCGTCCTGACAAACAAAAATTAAATTTGAATTTCCGGTATTAAAAAAGAAATCTTCATCACGTCCGTTTTTTGCAAACACCATTTTCAGATTCGGGTTATCATTTGCTGTTAAAGATTGAAAGGCTGAAAGATTCGAAACATCAATATTTTGCAATCCTGTTTTAGTAATATTTAAAACCGTAATATTTGGTGAATCAGAGAAATCAGCTGTCGCTAAAGGCATATCAGAATAAAATACATTTATCAATGCACTGCAATTTGTTAAATCAACTGAATTGATGTTGCTATAACTGCAGTTTAAAAGTTTTAAATTAGTCAATCCAGATAGATTCAATGAAGTTATCGGCGCTTTTTGAACGGCTGTGCCGGCAAGTACAAGCGTTTCAAGCGCAGCACATCCCTGAACATTTATTGAATTCAATGCTTCACTAGTATTACTAATAACAGTAAGCGCATTGCAATTTGAAAAGTCGGCGGTCACTAACGGAACATCCTGAATGCTTAAAACTTTTAACTTCGTACATCCTGAAACATTTAGATTTGCAGTTGGATTAATATCCAATTCTAAAATTTCCAAATTTGTATTTCCCGAAAGGTCAACCGAAGGAATTTGATTAGAAACCAAAAAAACATTTTTTAAATTCACAGTACCTGTCAAATTCAAATTTGAAATAGAATTTGTGTTTGCTCTAAGTTGAGTAAGATTTGAAGACGAACTCAAATCTAAAGAAGTTAATTGATTTTTGGAACATTCAATCGTCAAAAGTGCCGAACATCCTGTGAGATTTAAATTTGTCAATACATTGTTAAACACATTTAATCCCTGTAATGAACTGCAGCCTGATAAATTTAAAGTAGTCAGTAAATTATCCTGAATTAGAAGATTTTGTAAACTGGAGCAATTCGAAAAATCAGCTGTTTTTAAAACCTGATTAGAAGGAAAAGTAGACTGCGGAAAATTAAGGAGCGTACATCCCGAAGCATTTATATCTTCTAAAGTTGGATTATCTGTTATTAAAAAAGTAGTTAGTTTAGTTAATCCCGAAACATTTAATGTTGTTAGTTTATTATTTACGGCATTAAAATATTCCAAATTTGGGCAGCCCGTTAAATCAAGTTCCGTTAAAACATTATCTTCTAAATACAACTGGTTCAAAGCAGAAAGACCGCTGAAATTCAATGTAGAAAAAACAGGGTTTTGCTGTGCTACGATATTAGTAAGACTCAAACAATTCGAAATAGTTAAAGAAGTCATCAACGGGTTTTCCATAAAAGTAACGCCCGTTAATCCATTCATTCCTGAAACTGTCGCAGAAGTCAAAGCTGGACTTTTTACATAAATCGTTTTTAAGTTCGGCATTCCGCTTAAATTGATCGAAGTCGTACTGATACCATTAAAACCCAATTCTGTTACATTCGTGAAACCTTCAATTCCCTGAATATTGGTTACTGCATAAGCATTAGCACCTTCTATCCAAAGTTTGTCAATTAAAGCCGCTTCAGAAACCTGAATCTGATTATCAAAATTAGTATCGATTCTCGTAACAGCAACGCCGCCGGAATAAGCCGTAAAATTTGCCGCACCGCCATTTACAAGCATGTTTTTAAATGTTGGATCGGTAAAATTTAAAATCTGTGCTTTTAGTATTACTGTGAAAAACAGTAAAAATAGGAGTAATTTTTTTCTCATAATTAGTGATATTTTGGTTTTTGGGGAAATCGTTAAAGAGCATTTATTAATTCCTGCAATTTTTCTTTTTTGCTTTGCGCAATCGGAATATTCGAATTATCAGCCATAATCACATAACCGCCATCTGTTTTTATATAAGATTTCAGATAAGACAAGTTGATTAAATGCGATTGATGAATGCGCTCAAATCCATGTTCTGAGAGTAATTCTTCGTATTCCTTAAGCGTTTTAGAAATTAATATGGGTTTGTGATTTTTAATAAAAAACTGCGTGTAATTAATTTTTGCTTCACATCGAATGATATCCGAAACTTCAAACAAATGAATTCCATCGCTGGTAGAAAGTGCTATACGTTTAAAATTGTCGACTTTTTTTCGGATGTTTTCCAGCAGCAAATCAATATTCTCAAATGAATTGTTTTTTCCAACAGCTTCTTTAATTTTTGCCATTGTATCTTGCAATTCTTCCGGATCAACAGGTTTTAAGATAAAATCAAGAGCACTAAATTTAAATGCTTTTACAGCATATTGTTCATGCGCAGTGATAAATACAACATGAGCATTTAGTTTTCCGTTTACTTTATTTAATCTTTCGAGAATATCAAAACCAGTTCCGTCGGTTAAATGAATATCCAGAAAAATAACCTGAGGCCTTAATTTTTCAATCACGGCAATTCCGGTTTTTACACTTTCGGCTTCGCCAACAATTAAAATATCATTTGTATAACGTTCTAAAAGCGCTTTTAGACCTGTTCTCAAATGTTTGTCGTCCTCTATTAATACTGCTGTTATCATTTATTAAAAATTAGGGTATGTATTGAACAGGCAGACGCAAAACGACTTTTGTTCCTGTTTTTTTATTTTCTGATTGTAATTCGGTAATTTCTATTTGAGCAGATTTAGAGGTTATAGATTCCATTATTTCCAAACGCTTTTTTGTAATTCCTAAAGCCATTGATTTATGCGCCGTAACTGAGTTTTCTTTTAAATGTTTCGATTCCGATAATCCAATTCCGTCATCTTTAATCGTACAAATCAGCTGCTCTTTTTCAACATCAAAATCAACTTCAATTTTTCCGGTTCCATCTTTAGGTACAATTCCGTGAAGAATCGCATTTTCTACAAAAGGCTGAATCAGCAAAGGCGGTAATCCCATATTAAATTCGACTCTTTCGCTAGATCTTATTTCAAATTCAAATTTGTCATGAAAACGGAGTTTTTCTAATTCCAGATAATTCTGAAGGCTTTCGATTTCTTTATCAATCGGAATCAATGAACCTTTTGAATATTCAAGTGTAAGACGCATTAATTTGGAGAATTTAGACAAATATTTCAATGCCGAATCGGTTCCGTTCTGGACAATAAAACTCGAAATAGAACTCAAGCAATTGAATACAAAATGCGGGTTCATTTGTAAATGCAGGGCTTTTTGCTCGTATTCGGCAACTTCTTTTTTCAATGTCAGCTGACGTTTAACCTGCATTCGATTATAAATTACCAATATTAAAGCAATTAAAAGTAAAGCGCCTAAAATGGAGAAAATAACAAACTGAATCTGCCTTTTGTTTTTTTCAGATAATAAAGCTTCTTTTTTTCTGTATTCGTAATTCACTTCTGCCAAAGCAAATTTCTGACTTGTTGTTTCATTGATAATACTATCACGTGCTTGAACATAATTTTTATAATGTTCTAACGCTGTTTTCGGATCATCTAAAGCTTCGTACAATTCGCTTAATAATTTTTCAGAATGATACGTCTGGTCCAGCACTCCTATTTCTTTTGCATAAGCAAGGGATTTCTCTGCAAAAGGCATTGCTTCTTTATATTTTTTTTGATTCTGAAGCAAACCTGCGATATTGTATAAGGAAAGTGAAGCCCCAAATTTATTCTGCAGTTCTTCATACAAATTCAATGACTTCGTATAATACTCATTAGCCAGTTTTAAATCATTTTCTTTCTTATAATAATCGCCTAAATAATTACACAAAAGTGCATATCCTCGCATATTATCTGTATTCTCAAAAAGCTTTTTAGCTTTGTTATAATACAAAATCGCATTTTTATTCTGACCTGTTTCAAAGTAAATCGCACCAATATTGGTAAGCGTAACAGCAGCGTTTTTTTCTCCTGTTTCAGTTTGAATTTTAGAAGCTTTCTTTAAGTATTCTAATGCTTTTGGATAATTTAACTGTGATTTATAAATAATCCCGATATTATTAAGCGCTTTAGAAACATTAGCCTGTTCATCAATTTCCTGATATAACTGCAGTGCTTCTTCGTAATTTTTCAATGCCAGAATTTGATTGCTTTGTTCTGAGTAAACCACACCCGAGCTGGCATAAGAACGCGCCAAACCGCTTTTTACTTTTTTGCCTGAATCTTCCTTTAAAACCTTTTTAAATTCTAATTGGGCAGTTTTAAAATATTTTAAAGCATTTGGGTAATCTCCTAAAATGATTGAAGCATTTCCTTTATTGACATAAGCCGTAGCAAGTCCAAAAGTAAAGTCAGATTTCAAACTTAGATTAGTTGCTTTTTGAGCATAAAACAATGTCGAATCAGGATTGATTTCTTTATATAAATCGGCTATTTTATTATACTCATTGACTTTTGAAGTATCAACTTTAGTATAAATTAGCACTCTTTTCAAGCTGTCAATCTTAGCATTTTGAGCGTTCAATAGCTGTCCTGCAAGAAAGAAGAAAAAGAAAATTATTTGACGTAGTTTTTGACTCACTATTTTTTATTTTGCTTGTTGTGAGACAAATGTATGATATGTTTTTTAGTAACTGAACATGAATTATTATTTCTCAGGTTTCACTTATTATTTGATTTTTTTCAATTATTTCAAAATATAAACCAACATCAGAATTTCAAAGAGCATGTTTTTTTAAGATATATCTTCTTTAATAATTTATACATTTTTATAAGTTAAATATTACATTTTAATAATTAAATAACAAGGTAATTACTATATTAGCCGTTAGTCAAATTAAATAAAACCTTTTTATGAAAACAAAATTTTTAAAATTAGCAGGAGCATTTTGCGCCTTATTGTTGATTCATTCTTGTCAAAAAGATGAACTTCCGTTAAATGCAAAAAATGACAGTTCTTTAATTGAAGAAGAAAGAGGAACGGGGTATATTCCGTCTACTCCTGAGCAGCTGGCAGAAATTAAACAATTAAAAAAGACATCAAGCCTCTTTGGCAAGGAAGCTATTCCTGCTCAATATGTACTTCCTGAGCTGCCTGCTGCTCTTAATCAAGGATTCAAAGGCTCATGTGTTGCTTATTCAATTGCACATGCTCTTACTATTTTAAATAATGAATCAAAAACATTAGCTGATGGAAGTCCAAATTATAATGGTTATGCAAGTGGGGATTATTTATATGAAAAATATAAGTCCAGAGATAATTGTGATGGTCAATTATATTTTATTGAGGCTTTAGATGCTGTAAAAACAGAAGGAACACCTAGCTATGCTGATATGGAATATGGACCTTGCGGTATTCTTCCTACTCTCACTCAGGAAAAAAATGCATACAAAAACAGAGTAAATGATTACTACAGATTATCATCGCCCGAAGGCGGCATACCTTCACTGGAAGATATAAAAAGACAAATAGCAAATGGAAAACCAGTAATGTTAGGACTAATTATTGATAACGATTTCAAAGCTAAATCTATAAGATTGTGGGATAAAAACACTTCAAGTTCATATGCAAGCCATGCCGTTGTTTTAACTGGTTATGACAATCAAAAACAAGCATTTAGACTTATTAATTCTTGGGGACCAACATGGGGTGAAAAAGGATATATTTGGGCTACTTACAGAAAAATAGAAGAAGTTTTAAGTTCTGATGTATTTGTAGTAGAGAAAAATAATCCATTATCTTATAAAGAAGAAACATTACCTTTTATCACCTTTACTAAGGATATAAGTAATTCAGGAGATAATATAAAATTTACAAAAGGTCAAGTAAATCCTTTTATTAGTAATGGAAAGTTTAACTGGAATAATGATTTGATAAATCCATATTTTGATCAATATAATAATCCTACAATGAGTTTGAGTTATTTTGTACCTGCTAATAATGACGGAATTGATGTAGATGGAGATTTGACTTTTGAGATAAGAGTAAAAATAGAATCAAGCAAAAATGTACCTTATCCTATTGATACAGAAAAAGGAATTGAATTGCAATTATGGAATGGTGCATATGGAGGCAAAAATCAATACATGAGCTGTATTGTCCCGATGAATTCAGCGTATAAAGAAATATTCACAAATAACTCAGGTGAAACTTATAAAAATAGAGCAAATACTTATATTGACTATAATAATCCAAATACTTTTGATAGAGAGAAAACTATTAGAGTTCATATTAAAAACGGACAATTCTATGTGGCCAATAAAACTTACAAAATGCCATCTGGAATAAATAGGCTAAAAACTTTTTATATAAAAAACATAGGCACTATGGGTTCTATTACCGATATTAGAGTATATATAAATGATAAACAAGTAGGTATTGATACTTTTGATCAGGCAAAACCATGGCTTCAATGGTATGAATAATAAACTAAAATTAAAGGCGCAAAGAAATCTTTGCGCTTTTTTTTAATCTTAACTTTAAATCCAAAAATTTAAAATATATCATTTCCAATCTTTTTTGTAATTTCATCCTTAATTACAGATTGCTTTTCTCCAAAATATTGACTAAAAAGATAAACGTATGGCAAGAATACATTTATTTGAATTTGAAGATCAAAAATGGTTTCCTGTTTTTTTAAGAAATTACATAACCGACTTTTTGCAATTCCTGTCAAACAAAACCGGAATGTACAAACCTGTTGTTCCTTTACTTGTAAATATTCTAAAAACCAATAATGCAGCAACAATTATTGATCTGGCTTCTGGCGGAGGCGGAGGACTTATTTGGTTAAACAATGAATTAAAAAAAGAAATTCCAAACTTAAAAATCATTCTGACCGATTATTATCCAAATATCCCCGCTTTTGAATACACAAAAAAACAAGCTGATAATTTTGAATATATAAGCCATTCTGTAGATGCAAGAAATGTTCCCGCAGAATTAAACGGACTTAGAACTCAGTTTCTTTCCTTACATCATTTTAACCCAAACGATGCGAAACAGATTTTACAAAATGCAGTAGATGCTAAATCCCCAATCGCTATTTTTGAAGTTCAGGAAAGGAGTTTTGCCAGTATTGTGGCAATGATTTTTTCTCCACTAAGTGTATTATTCACTACTCCATTTATCAGGCCTTTTAAAATTGGCCGAATTATTTTTACTTATTTAATTCCTATAGTTCCACTTTTTGTTTTATGGGATGGTATTGTTTCTTCATTAAGAACTTATTCTGTCGAAGAAATGAATGATCTTGTAAATGAACTACATAATACAGAATCTTATAACTGGCAGATTAACCGGGTAAAATCCGGTCCTGGAGTGGTATTGTATTTAATAGGAATTGAGAAAAAATAAATATTATCCAAAATACAATTCATAATTAGTAATTATTTTACAAAAGAATTCTTTCACAAAAACAAAACTTTGCTAAATTCGTTTGAAGAATAATTAACCTGCTAATCCCAAATTAGTTTTATGAAAAACCTACTATTATTATCATTTATTATGATAAGCTTTTCGTCGTGGTCACAAACCGCAGAAATTTATTTTAACAGAGCTTTTAACAAAGCTGCAAACGGAAATTACAAAAGCGCAATTACTGATTACACAAAAGCCATTGGCAAAAATTCTAAATTTGTTGAAGCGTATCAAAATCGCGGCGTTGCAAAATACCAATTGAATGACCTACAAGGCGCAATGACCGACTTTAGCAAAACCATTGAACTTGATAATATGAATGCCGATGCTTTTACGGGCCGTGCAAACGTAAACTTCAAACTTTCAAAATTTAAAGAAGCCATTGAAGACTGCACATCATCACTTAGTTTAAACCCAAGAGATTATGTTGCTTACAATTTACGAGGTTTAGCTTACAATAAAGTTGGAGAAAAGGCCAAATCCTGCAAAGATTTCTTAAAAGCAATCGAATTAGGAAGTCAAAGTGCTATAAAAAACAAAAGCACTTTTTGTAAATAATAAATCAAATTTGTGTTAACAAAAAGTAATCTGCAAAATAATGCCTTTGCAGATTACTTTTTATACCTTATTCATAAAAAAATAGTGTCCGTTTTTTAATAATCTGGTTAGTTGTTACATTTGTTACAAAACTAACTTAACCATGATAAAACACTACTTTTCAAAAACTTACACTCCTTATACCCTTTTCATATTAGTTTTTCTGTTTACAGCC
The DNA here is from genome assembly GCF_057808895.1 of Flavobacterium sp. FG68. Taxonomy (NCBI): domain Bacteria; kingdom Pseudomonadati; phylum Bacteroidota; class Flavobacteriia; order Flavobacteriales; family Flavobacteriaceae; genus Flavobacterium; species Flavobacterium sp. FG68. The sequence goes on from NZ_JBMDIY010000030.1 coordinate 36,182, forward strand.
AATGTAAAATCACAAACCTTTACAGACAGTAATTTACCTATTATCATTATTAATACAGACATAGATCCGAACACGAATCAGCCAATTGAAATTCCCGATGATCCAAAAGTTTTGGCAACGATGAAAATCATTAAAAGACCAGACGGAACCCGAAATTATTTAACCGATAGTAATACTGCCGCTTATTTAAATTATAACGGAAGAATTGGCATTGAACTGAGAGGATCGTCTTCACAGTCGCTTCCTAAAAAACCGTATGGCTTTACCACTTTAAAAGCGAATAATACAAGCAATAATAATGTCAGCTTACTGGGAATGCCGGTAGAAAATGACTGGATTTTAAATTCACTAGCTTTTGATCCTTCTTGTATTCGTGATTATATTTCGTATAATTTATCCAGACAAATTGGCGATTATGCTACGCGAACTGTTTACTGCGAAGTAGTAATCAACAATGAATATAAAGGCTTATACATTTTACAGGAAAAAGTAAAATCAAACGTTAACAGAGTAAACGTTATTAAAATGGCCGATACTGATAATACACTTCCAAATGTAAGCGGAGGTTATATTACAAAAGCCGATAAAACAACTGGCGGAGATCCGGTTGCCTGGACGATGTCTTCTTACAACGGTTCTTCTGTAGATTTTATTCATGAATTGCCAAAACCGGAAAACACAACTATTGAACAAAATGATTATATAAAAAACCAGTTTAAAAATCTGGAAATTACAGCCGGCGCACATAATTCTGATTTAGCAGCAGGATATTCATCTATTATTGATGTTCCCTCTTTTGTTGATTATATGATTTTGGCCGAATTAGCTTCAAATGTTGACAGTTATCAATACAGCACTTATTTCCATAAAGACAAAGAAGGAAAACTGCGTGCCGGCCCTATTTGGGATTTTAATCTAACATACGGAAATGATTTGTTTAGCTGGGGATATGACAGAAGCAAATACGATGTTTGGCAATTTTCAAACGGAGACAATGAAGGCGCCAGATTTTGGAGAGATTTATTTACTGACACTACATTTAAATGTTATTTCACTAAAAGATGGAATGAACTTACATTGCAGGGAAAACCTTTAAACTACAACAGCCTTACCCAGTTTATAGACGAAACTGTAAATTATATCAGCGAAGCAAAAGCCAGAGAAAATCAAAAATGGGGAACAATTCCAAACGATGCACTTGAAATCAATAATCTAAAATCATTTTTATCCAATAGAATTTCATGGATAACAGGACAATTAGGAAGTTTTAGCAGTTGCAGCAATATCGAAACTCCTTCACTTGTTATCACAAAAATAAATTACAATCCCGGCGTTTCGGCAACTTTTCCAACCAGTAATGATCTGGAGTTTATTGAAATTAGAAATACAGGAAACACCACTGTTAATTTAACTGGTATTTATTTAAGCGAATTGGGACTATCGTATCAATTTCCTGCCAATTCAACATTAGCAGCAAATCAGGGTATTTATATCACAAGCAATAAAACTACTTTTGATTCTAAATACGGAGTAACCGCTTTTGGGCAATTCTCCCGAAACTTATCCAATACATCACAAAAAATAATTTTAGCAGATGGTTTTGGAAACACAATCGATTCTGTTGAATATACAAATGTATCTCCGTGGCCAAATGCAGATGGAAACGGAAGCTATTTACAGCTTTCCAGCACTGATCTTGACAATGCGCTGGCGTCAAGCTGGATTGCAGCATCAGATAATAATTTATCTGTTCCTGAAAGTGTTGAATTAAAAAATGCTGTTTTATATCCAAATCCGGTAAAAAACACCTTAACTATTCAGGCAAGCAAACCTATTTTGAATTATAAAGTTTATGATATACTGGGACGTTTATTGTATGAATCCAAACAAGATTCTAATACAATAAAAGCAGATTGGAGTTTGTATCCAAAAGGAATTTACTATATTTCGATTTCCAATGAAAATGGATACAGCACCAAAAAGGTAATCAAACAATAACAGTAAAAACTGCATGTCACTTTTAAGAAAAATAAATAACCTTCAAACAGATAAAAATTCAGGATTTGGTACTAATGCCGGAAGCTACGGCGGAAGATTTGTAAATAAAAACGGAACTCCCAATATCGAAAAAAGAGGTATGAACCTGCTTCGCCGAATAAGCTGGTACCACACCATGATCGATATGCCCAACTGGAAATTCATGCTTATTTTATTTTCTTTCTATATTATAATCAATTTTATTTTTGCAGTTATTTATTATGCCATCGGTGTTGAACATCTGGACGGAATTTCACCATCAGGAAGTCTTTTAACGCAGTTTGGTCAGGCTTATTTTTTTAGTGCGCAGACTTTTACAACGGTTGGTTACGGACATATCAGCCCAACCGGATTCCTGACAAGTGCTTTATCAGCAGCCGAGGCTTTAATTGGTTTGCTAAGTTTTGCCATTGCAACCGGTTTATTCTTTGGAAGATTCAGCAAACCAACAGCCTTTTTAAAATTTTCGCACAATGCCTTAATTTCTCCTTATGGAGAAGGCAAAGGCTTAATGATAAGGCTTGTTCCTTTTAAAAACACCAATTTTACAGATGCAGTGGCAAAAGTTACTTTAGGTATGAGCATTGAAGAAAACGGTCAGCGAGTAAATAAATTTTATACTCTTAACCTCGAAATAGATCGTATAAATGCGCTTTCGCTGAGCTGGACATTAGTTCATCCCATTGATGAGAACAGCCCTTTGTACAATTTTACCGAAGAAGATTTTAAAAACACACACGGAGAGATTTTAGTTTTCATCACCACTTTTGATGATATGTTTAGCAATACCGTGGCAGCCCGAACTTCGTATACTTTTAACGAAATTATTTACGGTGCAAAATTCCAAATTATGTACAACCGAAGCAAAGATAATACTAAAACGATTTTACATTTAGACAAATTAGATCAGTTTGATACTACAAACTTCTCATAAAGAATCATTTTTATCTAGTTTTTAAGGTTTTTTGAGATTTTATTTTACTTTTGTTTACATAATCGTATCAAATGGTAAACAATATAAAAACTGTTTTCAGTATAAAAGATCTTGAGAATTTATCCGGAATAAAAGCACACACGATTCGCATTTGGGAAAAAAGGTATAATATTTTGGAGCCAATGCGTACTGATACCAATATCAGGCTTTATAATCTGCAAAATCTACAGAAACTTCTTAACATCACATTATTACACGAATACGGCTATAAAATTTCTAAAATAGCAACTTATCCTGAAGAAAAAATTCCGCAGTTGGTCCGTGAAATTATTTCGAAGAAAAATTCTCAAAACTACGCCATTACATCTTTCAAAATGGCGATGATGAATTTTGATCAGGAGCTGTTTTTCAACACGTTTGACTGGCTTATTTCTGAAAAAACATTCAAAGAAGTTTTTAAAGACCATTTTTTACCCTTATTGAAAGAATTGGGATTATTGTGGCAGTCAGAAACAATTACACCTGCAAATGAACATTTTATGAGTCATTTGATCAAACAGAAAATCTTAATTTATACTGAAAGCCTTCAGATTCAAAAACCAACAAAAACAGACCGAATCTTTGTTCTTTCCCTTCCATTAAATGAAATTCATCAAATAGGATTGCTTTATCTTCAATATGAAATTTTATCTAAAGGCTACAAAACCATTTATTTAGGCGAAAGTATGCCAATTGAAAACCTACAGGATTTAACCAAACATTTTGAAAACATCACTTTTGTTTCCTTCATGACAATACAGCCGGATCGCAGCGTTATCAACCAGTATGTCAAGTCAATGGGGCAAAAACTGCTGCAAAAAAATAATGAAATCTGGCTTATGGGTAAAATGGTTGAACATATTGATCACAAAAACCTGCCGGAACGAATCCGTATTTTTGATTCGATGGAAGAAACAATGGAAACAATATAAAAGTTTCGTTTAAAGTTTTTTGTATATTTGTTAAACAAAAATGACAAAAACTATTGCAATTATAGGTTCGGGCTTTTCTTCGTTAGCCGCTTCATGTTACTTGGCAAAACAAGGAAACAAGGTCACTATTTATGAAAAAAATCCAACGATTGGAGGTCGCGCAAGACAATTCAAAAAAGAGGGTTTTACATTTGATATGGGACCAAGCTGGTATTGGATGCCAGATGTTTTTGAACGTTTTTTTAATGACTTCAATAAAAAACCATCAGATTATTACGAGCTTATAAAACTAAATCCTGCCTATCGTGTTTATTTTGGAATAAATGATTTTATAAGCATTTATGATAATTTAGAAGAGATTAAAGCCACATTTGAAGAAATTGAAAAAGGAAGCGGCAGCCAGCTGGAAATCTTTATTAATCAAGCCAAAAGTAATTATGATATTGCCATAAAAGATTTGGTTTATCGTCCCGGAGTTTCTCCACTTGAATTAATTACAAAAGAAACAGCATTAAAACTCAATCAGTTTTTTAGCAATGTGAGCTCAGATATTCGCAGGAAATTTAAAAATGAAAGGCTGATTCAAATTCTCGAATTTCCCGTTTTATTCCTCGGCGCAAAGCCAACTAAAACGCCTTCATTTTACAATTTTATGAATTATGCCGATTTTGGACTCGGAACCTGGCATCCTAAAACCGGAATGTTTGATGTTATTCGTGGAATCGAAAAATTAGCCATAGAACTTGGTGTTACCATCCAAACAAATTCTCCTATTGAAAAAATAATCGTTGAAAATAAAACCGCAGCAGGAATTGTTATTAATGGCGAAATTATAAAAGCCGATATTATTTTAAGTGGTGCCGATTATCAGCATACCGAAACTTTACTGGAAAAAAAATATCAGGTTTATTCTCAAAAATACTGGGAAAGCCGAATTTTTGCACCCTCTTCTCTCCTATTTTTTGTGGGTTTCAATAAAAAAATTGAAAATATTTCGCATCATGCCTTATTTTTTGATGTCGATTTTAATCAGCATGCAGCTGATATTTATGACAATCCAAAATGGCCGGAAGCTCCATTATTTTATGCCAACTTCCCGTCGAAAACAGATCTGACCGCAGCTCCTCACGGAATGGAAACGGGATTTTTCTTAATTCCGCTTGCGCCGGGAATTGAAGATAACGAAACACTAAGAGAAGCATATTTCGAAAAGATAATTACTCGTTTTGAGCTACTTACACAACAAGAAATCAGAAATAACATTATATTTAAGGAATCATTTTGTAAAAACGATTTTGAAGCAGATTACAATGCTTTTAAAGGAAATGCTTACGGAATGGCTAATACATTATTGCAAACTGCATTTTTGCGCCCAAAACTAAAAAGCAAAAAAGTACGTAACTTATATTTCACAGGACAATTGACCGTTCCCGGCCCTGGTGTTCCGCCTGCATTAATTTCAGGAAAACTAGCCGCTGAATTAATTCAAAAATCTTTAAGATCTTAAAAAATGAAATCATTATTCGACGCCGTTTCTTTTAAATGCAGCAAACTAGTTACCAAAAACTATAGTTCCTCTTTTTCACTTGCTGTAAAAATGCTGTCACCAAGCATTCGCGATGCTATTTACAGCATTTATGGATTTGTTCGTTTTGCAGACGAAATTGTAGATTCTTTTCATGATTATGATAAAGAAGCCCTAATTGACGATTTTGAAAAAGAATATTATAAAGCAATGGAATTAGGAATCAGCCTAAATCCTATTTTAAATTCTTTTCAGCATACGGTGAAAGAATATAATATTACTGATGATCTGGTTCAGGCTTTTTTAAAAAGCATGAAACTCGACCTTGTAAAATCAACTTATAACACACAAGCCGAATATGCGGATTATATTTACGGTTCTGCAGATGTTGTGGGTTTAATGTGTTTAAAGGTTTTTGTATCAGGAAAAGAACATAAATATCAACAATTAAAAAGCGAAGCCATGCGATTAGGGTCGGCCTTTCAGAAAGTGAATTTTTTGAGAGATTTAAAAGATGACAATACCATTTTAAACCGAACTTATTTCCCTGGCGTTAACCTCAACAATTTCAACGAAGATTCAAAAGCGCAGATCATTAAAGAAATTGAAGAAGATTTTCACATTGCTTATCAGGGAATTGTAAAACTGCCAATCGAAGCCAAATTTGGCGTTTATACGGCATATGTTTATTACAGCAAATTGCTTAAAAAACTAAAAAACACACCGTCTCATGAAATTGGAAATTCAAGAATCAGAGTTTCAAATTATACAAAAGCCGGGCTTTTAGCGCAGTCGTTTGTGACGTATAAATTGAAATTAGTTTAGGTTATATTAAACGAACGGTTTGTCATCCTGAGCGAAGTCGAAGGAACGCGAGAAGCTCTACAAAGATTGTTACTTTAGATTGCGGAGCTGCTTACGGTCCTTCGACTTCGCTCAGGATGACAAAAATGATAGAACTCACAATAACAAAAAAAAATAATCTTTAGAGTCAATCTTTTATAAACTAAAGCTAAACTCAAACGATTTTAAATCATAATTTTAATAACAACATTTATAAAATGATTTCTTTTTTAATCTTTTTAGGCGTTTTTCTGTTTATGGAATGTGTGACCTGGCTTACGCACAAATATGTAATGCACGGTTTTATGTGGTATTTTCACGCTGATCATCATCAGCCAAAATACGAGCATACTTTTGAGCGCAATGACATTTTCTTTGTCATTTTTGCAATCCCAAGTATTCTTCTATTTTATTTTGGAGTTCAGGGCGGGTTCAATTATTTGTTTTTCATTGCCTGCGGCGTTACGCTTTACGGAGCCTGTTACTTTTTAATTCACGATGTATTGATTCATCAGCGTTTTAAATGGTTTAAAAATACCAAAAACAAATACCTCATCGGACTTCGAAAGGCACATAAAATACATCACAAACACCTAAATAAAGAAAAAGGAGAATGTTTCGGAATGTTGTTTGTACCCTTAAAATATTATAAAATGTAGCTTATTTGGGTGTTCCAAATGAAACATTTGTAACCATTGATTTAGTTAGAAGATGAAATTATACAAGATAGCAACCGTACAATATGTAAACGCCAAGGTCGAAGATTGCTGGGATTTTTTCTCCAGTCCAAAAAACCTGCAGACTATTACACTCGACAATATGAATTTTGAAATCAAGGATTTTGACGAAAAGCGAATGTATCACGGACAAATTATAACTTATACTTTGCGACCGCTTTTAGGAATCAAAATTTCATGGGTTACAGAAATCACAGCCTGCAAAGAAAACAACTACTTTATCGATGTTCAGCGTTTTGGCCCTTATAAATTATGGCACCACAAACACTTTTTTGAACGAACTGCTGACGGAGGAACCAAAATGACAGACGTTGTTCATTATGCGCTCCCACTTGGAATTTTAGGGAGAATTATGAATTGGTTGGTGGTGAAGAATAAATTAAAAACCATTTTTGATTTTCGTTACAATAAAATCGAAGAATTGTTTAATTCAAAATCACAGCCAAAGATTATACAGATAAATGCCGAGCAAAAAAGTATATAAATATCTTATTTAAACACATAGAAACATAGTTTATATTGCGTAGAAAAGGCGTTTCACTTGCATAAACAAACATAGCTATGTGTGAGAAACTAGTTTCTTTCCATATTCTTTCACAAGAAAAATAAAACCTATGTTTCTATGTGTTTAAAAAACCACACATAATACAAAATATTCGTCAAGCGAAAATTATAAAATGACAAAACAAAAAGTTTCCTTTTTCTGGTTTAGACGTGATTTACGTTTAGAAGACAATACCGGATTATTTCATGCTTTACAATCCAGTTTCCCTGTAATTCCATTATTTATTTTTGATGATGATATTCTGGATAATCTTCCAAAAAACGATGCACGAGTAAGTTTCATTTACGATTCACTTCAAAAAATAAATACCGAATTAAACACTTTTAAATCTTCGGTTTTAATCAAAAAAGGAAAAACAAAAGACGTTTGGAAATCACTTCTGGAAGAATTTGATATTCAAAACGTATTCTTTAATAAAGATTATGAACCTTTTGCTATCCAGCGTGATACTGCAATTTGTTCTTTATTAAAAGAAAATAATATTGAATATTTCTCTTTTAAAGATCATGTTATTTTCGAAGAAAAAGAAATCATAAAAGCCGACGGACTTCCGTACACGGTTTATACTCCTTATAAAAATAAATGGCTTGAAAAATATCATTTATCAGGATCAGCTCCAGAATATGATTCGAAACCATTTCAATCAAATTTTGCAAAAAATCAATTTCCATTTCCTGAATTAGCAGCAATTGGTTTTGAAAGAAGTTCTATAAAAGTTCAGCCTCACAACTTAACACAAATTGCCAATTATAAGGAAACAAGGGATTTTCCCGCTCTTGACAGTACATCTTATCTTTCGCCGCATTTACGTTTCGGAACCGTGAGTATTCGGAAATTAGTAAACTGGGCAAATAGAAAAAATCAAACTTTTTTAAGTGAATTGATTTGGAGAGAATTCTTTATCCAGATTCTGTTCAGTTTCCCTAATTGTGTGAATCATAATTTCAAATCAGCTTACGATGGAATTCAATGGCGAAATAATGAAGAAGATTTTAAACGCTGGTGTTCCGGAACAACGGGATATCCAATGGTCGATGCCGGAATGCGGCAACTTAACGAAACAGGTTATATGCACAATCGCGTTCGTATGGTTGTGGCCAGTTTTTTGTGCAAACATTTATTGATTAACTGGCAGTGGGGCGAAGCTTATTTTGCCGAAAAACTACTGGATTTCGAACTCGCTTCAAACGTCGGAAACTGGCAATGGGCTGCGGGAACGGGCTGCGATGCCGCACCATATTTCAGGGTTTTTAATCCTGAAATCCAACAAAAGAAATTTGACGAAAAAGGCGAATACATTCGCAAATGGGTTCCTGAGTTTGATTTTGGATATAATGAACCTATGGTTGATCATGCCTTTGCGAGGGATCGCGCGATTGCGACTTATAAGAAGGGGATCATTAAATAAATTCCAAATTTTTTAAATTCCAAATTCCAATATTTTAGGGTTATCCACAATCTTGTCATTCCGAGGAACGAGGAATCTTCGCAAGAAAGTCCGTTATCAAAATCGACAATCTTTGTAGAGAGCTACTTACGAAGATCCTTCCTTCGTCAGGATGACAAATTAAACGAAAAAAAACCTTTGTCAAAGTTTAAAACTTTGACAAAGGCGTATATCTATAAATTTGGAATTTGGAATTTAAAAAATTGGAATTTCTCAGCTTAATACTTCAAATAATTCTCCACAACAATTTTCGCTTTCAAATCAAACATTAAATTATAAAGTCCGAAGAAAGTACGGTTCATGTAAATAAAGTGCTTAGAACCACGATTCCCGTTCATTTTTTTCAAATTTGTATCTTCAGAAAAACGTTTGCCTAATTCTGCAATCGCATTAAAGAAAGATTCATCGGCAAAATCGAAAGTTTCATTTTGAAAAGGTTTGGTGAAAAGTGATAATAAATCATGAAACATATCAGTGAAATATTCCACTTCTGCCGGAGTATCGTCTGGACGAAGGATTTCTAATTCGAATAATTTTTTATTAAAAAGCTTCTCGTCTGTAATCACATTTTTATTGATTAACTCAAAATAGGGTGTATAAAACTCTTCTGGAATTTGTTTCATACAGCCAAAATCTAAAGCGATTAATTGGTTTTCATCATTAACCAAAAAATTTCCCGGATGCGGATCTGCGTGTACTTTTCGCAAAACATGAATTTGGTACATGTAAAAGTCCCAAAGCGCCTGCCCTACTTTATCGCCAACTTCCTGATCTGTATTTTTAGCCGTAAATTCAGAAAGATGAATTCCCGTCATCCAATCCATTGTAATGATTTTCTCTGATGAAAATTCAGGATAGTAATTTGGGAAAATGATGTTTTCAATTTTATTACAAGCTTCTACAACTTCCTGACTTTGCTTTAATTCTAACAAATAGTTCGTTTCTTCAATAAGTTTGTCTTCAACTTCTTTAAAATATTTGTCTGAATCTTTTCCCTGCAGATTAAACATTCTGATTGCAATAGGTTTTACCAAAGCTAAATCTGAAGAAATACTGTTGGCAACGCCCGGATATTGAATTTTAACGGCCAGTTTTTTATCATTTTTCTTTGCTAAATGAACCTGACCAATACTTGCAGCATTTACGGAATTTGCATTAAACTCATCAAAAATTTCATAAGGTGTTTTGCCAAAATTAGTCTTGAAAGTTTTTAAAACCAAAGGTGCAGAAAGCGGCGGAACTGAAAATTGCGACAAAGAAAATTTCTCCACATAAGCCTGAGGCAAAAAGTTTTTGTCCATGCTTAACATCTGCGCTACTTTCAAGGCACTTCCTTTTAAGCTTTTAAGTCCGTCGTAAATATCTTCGGCGTTATTTTCGTTAAGTTTATCGCGGGTTAAATCTGGGTTTACTACTTTTTCAGCATAGTGCTTTATATAATTTACTCCGATTTTGGCGCCGGTTTGAACTAATTTTCCGGCTCTTTCTATTTTTGAAGTTGGAATATAATCGATTGTTTTCATTGTTTGCTGTATATTTTTTCTTTGAATAGAAATTTTCCAAAATCTATTAAATGATTCATTGGTGCAACATTCATTAATTCAAATGATGCATTAACCGATTTTTCGATAAAGATGTCTGTTTTTTCAAAAGCAGCAGATTCATCTTCCATCCAAAATTTAATCGTCAGCATTAATTGTAACCATGACGATTCCTGAATGGCTTTTTCCTGATATTTCTGCAGTTTTTCTAATTCTAATCTATAATCATCAGTCAGAATTTCAGAAACGTATTCTTTGAAACTATTTCTAAGTGTAGTTAACTGAACCAGGTTTTTAAGCGGATTTCTATCAATTTTAAGCGATTGTAAAACGTAACTTCTGTTTGAGGTTAAAATTTCGAAGAAGGTAAAATAGAAACTCAGCATTTTATTCTTCATGTCATATTCCTGATATTCTTCGTTTTTGTGAAGTAAGTTAACCGTGTTTTCAAAAAACAATCGGAATATTTCTTTTTCTAAACCTTCTAATGTTCCAAAAAAGGAATAAAATTCCGCTTCGGTAAAATCATTTTCTTTCGCAAAATGATAAACTGATTTTGGTTTTTGGCCTTTTTCTAAAACTTCATCCATGTATTTTGAAACGATATCATCTTTGGTAATTACCTTTTTTTTAGTCGTCATTTTATTTAAAATTTAGAATTTGCCATAAAGGTAAACATTGTTTAAGTACCTTTACTAATGATTAAACGGCAAGCACTGTTAAATATATTATAAACTATTATGGCTCAAAATGTTCTATTAACCGGAGGAAGCGGATTCATTGGAAAACATCTAACAAATGTTCTTATTCAAGCTGGATATTCTGTATCTGTTTTGAGCCGTTCCCATAAAGAAAACACTGCTGAAATCACCTATTACAAATGGGATTTGAACAAAAATTATATTGATGAAAATGCTGTCCTAAATGCTGATTTCATAATTCATCTTGCCGGTGAAGGAATCGTTGAAAAAAGATGGACAGAAAAAAGAAAAAAAGCAATTCTGGAAAGCCGCATAAAACCAATTGATTTGATTTTTTCGGTTTTAGAAAAAAACAACAAAAAACTTGATGCTTTTATTTCGGCTTCGGGAGTTGGAATTTATGGCGCTGTTACCAGTCATAAAATTTGTACTGAAGAAACGCCTGCAGCCAATGACTTTTTAGGCACAACCTGCCAAATTTGGGAAAATGAAGCTGATAAAATAGAAACATTAGGCATTCGAACCGTAAAAATCAGAACTGCAATTGTATTGGGAAAAGATGAAGGATTTTTGAAAAAAGTCAATCCTAATTTTAAAGCTGGTTTTGGTGCCGTTTTAGGATCAGGAAAACAATATTTACCCTGGATTCATATCGAGGATTTATCTCAAATTTATTGTAAAGCAGTTTCAGATGACCAAATGCATGGCCCGTATAATGCGGCTGTGACAGATAACACTACAAATTCGAGATTTTCTAAAATATTGGCTTCATTATACGGATATACAATCTGGCTGCCTAAAATCCCTCCTTTTATTCTTAAAATTGTTTTAGGAGAAATGAGCGAAGCGGTCCTAACCGGACAAAGGGTTTCATCAGAAAAAATACAAAAAACCGGATTTGAATTTCAGTTTACTGATTTAGAAAAAGCGCTTATAGCAAGTATTCATTAAAATCATTTCAAAGTTAGATACTTCATATCTTCACTTTTCACAACTCCAAGTAAATTTGTATTGGCCGTTTTTGAAATTTTGCTGGCAACCACACTTGGTATTTCTATATTAAAATCTGAAACTGAAATTGGATAATTACACGAAATCTGTATTCCGTCCGGAACTCTTTTTATTAAGGCTTTCATTTCAATGATTTTCGATTTTCCGTGCAGGTAAAGTTTTCCTTTTACGTCATACTCTTTTTCAATTTCATCGACGTTTTTCAAATCAAATTTTTGAACTTTCCCTTTAAAAACTGATTTTGGATAACGATGGCTTTCAATATAATTTTCATTAAAATGTTCTTGCATTAAATCCATTTTAAAACGAAAATCTTTGATTACAACAGTACAGATCAAAGTACTGGTTTCTGGTTCGAGAATAATAGTTCCGAGTTTATTTACTGCTTTTACTTCTTCAAAAAAAGGAACAGAAGCTTCGAAATTTACAACTGCCGTAGTGGTTTTAAATTTGTCTTGGGCAAGTAATGAAAATGCAGTAAAAAATAAAATAAGCAATGTAGTTCTTTTCATAATCGTCATCAATTAAACAATTATGTCATTCTATTTCTAAGAAGAATTTTACAAGTTAAAAAATAGAACGGCAGTACTCCGTGAAAAAATTTGTAACATAATGTTTATACTTAAAGTTACGAAATTTCAAGATGCGGAGTTCTTGAACTAGTGCTAAATATTTGTGAATATTTTGGTGTACGAAATGGTGGATATAAATGCGAGGTGAAATTTGTTTGAGGTGAAATCAAATGTCCCAACGGGACAAATATGGGGTCGGGAATTTTATTTTTTCTACCGACGAGATATCTCTACGAGATATTTTTTTTGACAGCGAAATAATAAATGCCGTATAGTCCCTACGGGACAAAAACGGGATAGACAATTTATTTTTTCTACCGATATGTAATCTCTACGAGATATTTTTTTGACAACGAAATAATAAATGCCGTATAGTCCCTACGGGACAAATATTGGGGTCGGAATTTTATTTTTTCTACCGATATGTAATCTCTACGAGATATTCTTTTGTGAATATTCTATTTGAACAAAATTCGTTTTTGAAAATTTTAATTTTTTCTACCGATATGTAATTCCTAACGGAATATCTCGTAGAGATTACATATCGGTAGAAAAAAAAATAACGAATGACCCAAATGTCCCGTAGGGACTATACCGCTATTATTAATGACATTTTATCCATGCATTGGCGTACAAATTTCCAATAAAAAACCATCTGTATCTCTAACATATGCTACAACTTGTCCCCACGGTTTTTTTTTTGGTTCTGTAACTAAAACGGCTCCAAACGAAGTTGCTTTTTGAACAAGATCGCCAACATCTTCTGTAATAAAACCTAATTCTATTGCAAAAGGTTTGTCTTCTAAACTGCTTTCTATAAAACCTTCGCTTAAATTATGCGATGCCAACTTTTTTGATGCAAACGAAATGGTGGTTTCGCCCGTATTTAATTCTCCATAATCATTATCCGGGCTTATAAATTTTCTTGCGAACCCGAATACATTTTCATAAAACTCTATTGATTTTTCTACGTCTTCAACGTATAAAATTGTATATCCAAACTTTATCATGATTTCTTTATTTAATGAATGATTAATAAAAATGAGATGTCCCTACGGGACAAAATGTGTTGGTACATATCTTTTTCGTCTACCAACGAGATATTATATTACTAATATAATCATTGAATGAAAAAATTACAACTAAATACGAAAGAAATATCTCAGAGAGATATTTGATCGGTAGAAAAATTTAGCTGATTTCTAAAAGCACGTTGTATTTATCTAGGCTTGCTAAGTCTTCGATTGAGTTAATATTGGCAACTTTTTCGTGTTCTTCGACTTCTTTTCTAACCTCGATATGTTTGATTGCTTTTCTAAAACGTCGCACTTCATCTAAATTTGACAAAATCAATCCCGGAACAGGAACACTTTTACCTTCTTTATCTTTGGCAACCATTGTAAAATAAGATGAATTACAATGTTTGATTACTCCGGTTTGGATATTTTCTGCTTCAACACGAATGCCCACAATCATCGAACTTCTTCCCACATAATTTACAGAGGCTTTCATGGTTACTAATTCTCCAACTTCTATTGGTTTAAGAAAGTTTACGGTATCAACAGAAGCCGTTACGCAATAGTTACCGCTAAATTTTGACGCCGAAGCAAATGCAATTTGATCTAAAAGCTGTAAAATATATCCCCCGTGAATTTTACCGCTAAAATTAGTATGCGACGGAAGCATTAATTCTGAAATGCTGATTTTTGATGAAGAAACGGGTTTAAAATCTGTAGTCATGTTTTTTGTTTTTGGAAATTTCTATAGTTATTATTTTAAACACATAGGGACATAGTTTTTCAATGTCGTTAAAGGCGTTTCACTTGTATTAACAAACATAGATAACTATGTGTTAGAAACTAGTTTCTTTTTAATTCTTTCACAGAAAAATAAAATCTATGTTTCTATGTGTTTAAATATTTTCTTGATTCAATAATTCGGTTTCATCCGTATTCAACGCTCTGTTGATGATGTTTTCGGGAAGTGATTTCTTGGCTTTTGCTCCCATTTTTTTTAATCTTTCTACACTCGAAATCAAGTTTCCTTTGCCGTCAACAAGCTTATTCATAGCGCTTTCGTATTCAGTTTTGGTGTCTTTTATTTTATTTCCAATTCTAACTAAATCGGTAACAAAACCTTCAAATTTATCGTATAAAGCTCCGGCTTGTCTGGCAATTTCAAAAGCATTTTCCTGTTGTTTTTGATTTGCCCACATACTATCTATCGTGCGCAGCGTTGCTAATAATGTACTTGGCGTAACAATTACAATATTTCTGTCGAAAGCTTTATTATATAAAGTAGAATCTTCGTTTAACGCAATCGCAAAAGCGGGTTCTATCGGGATAAAAAGCAAAACAAAATCCGGGCTCTCAATTTGATATAAATCGTGATAATTTTTATTTCCGAGTTGTTCAACGTGGCGTTTAATAGACGAAACATGTTCTCTAAGCCAGTCTGCTTTTAGTAAATCAGATTCTTCGTTTACCCATTTTTCATAAGCAACAAGAGAAACTTTAGAATCGACAATCATTTTCTTACCATCCGGAAGATTGATGACAACATCTGGAAAAACACGGTTTCCTTCGGCATTTACAAAACTTTGCTGTACTTCATATTCTCTTCCTTTTTCTAAACCAGATTTTTCGAGAACACGTTCTAAAACAAGTTCACCCCAGTTTCCCTGCATTTTGCTGTCGCCTTTTAACGCTTTCGTTAAGTTTAGGGTTTCTTTGCTCATTTGAGCGTTCATTTCGCTTAAACCAATAATCTGCTGGCGCAATGCTGCGTGATAATCAATGCTTTCTTTATGCGTTTGATCTACTTTTTGTTCAAATACATGAATTTTATCCTGAAGCGGCAGCAGGATATTTTTCATGTTTTCACTATTCTGCTCTGTAAATTTTGCCGATTTTTCTTCAAGAATTTTATTCGCGAGGTTTTCAAATTCTTTGGTGAATTTTTCCTGAAGTTCGTTTATTTCACTTTTCTGCTCTTTGTGGCGTTCCCATAAATTCTCAAAATCAACTTCTTTTTTAGAAAGCTGAATGGCCAGACTATCTTTTTCTGTTCGGATACTTTCTTTTTCAGAATTGGTTAAATGAAGCTGTTTCTGAAAATTATTTCTTTCTGTTTCAAATTGTTCTTTCTGTAATTGAAGCTGATTTGCAGTTGCACTCAGTCTTTCTTCTAAACTTACTTTTTCTGCCTGAAATTTAGCCGAAAACAACATTTTTCCTAAGTATATTCCCAGAAACAGAGCAATTACAAAAGCCAATAAAAGTGGAAGAAATTCTATCATATCTAAGTTTATTTTAAGTAAAAGTACGCAATAATACGTAGTTCGTGGTTTTAAAAATTAAAATATCACGAATTAGTATGGGGTCTAAATTAATCAAACAATCTAAATAAGATTTACGGAAATCCTTTAAAAAAATAATTTTTCACGCAACCATTTTAAAGCAACTTCATCTACATTATATAACCTATTAAAAAATAATCATGAAAAAATTAATGTTGAGCTTATTTATCGCTTTTGGATTTAGCGCCTGCTCTCTTAGTAATGACGACCTGAATGTTGACTGTGGAACTAATGTAGATTTACCTTTTTCAGGCTTCCCTGTTTTATGTAACTATAGTGTAAAAACTTTACCTAATAATCCGAGTGCCCTTATTATAACTTCGCAGGAAAAAATGGACGCTTATTTTACAAAACATGCCAATACCTGTACAGTTGCAAGCGATCCTAACATTAATTTTAGTGATAACTATATGATTGCACTTTTTGCAGGCGTAAAACCTACAAATGGTTACGCAATAAAAATTACTTCAATTGTACAAAACAACTGCGAAATCATTGTTAATTTCTACGAAAAAGGACCTCAAACGGGAGAAACTTTAACGCAGACTCCAACTTACCCGACAGATTTCATTTTGATCCCTAAAACTGCAAAAGCAATTTTGTTTAACAGAACAAACGAAAGTCCTGACAATATCGTAATTGGAAGTTTTGGAACTACAAATGACTTTTTTCAGATCAATGACTACAATATTTTAAAATTCCTTGGTGTAACTACCGGAAACTACGAGTTTGAGCAATATAAATACAATGCTAAAACGGTAAGAAGTGAATATACTACATTGTCAAAAACTATCCCTACAGAAATTACAGCAATTAAAGGTCAGACAAAAACCTATGGTACACCAGGTGCTCAGGGCGGCGTTTATTTTGAGCTTCGTCAGGGAATTACAGTAACTAAAATTACTATTGACAATAATGATACTCCAGATATGAGCAGTGAAATAAAAGCTTTCAGAATGGCGCTTAAGGCAAAAATCAACAGCTTAAAATAATACTCATTGAGTAACATCTGTATCTTTTGTTACCCAACAAAAGATACAGATATACTTGATAATCAAAAACTAACACAAAATACCACTAGTTCTAACTATTTACAAAATGTAGTTTTGTAAGCTTTTAAGAACTATTTTTGCAAAACCAAATTAATCCATTTTTTGAAAGACGATTTAGAGAAATATATTAAGCTTTGCATGAAAAATGACAGAGGAGGACAACTGAAAATATATCAGTTGTTCTCTCCTGTTTTATACGGTATTTGCCTTAAGTATATGAAAAATGAAGACGATGCAAAGGATGTTTTCCAGGAAGCATTTGTTATTGTTTTTCAAAAAATCAGCCAATATAAATTTGAAGGAAGTTTTGAAGGCTGGCTAAAACGAATTTTCATTAATAAGCTGATTGAAACTTTAAATAAGAAGAAAAAAGAGAGTTTCTTTCTTGATGTTTTTGATCCCGATACTGATTTTGTAGAAGAAGAGGAACTGGACATTATCCCAATAGAACAAGAAAAACTGTTAGAATATATTAGAGATTTACCAGATCAATATCGAACGGTTTTTAACCTCTATGTTTTTGAAAAGATGAAACACAAAGAGATTGCCGAATTACTAAAAATCTCCGAAGGAACATCAAAATCAAATTTAAATAGAGCTAAACATATTTTGCAAAAAAGAATACTGAGCATAAAAAAAAATTTTAAGATAGCATGAAGAAGCAAAAAATAGAAGATATTTTTTCATCAATGGAAGACTTCTCGAGTGTTCCGCCTCCTGAATTGTGGGGTCAGATTGAAGAAAAACTCGACAAACCTAAAAAGAAGAAAAGAGCAATTCTTTGGTGGTCTGCGGCTGCATGCTTATTATTAGGTTTACTGCTCCCATCTGTATTGCATTTTAGTTCTGATAATTCGGGAATTAAAACAATACAAAACAATTCTATTGAAAATAATAATGTGGTTCTGGATCAGGAAAATAAGGATACAGATAAAACCAGAAGTATTGAAAATAAAGAAAATATCCTTGAAAAAGAATCGAATAATAATCGGGTTTCGTCATCAGAAAAAACAACAAATCAATCAGACCAAAATCAATTAAACCAGAATTCAAAAACAGTTAAAGCTCAAACAGGTTCTCAAAACAAAACAAATAATAACAGCTTTGAACCAAAAGTAAATGTCGAAAGAAATAATGCCGTAGCCGAAAAATCATTTGTTCCAGCGAGAGAAAATGGGTTAAATGCAGATTCTAAAAGTCAAATTTCTACCAATAAAAAAGAAAATATAAATCGCGCTGTCGCCGAAAAAACATTTGTTTCAGCTGGAGAAAATGGATTTAATGCGGCATCTAAAAATCAACTTTCGACCACTAAAAAAGAGAATTTAAACAAGGCTGTTGCCGAAAAATCATTTGCCCCAAACAAATCGAATTCTTTTAATTACGGCTCGAAAAGTCAGTCAGACATTGAAAAAAGAAATGCTGATAAGGTTTTAGCAGAGAAGAAATTTGCTCCGGCAAAAACAAATAATTTTAATGCTGTTTCAGGAAATCAATTACCGAATTCAATTTTTGAGGATCTTTCGTCTTCAAAAAATAAAAATGCACTTGCACTTAATGCTTCAAATTCTACGACAAAGAGAAATCCAAATGCTTTAAGTCCTTTGTTGAATAAAGAAAATATTCAAAAAACGACTACTGACAAAAGTATTGCAAGTGTTCAAAATAGTAATTCAAAAAACAATACTGCTTTTAGTAATTCAAATGTTTTGAGTAAAAAAGATTCTGTACAGTTAGCGGAACTTCAAAATTTAGAAAAAGGAATTGCTGCTGTTACTCCGGAAGCAGAGAAAAAGAAAAAAGAAGACAAAACATTATCTAAATCAGAAAAATGGGCTTTACAGCTTTTTGCCGGTGTTGCCAATTCTGAAAATTATAAAAACAATAAAACTTTAGGAAACGTAAACGATTCTAAACAAAGTAATTCATACGGTGTAAAAACACAGTATAAAATCAATAAAAAATGGGCTGTTGCTTCTGGCTTTAAAATCAATGAACTGGGACAAAGTGTGGCAAATGTTTCCTATTTAAGCACAAGAAACCAAGCTCTTTTCAGCTCAAGCGATTATTTTGTAAAAAATGAAAGCGTTCCTCAAATTGCAAGTGATACACGTTATGTTTTAGTTTCAAATACTACAAAAGATGTGCTGCAAAGCGATAATATCGAAACTGGAAATCTGAGCCAAAATCTTCGTTACATCGAAATGCCTTTAGAAGTTTCGTATTCTGTTTTTAATAAAAACAGAACAAACATAAATCTAAACACAGGCGGATTTGTTGGTAAACTGATTTCTAACAGTGTTGCCATTGATGGAAATTCTATGGGCGAAAACGTAAATGCAAACGATTATGTTTATGGTACCACTTTGAGCAGTACGGTACAATATAGGGTTTATAAAAAAACAAACGTTTTTGTTGAACCTGCTGTTAATTATTATGCAAATCCTTTAAGCAATCAATCTTTTAATCAATTTCAATGGGGATTGAATTTTGGGTTGAATGTTAACTTTTAATGTCTATAGTTTATTGTTTTTAATTTCAATAGATATAACAAAAAGGCGGTTCAATTGAACTGCCTTTTTTATTGAATTAATGTTTGATTTATTGTATTTTGCAGGGAAAATAAAACAATTAATGCCTTTTAAAAATAACTGGAATGATCTAAAATTTGTTCCAAAGAATTTACAAATTGCAAAAGAACTGATTTATGATATTTGCAATTTCGAATGTTCTGAACCTCAACCCGAAAAGGAAAGTCAGGAATATGACGCTTTCGATTTTAAAATCGGCGAAAGCCAGATTAAATTTAGATCGGCTAAAATTACGCCAACCAAAACGGGTCAGTTTGTAACTTTATGGAAACGAAATAAAGCCGGAATTATCGAACCTTTTGATTATTCTGATGCAATAGATTTTGTAATTGTAAGTGTTCAAAAAGAAAATCTTTTAGGGCAGTTTATTTTTCCGAAAGAGGTTTTACTCAAAAAAGGAATTTTTACAACAACTGTAAAAGAAGGAATAAGAGCCACAAGAGTTTATCCGCCTTGGGATGAAACAACAAGCAAACAAGCACAAAAAACACAGCAATGGCAATTGGATTATTTTTTATCCATTTCTGATCCAATAGATATAAATCGCGCTAAGTTTTTACTTGGGAAATAAATGAAAAACAAAAAGGCAGTTCGAATTGAACTACCTTTTTGTTTTTTATGTATGTTTTTGTTCCGTAGGAACATTTCATTGGTAGAAAATATATTATTACCATATAATTTACGTTCCGTAGGAACGTTTCATTTTGTTATCATTTTTTTCAATATCATATCAAACGTTCCTACGGAACGTAAACACTGCTTGCTATTGTTTTTTTCTACCAACGAAACATTCCGACGGAATGATAAGCCAATCTATTTCAAAATTGTAAAAGACTAATTTATTAAAAACAAAAATAATTTTAATGAATTAATCTTTAGCTTATTTTTTCAGGATTTTTTCTTTATAAATCACTTTATTGTTTTCTGATAAAGTATAAATGTAAAGTCCCGGATATAAATTACGAACTGACATTACGGTGTTTGAAAGTTCCTGACTGCTTTTAATTTCAATAGGATTTCCTAACACACGACCGTTTATATCGTAAAGTCTTAGTTTTAGATTTCTGTTTTCGCTTGTTTTTACTGCAAAATTTAAATCATCAACTGCCGGATTTGGATATGCTTTTACAAAAAATCCGTTTTTAGATCCAAAATCAGGAGTTGATAAAACATCTTCTTTTAATTCAAAACGAGCAATTACAGGCCCGTGATCTGACGTTGTTGTGGTATAACTTGGAATATCATTACGCGGGTCATAAACTGCAATGGAATTTGGAATATATTCATCACTTAATTCATTAGAAATTATAATGTGATCCAGAAATCCGCCTGAACTTAAAAAACTGTAAGCTCCAGCCTGACTTATTCCTAAAGTAAGTGGATTGTAGTTATTCGTATCTGTAACAAAACTTTCGTAAGAAGAAGGATTTGGCGTAATTACTGATGCTTTTACGTCATCATTGTAATCTCCTAAAATAATTAAATTAGAATTTGAATAATGTGCATCTAAACTGTCTTTTAAAACCTGAGCATCGTATTTACGCATGTTATAACGTGAAATATCGCTTCCGCTGTTAGCGCGTGCGTGAAGATCAACCAAATTGATTTCTTTTGTAAATCCGCCCATATTGGTTTCGATTGTTACCAAATACGGTAAACGTCCAGAAGAGAAAAAACTTGAGCCATTTCCGCCAGGATAATTCGGTAACGTTTTTGTTCCGGCACGAACTTCATCATAAAACTCTTTAAACATAACACGAGTCTTTTTTACAGAAGTTGTCTGCGTGTTATAAAGCACTACTAGTTTTTGCGGCGGGAAATTTGGATCTGGTGCATCAAAAGAATACGACCAAGATGTAGAAGTTGTTTTGCCGAATGTTTTTCCGTTAATGTTTATTTTTTGGATTAAAACATCAATCGACGGATCATCAGAAACTTCCTGAACTACATAAACATCTGCATTTAGTTTGTTCATTACTTTGGCAACATTATCAATTTGCAAGGCATCATCTGTTGGGCCAAATTCTACTCCGTCTGTACCTTTTACATCTGTTCCAAAAAATTCTAAATTATACGTTACCACATCATATGTATCTGCTTTTGGTAAAGAAGAACCTGTCAATAAACCAATTTGTTTGTTTAATCCAGTTCCGGTTACTGTTAATGGACCGGGAATTATTAATTGTTTTGATGAAGGTG
Organism: Flavobacterium sp. FG68; assembly: GCF_057808895.1. Lineage (NCBI taxonomy): Bacteria > Pseudomonadati > Bacteroidota > Flavobacteriia > Flavobacteriales > Flavobacteriaceae > Flavobacterium > Flavobacterium sp. FG68. Next base: position 58,266 of record NZ_JBMDIY010000030.1, read on the forward strand.
TAAATCTTGCATAGATTGTTTTGCCATTTGCAGCTTCTGTAGCTTCGACAATTACGCTTGATTGAAATGTAATATTATCTAATGACACTTGATAATCTGCCGGAGCTGTAATTGTAATGTCTCCATAACCTTCGGCTTTAAAAATAAAAGACTGGCTTGCCGAAATTGTATTTTGTGCAACATCTCCAAAATCAAGAACAGGATTTGCATTTACATAACCTGTTTCATTGGTAATTGCAACATCATCTAATGACCACTCGGCTGCGAAGTTATTTCCTCCAGCTGTAGTTTCATAAACCCATGCAACATATGTGCTGCCAGTTTTAAAACCACTTAAATCAATATATTGTGATTGTGTATACGTTCCGGTTACGGTTGGAAATTTACCATCTATTTCTGCCCAGGTTGCCGTTTCCGGATTGCTTTTTCCATCATAATCTGTAGAAACCATTAATTTTAAACCTGGACCTGCATAAAATTTACGAGAGTAAAAAGATAATAATGCAAAATGAGTAAAGGTATCTAAATGCAATTTTGGCGAAATCAACCAGTCTTTGCTCGCTCCGGTATCTGAAAATCCGTTCATTAAAACGGCTCCAGTTCCTGAATTTACATTTCTTGCAACCGTTGTTGGCGACCATTTGTTTATGGTTCCGGCAACGTTGTATTGTGTCCATCCGCTGTTAGATAAAACATTAGGATCATTAAATCCCTCTATGTACGGATTAATTCCTACTCCTGTCAGCGTAACAATTTTTGTTGCAGCGCCATTTGATTCATGCGTTATTTCGCCGGTAAAACTGTTGACTGCATTTGGTGTAAACTTTACATAAACAGTTGGAGTGGCATTTGAAGCAAAATCAGCAGCCGCAAAAGTTAATGTCGACGCAAAAGTTATATTATCTTTAGAGATAGTAAAATTTGATGTTGAATTTAAAACAACATCATCAGTAAGGTTTAAACCTTGAAGCTGGTATGAGAAAACATCTGATTCAAAATTTGCTTCAGAAAAACCTAAATTTAAAGAAACAACCGAAGGAACTAAATTAGGAAGCGCAACGCTTGAAGTTGCGGCATCAATTCTATTTACTGTAGACTGAACATTTCCATAAGGATCTTCAGAAATTGAAAAAACAGAATATGCTGTACTTAAACTTAATCCTGTAAAACTTTTTACATATTCCTGAGATGCATTTGTAATATCTAAAAATCCAGATTGTAAAGCTGCCGTTCCTGCTGCATCCTGTCCTGCTTTTATCTGAGCAATTGTAGGTTCTGCACTTCCGCCCGGCAATAATACATAATACGTTTTTGCAGGTTCGTCTAGTTTATTAATAAAATCAAAGCTTTGTGCTAAAATATTATCTGCTTTTGGATATCCTGATGCATTTACCGGAGCTGCAACATCGCTTTTAATATCGATATTATCAATTGCAAATGAAGGACGCGAACCTGATCCTGAAACTTGTCTTGAAATCCATCTAATTTGAACTATTGGCTGATTATCACAATCTGCAGGCAAAGTTACTTTTATGGTTCTCGAGTTTTGAGGTGTTGTAACGGCAGTGGTCTGTTTTACATCATTATTTACATAAGCAGTAGATAATAATGAAATAAAAGGCGCACTTGTACCTACTCTATATTGTAAAACCATTTCGTTTATACGTGAACTGTTTGCAGCGACATCATATGGGTTACGAATTGTCATTGCATCATATTGCACTTGTATTGCTGTTTCTCCAGTTGCATCAAAAGCAAAACCAATTGTTAAGTCTAATGAACCAGTATTTAAGAAACCAATTTTGCCATCATAATTATGAAAATTACCACTTGTAGTTGCGGCAGTACTGCTTGCAACTAAAGGTCTGTCTGCCACTAATACTGCATTTGTATTAAAAGCAGATCCTGGAACTGTACTTGCTGTCCATCCTTGAAATCCAGCAGGATATGCTGTAACACTAGGAGCAATAGAAAAATTTTGCTGATATGGCAAATCCTGAGGTGTTGGAAAGGTTTGCGCAACCAGACTTAGTGAACAACAAAAAAAACTTAAAAAGGCCACGAGATGGCGAATTGAGTAAATGTTTTTCATAAATTTAAAAATAGGGGTTTAGAAATCAAAGTTATATTGTTTAAAGTTAAGGGAATATTGTAAAAACTTAAATTAATTGTAAGTTTTTACATAAATATTTTATTAACAGTAAATCTAATTTGGTATTCTAAAATTTTCCTGATTTAGGCAGAATGCGTTTTCGCACTATTTTTAATAATTATAAAATCCAAGAACAGTATTTTATTTTTTATAAGAAAAAACTTTATTTTAAAATTCTTTTGCAATAAAAAAGCTGCTCTAAACAGAACAGCTTTTTTCGTAAATATTTATACCGAAAATTATATGGCAGTATAACCTCCATCGGCAATAATGTAACTTCCTGTGGTGAAAGAAGATTTTTCAGAACTTAAAAAAGTTACCAGTTCGGCAATTTCTTCAGCCGTTCCTAAACGATTCATTGGCGCTTTTGCAGCAATAGCGTTCATTGCATCCTTATTCAAATTATCTTTTAGCAATGCTGTTTCAATGTAACCGGGGCCTACGGCATTACAACGAATATTTTTTTGAGCATATTCTGCCGCAATATTTTTAGTCAAACCTACAACTCCATGTTTAGATGCCGTATAAGCCGGACTTAACGGAGCAGCAACTTGTCCGTGAATAGAAGCGATATTAACGATGTTTCCTCCGCCGCTTTTTTCCATTTGCTCTAATTGATAACGACAGGCATAAAAAACACCGCTTAAATTAAGCGCAATTACGCGATCCCAGGCATCGGGTTCATATTCTCCAGTTGGTTTTGCCGGACCGCCCATTCCAGCATTGTTGCAGGCAATATCAAGTCGGCCGTATTTTGAAACCGTAACCTCAACCATATGTTTATTATCGCTTGCACTCGACGAATCACCTTTTACAAAAAAGGCTTCTCCTCCGCTTTCTTTTATAATTTTTACGGTTTCTTCTCCGTGTTCAACATTAATATCCGAAACTACAACTTTTGCTCCTTCTCTAGCGTAGGATTCTGCAACTGCGCGTCCAATTCCTGAACCGCCTCCAGATACAAAAGCTACTTTGTTTTCTAAAAGTGCCATATTCTTTAAATTTAAATTTTGTAGCTGTAATTTACGAAGATATTGACGGCTGACCATAGCAAAAACGGGGTTTACAATAAAATTAAGACTTTATCATAATCAAATGTTATTTGGCATTAAAACCTCGTAATTCCAGAAAATTTTCCGTATTATTTATCTTCGTCTAATTTCATATTGCCGCGATCTTCATGATTATCCGGATGCGAATTTGGATAGCGGTTTGGTTCAACATCAGAATTTCTGTCTTTATTTTCGACTGTCTTTTTTGCTTCTTCATCACTAGAAACACCGCGGTTTGCATTTGGATTATTTGGATTTACATCGTCTTTAACTTTTTGAATATCTTCATTTTCATTTCTCGCCCTGTCTACAACTTCTTTGTTTCCGTCTTTATCTGCAACCACTTCTTTTTTCAGGTTAGCATCATCTGCTTTTCCGTCGTGTGAAATATTTTTCCCTTTCGTTTCATCGATATCTTTTTGTACTCCATTTATTTTTTTAGAGCCTAGATTATTAGTTTCCATATCCTTTATTATTTTGATTTTCTATATTAATATTACGAATTCTAAATTTTAAAAGAAAGTTGTTTAACATAGCATTTAGTTTAAAAAGCATTTTTCATAACTTTAATCATGAACTAAAAAACAGTCTTATGAAATTTCTTAAAATCAAAACAAGCTGGTCAAATGCCGAATTTATTCTGATAAAATTGTGCATGGCTTCGATCTATATTTTTATTGGAAGTTATTTTCATGATTTCTTCCAAAACTATTATATTCCGCTTTTAATTGTATTCGGAATCACGGTAATCTGGTTTGTTTATCAATGGCTGAAAAAGATGAAAGCAAAAAACGAGTAATCGATTCTCAGTTTTACTTTAATACTTGCAGAACAAAGCTATCTTTGCAAAAAATAAAACATGCACCGACACTTCATTCTTTTTAAACCTTACGGCTATTTAAGCCAATTTATTTATGAATTGAAAAGAAAGAAAAAGCTTTTGGGCGAACTTCATGATTTTCCCGAAGGCACAATGGCAATTGGCCGATTAGATGAAGATTCTGAAGGTTTACTTTTGCTAACAACCGATGGTAAGGTAAGCGAGCAGATAAGAAGTAAAAAAGTCGACAAAGAATATTATGTTCAGGTTGACGGCATAATTACGCCCGAAGCGATTGAACAATTGCAAAAAGGTGTTGAAATAGGTTTTGAAGGCGGAAAATACAAAACAAAACCCTGTTCTGCTTTTATTGTTACTGAAATTCCTGATTTTGGACCAAGGGCAAAAAAAATCAGGGACGAACGACACGGCCCGACTTCCTGGGCTTCGATTACTGTAAACGAAGGGAAATTTCGTCAGGTTCGAAAAATGACCGCCGCAGTTGATTTTCCTACATTACGTTTGGTTCGCGTTCGGATAGGAAATGTATATTTGCAGAACTTAAAAGCCGGTGAGGTTTTAGAAGTAAAAGATTTTAAATTAGATAATGAGTCAATTTGATAATTAGATAATTTTTGAAAACTCATAACTTATAACTCATAATTCAAAAAAATGCTGAACGTTGTTCTTGTAGAACCAGAAATACCAAATAATACCGGAAACATTGGAAGATTGTGCGTAGGAACTGAAAGCCGACTGCATTTAATTCATCCTTTTGGTTTTGTAATTAATGATAAAAACCTAAAACGTTCAGGCTTGGATTATTGGGTACACCTTGATGTAACCGAATATCAAAATGTTGAAGAATGGATTGCTCAAATTCCTGATCATTCTCGTGTATTTTTAATGAGTTCTCATTCTGATAAATCGTATTTAGAAAATGAATTTCAGGATGGTGATTGGTTAGTTTTCGGAAAAGAAAGCGTTGGTTTGAGCAAGGAATTTATGGCCCGATTTGAAAATCATTTAACGATTCCTATGTCTCCGCTTATTCGTTCTTTTAATATTGCGAATTCTGTTGCTTTTGTAGTTGGCGAAGCTAAGAGACAGATTGGATTGAAAAAGTAATCTCGATCTTCCTGCAAGGTTTTTCAAACCTTGTAGGTATAAATTTTAAAAGCGCGCAATAAATAACAAATACCTACAAGGTTTGAAAAACCTTGCAGGAAAAGAATCAGGTAACAATAAACTTCCCTTTTTCGGCATCAAAAATAATATGCTCATCTTTGAACAAAGCAGCAAAACTTCCATTTGAAATTAAATTGCAAGGTTCGTCCTGAACCACATTTTCTGGTGTCATGACAATCATTTCGTCGCTTAATTGAATTGCCAAATCAATATCGTGTGTTGAAAACAAAATGCATTTTTGAGTTTCTTGAGTTAGTTTCTTCAATAATTTAAACAAGGAAACTTTATGAAGTAAATCAAGATGTGTTGTTGGTTCATCTAAAATAATCAGCGGAGTATCTTGTGCCAAAGCCCTGGCAATTAAAACCTTTTGCAATTGTCCATCGCTTATTTCGTAATACTTTTTATAAGAAAGATGTTCAATTTGCGTCAGCTGCATGGCTTCCTGAACTTTATCGATATCAGTTTGGGTTAAAGTTCCCACCCAATTGGTATAAGGCTGACGACCAAGTGCCACCAATTCAAAAACAGAAAGATTACTTGGCGGCAGTTTTTCGGTTAAAACCAGACTTAAATTCTGCGCTAAATCTAAAGGTTTATATGTTGAGATATTTTTATCATTCAAAAAAACATTCCCAGATAAAGGATGCTGAATTCCGGTAATGGTTCGCAATAAAGTCGATTTCCCTATTCCGTTTGCTCCAATCAAAGAAATGAGTTTTCCAGAACTTAAATTCAAATTTAAATTCTCAGCAATAGTCACAACCGCATTTTTGGATTTATATCCAATATTTAAATTTGAAGTTTTTAAAATACTTATCATTTTTTAAAGTTGCTAAGGTTCTAAGATACTAAGTTGCTGAGTTTTTTTCTTGCCACAGATTATAAGGATTAAAATGATTAAAAAATAATCTGTGAAAATCCGTTTAATCCGTAAAATCTGTGGGCTAATAATTATTGGAAATTTCGTTTTCTTACCAAAAGCCAAATCACAACGGGCGCACCAATTATAGACGTTATGGCATTTATTGGAAGCGTAACATCGAATCCAGGCATTTGTGAAACAATATCACAAAACAACATTATAATCGATCCGAAAAATAAAGTACTCCAAAACAAAATAGTATGATTACTAGTTTGAAAAGTCAGTTTTGCAATATGCGGAACCGCTAATCCAACAAAAGCAATAGGTCCGGCAAAAGCCGTAATCGCTCCCGATAATATGCTCGTTGCAAATATGATTATTAACCTTGCACTTTTAAAATTCAAACCCATACTTTTTGCATAGTTTTCTCCTAAAAGCAAAGCGTTTAAAGGTTTAATACTTTTAGCACTTAAAAGCAATCCAATTCCAACACAGAACGTCAAAATTCCAATGGTTGGCCAGGAAAGATTCCCTAGACTTCCCATTGACCAAAAAGTAAATTTCTGCAATTGTTCAGCCGTACTGAAATAAGTCAAAACACTTACGATTGCCGTTGTAAAACTTCCAAACATTAATCCGACAATTAAAATGGCCATTGTGTCCCGTAATCTTTGTGACACTACTAAAACCAACAATAAAACTAATATACTTCCGAAAGTAGAAGCAATTACAATTCCGTATGACGATAAAGCAATAACACTTAAAAACGAAGGCAGAAATCCTGCACCTAAAATCACAAAAGCAACGCCTAAACTAGCTCCGGAACTTAATCCCAAAACATAAGGCCCAGCAAGTGGATTCCGAAATAAAGTCTGCATTAAAAGTCCGCTTATCGAAAGTCCCGTTCCCACTAAAACTGCGGTGATGGCTTTTGGCAGACGATAATTGATAATGATATATTCCCAGGTTGATTTTGTCGCATGTCCTCCGGTTAAACTCGTAAAAACATCTTTTAACGGAATCGTGACAGATCCTAAACTAATGCTCGCAAAAAACATCAATAAAAGACCTAAAGCCAAAACGACAAATAAAATGGTATTTCGTTTTTTGTTTGCCAATTTAATTCAGTTTTGATGCAAAAGTAAATTCGTAGCTCGACATTAAATCAGGATGAAAAATTTTAATGTAATCTTTTAAAACTAAATCCGGACGGCTTGGTGCTAATTCATAATAAACCGTTCCGCCAGTTGCACCGAGTTTCCCTTCGAAACTATAAACACTTTTATTGGTAAAAGCATCAAATTCACTATAATGCGGGTTTGCTTTTTGCAATTCATCTAAACTTTTAAAAGAACCCGAAGCAATCCAGACATTTGCCGTTTTTGCTTTATCTAAAACTTTTTCAAAAGACAAACCTTCACTTCCCGTTCCTTTCAAATCTGCCCATAAATAATTAGCGTGAGCATCTTTCATAAATTCGGCAACCCAGCTGTTTCCTTTGGCAACGTACCAAACATCTTCATACATTGATCCGTATAAAACGGTTGAATTTGCTGTTTTTTCTGCAGCTAGTTTTTTAGCCTGATTATAACTCTCAACAATTTTATCAAACAATTCTTTTGCTTTATCTTCTTTACCAAATAATGCTCCGTAAAGTTTAATCCATTCTGCTTTTCCAAGCGGCGATTGTTCCATCCAGTCGCCCTGAATTAAAACATTTAAACCGCTTTTTTTCAAATTATCCAGCATCGGATTATTATTGTCAACTCCAAAAGTCACAATCAAGTCCGGCGATAATTCTATTAATTGTTCGATATTTAATTTTTCATTTTGTCCAACGTTTTTCACAGAACCTTTGTCAATTAAGGCTCTTGTTTTTTCAGATGAAATATAATCGGTATGAGGAAAACCAACCAATTTATTTTCTACTTCCAGCATTTCTAAAAACGGAATATTGGTTGTTGATGTTACCACAACAGATTCTAACGGAACCTGAATTGTAGTATAAGATTGAAGACTATCCGGAACTTTTGCTTCTTTTTCTTTTAAAATATATTTAAAATCCTTATTTGCGTTAGGCCATGGATTTGAAACTGTTACAACTGAATAATCATCATATTTTACAATAGAAAGTCCAGATGCATATTCGATACTATTTTTTGCAGTTTCAATTTTAGCTACTTCGCTCGTTTCGTTCTTCTTACATCCGAAGAGAATAAAAAAAGAAGAAATAAAAATCAATTTAGGGAATAAATGTCTCATATTTTACGTTTTCGAAAGGAACAAAGGTAAAGTATTTTCTATTTTTTTTGTTTATCTTTATTCTTACAAAATTCAACAATTTGTATCTTTGCAACATGAATACCACAAAAATTAAAGTTTGCTCAAGCTGTGAATCTCAATTCAGCTGTGGAGACATTTCGGTTGAAAATAAATGCTGGTGTAATGATTACCCGCCTATTTTCAATCTTTCTGAAGGAGGAGACTGTCTTTGTCCCGTTTGTTTTAAAGAAGCATGCGAAGATAAAATCGATGCTTATATTGAAACTATCACTCCTAAAAATGCTCTTAAAAATAAAGCTATATCTTTACCCAAAACAGAAAAACTAATTGAGGGAATTGACTATTATACAGAAGATGGCAACATGGTTTTTAAAGCTTGGTTTCATTTAAAACGCGGAACTTGCTGCGGAAACAAGTGCAGACATTGCCCGTATTAATTGTTAATTATAAATTGTTAGTTGTTAATTATGAAAAACAACGTTATTAAAAATAAAAGTTTTGATTTTGCGATCAGAATTGTCAAGCTATATCAATATTTAAATAATGATAAAAAAGAATTTATACTTTCTAAACAACTTCTGAGATCGGGAACTAGCGTTGGCGCAATGATTAGAGAAGCTGAACATGCTGAAAGCAAAAGTGACTTCATTCATAAATTTGCAATTGCTCAGAAAGAAGCTAATGAAACTGTTTATTGGTTAGAATTATTAAAAGCAACGGATTATTTAAATGAAAAGGAATTCGAAAATATTAATAATGACGCTATTTCAATTTTGAAATTAATAACGAGTATTCTTAAAACTTCCAAAAATCATTTAGAAGCAAAAAAAGTTTCTAAATTAAATTAATAATTAACAATCAATAATTAACCATTATAAATGATATATTTAGTAACTGGAGGCGAGCGGTCAGGAAAAAGCAGTTATGCCCAAAATTTAGCTTTACAACTTTCAAACAATCCAATATATGTGGCGACAGCCCGAAAATGGGATTCAGATTTTCAAAATAGAATTGATCGTCATCAACTGGAAAGAGACGAACGCTGGACGAATATTGAAAAAGAAAAACATTTAAGCGAAATAAACTTTTCCGGAAAAGTTGCTTTAATCGACTGTGTAACGCTTTGGCTGACCAACTTTTTTGTAGATAATAAAAACGATGTGACTTTAAGTTTAGAAGAAGCAAAAAAAGAATTTCTTTCAATTGCCAATCAGGAAAACGCAACACTAATTATTGTAACCAACGAAATTGGAATGGGTGTTCATGCCTCAACCGAAATCGGCAGAAAATTTACCGAACTGCAAGGCTGGATGAATCAGTTTTTAGCATCAAATGCAGATGAAGTTGTTTTGATGGTTTCCGGAATTCCAGTCAAGATCAAAGGAGAAAATTCCAAAATTTAAATTCCAAATTCCAATCTTTAAAAGGAAAATTCAAAATTTAAATCCCAAATTCCAAGGCTATACTTTATCTTTACTTATATTTTAAATTTCAGCTGAATTGGAATTTGGAATTTAAAAAATTGGAATTTATGACTAGTTTAGACGATATATTAAAATCACGTCGCGATACCCGACATTTTACAACCGATGAAGTTCCTGATGAAGTAATTCAAAAAGCATTACAGGCCGGACATTGGGCGCCTTCTGTTGGACTGACTGATGCGACAAGATATTATATCATTAAATCCGATGAAGTTAAATGTGCTATTAAAAACCTGTTTTTAGACTATAATAAAAAAGCCGAAGAACTTACCGATAATCCAGAACAAAAAGAACTTTATAGATCCTTAAAATTAGAAGCAATTGAAGAAGCTCCAATTGGACTTATCATTGCTTATGATCGTTCTGTTTTAAATCAATTTACTATTGGGACTATTGGCAGTAATGAAGCGGTGAAATTTAGTTCGGTTTGTGCGGCGCAGAATATTTGGCTTTCGTTAACTGAACAAGGTTACGGAATGGGCTGGGTTTCGATTTTAAACTATTTTCAGTTTAAAAAAATCCTTGATTTACCAGAAAATATAGAACCGCTTGGCTATTTCTGTATTGGTAAACCTGCCACAAATTACGGCAATCAGCCTATGCTGCAACAACTGCATTGGAAACAAAAATCTGAAACTGCAGACTGTAAAGAAATCAATGAAATTCATCAAATCAATATTTCTGATTTTGATTTAAAACCTTCAAGTAAAGTTGAGAACAAAACTGATTTCGGTACACTTTTACAAGAAAAAATAGATTCAAAAACAAAACCCGTCGGCTCACTTGGAACGTTAGAAACTTTGGCCTTTCAAATGGCGTCCGTTTTTGAAACTTTAAATCCGAAAATAATAAATCCTAATATTGTTGTTTTTGCAGCAGATCACGGAATCGCTAATCATGGCGTGAGCGATTATCCGCAAGATGTTACGCGCCAAATGGTAAATAATTTTATGGAAGGCGGCGCAGCAATTAATGTTTTCTGCAAACAAAACAATATCGAATTATCGATTGTAGATTCGGGCGTAAACTATGATTTTCCAACAAATGCAAAATTAATTAATGCCAAAATTGCAAAAGGAACACAATCTTTTCTGCATGTTCCCGCAATGAGCGAAACAGAATTGAATTTGTGCTTTGAAAAAGGAAAATCAATTGTAGAAAATATTGCTAAAACAGGTTCAAATTGTATTGGTTTTGGCGAAATGGGAATTGGAAATACTTCAACAGCATCGGTTTTAATGAGTCTTTTAACTGGTTTTTCTATCGAAGAATGTGTTGGAAAAGGAACCGGAATTAACGATCAAAAACTGCTAAATAAACAAAATATTCTAAAAAAAGCAATCGGGAATTATTCCGGTCAAGCCGAATTAAAACAACAAATCGCCTATTTTGGAGGTTTTGAAATAATTCAGATGGCTAGCGGAATGCTAGCGGCTTACGAAAATAAAATGCTGATTCTTGTTGATGGTTTTATTTGTTCTGTTGCTTATCTAATTGCCTCTAAAATAAATCCTGATATTAAAAAAAATGCCATTTTCTGCCATTGTTCTGCCGAAAAAGCGCATCAAAAATTATTAGATTATCTTGGCGCTAAACCTATTTTAAATTTAGATTTGCGTCTTGGCGAAGGAACGGGTTGTGCGGTTGCTTTTCCTATTTTAAAATCGGCTGAGGCTTTTTTGAATGAAATGGCTAGTTTTGAAAGTGCTGGGGTTAGTAGGAAGTAAACTTCAATTGAGCATAAATAATTATGTTCATTAATGATTTATACTCATTTTTGTCATTTCGACGAAGGAGAAATCTCCACAAGTAACTCCGCAATCCATATAACCAATCTTTGTCGAGCTACTTGCGGAGATTTCTCCTTCGTCGAAATGACATACTAAATAGAAAAACAATAATTAATGAAAAAAGAACTACACATTTTCTTCACCTGCTTAATGTTCTACACCAGAATTCCATGTCCAAAAAACATTACTCACGATCCGGATTATTTAAATAAAGCAACAAGATATTTTCCTATTATTGGCTGGATTGTTGGATCGATTTCATTTCTGGCTTTTTATATTTTCTCTCTTTTTCTTTCAACAGAAACAGCTGTAATTTTTTCAATAATAATTTCAGTTTTAACAACCGGAGCATTTCATGAAGATGGATTTGCAGATGTCTGCGACGGATTCGGCGGCGGCTGGACTAAAGAAAAAATCCTGATGATTATGAAAGACAGCGCTATTGGTGCTTATGGAGCAATTGGATTGGTTTTACTTTTTCTGGCGAAATTCAAACTGCTTTCTGAATCTATTTTACTTTTCACTAATAACATTTTAGTGATTTTCCTTTTATTTATTTCGGCACATTCTCTAAGTCGTTTGGCGGCGATCAGCATTATTTTTACGCATCACTATTCTCGTGATGACGCTTCGAGCAAAAGCAAACCAATTGCTAAACAACATAGTTGGAAAGAAGTTTTCGGGTCTTTTTTCTTTGGATTAATTCCGTTATTGGGACTCTCCTATTTCAATTATAAAGTTCTCTTAGTTTTAATTCCTGTTTTTATAACCAGATATTTTCTCGCAAGATATTTTCAAAAATGGATTGACGGTTATACGGGAGATTGTCTTGGTGCAACACAGCAGGTGTGCGAAGTAATTTATTATTTAAGTATTCTTTTTATATGGAAATTTATTTAGTTCGCCACACCGAAACCATCTGCGAAAAAGGAATTTGTTACGGCCAGTCTGATGTAAATATTGCGGAACCTTTTGACAAAATTTTTAACCGAATTGTTTCAGAATTACCTACTGAAGCTATTATTTTTTCAAGTCCGCTAAAACGCTGTTCTATTTTAGCAAAACACATTCAGCAAAATATAAAAACAATTTCTTATCAGGAAGACGATCGTTTGAAAGAAATGAATTTTGGCGACTGGGAATTGAAAAACTGGAACGAAATTCCGCCAGAACAATTAAATCCGTGGATGGAAGATTTTGTAAACATTCAAGTTTTAAATGGTGAATCATTTGTGGAATTACATCAAAGAGTTGGTGATTTTTTAGCAGAACAAATTCTGCAGAAAACTCAGCAGCCTATCATTATTGTAGCGCATGCCGGAATTATTAGAAGCGTATTATGTCATCAAACTTCACTGCCATTAAAAGAGGCTTTTCAAAATAAAGTCGATTTTGGACAAGTCATAAAAATTACATTTTAATTTAGTTTTGTTTAGAATTTAATTGAAATAGTAAAACAAATTTGAATATTCAATAATTTTAACTTTATCTTTGCAGCAAATTAAGGTTGTGTTTTTACAAAACACATTAAAAGGGAATCAAGTAAAATCTTGAGCTGTTCCCGCAACTGTAAGCTTAGTTCTAAAAAGAATGCTTGTTGTAAACTACAAAACCACTGCTCGCGCTGGCGAATGGGAAGGTAAACAACAAGACGCGAGCCAGGAGACCTGCCTTTGTAACAAATATCGAGCTCTCGGGAAAAAGAGTGTAGAAATTATGACTTTAAGAATACGTTTTGCTTTTTTACTTGTAATGTTGTGCCAATTGATTTCGGCGCAGAGCGATTCTATTAAGTTAAAAGAAGTTGTAGTTTCTGATGCTAATCTGAAAAAATACTCCAATTCCCAATCCGTTTTAAAGCTTAATGATTCGATTATTAATAAAAATGAAGCTTTACTGACTGATCTTTTAAATTTCAATTCAACTATTTATTTTAAAGAATACGGACGCGGAATGCTTTCTACAGTTTCTTTTCGCGGAACTACCTCTTCTCAAACGGCTGTAATCTGGAACGGAATCAATATTAATTCGCAAATGAACGGAAGCACCGATTTCAACACAATTTCGGGTTCTGATTATAATTCGATTAGTGTAAAAGCCGGCGGCGGAAGTGTTATTTACGGAAGCGGTGCCATTGGCGGAACCGTGCATTTAAACAACGATCTGGCATTTTATAATCGGTCTGAGAATAATTTAAAACTAGATTACGGAAGTTTCAATACTATTGGAATAAATTATAAAACGAATATTTCTAACGAAAGATGGAGTGCACAAATTGGTTTTTCTAAAAACAGCTCCACAAACGATTACAAGTATTTAAACCGTTACACCTGGCGAGGCGAACAGCGCTGGAACCAAAACGGACAATACGATATTATAACCATGACCGCTAATGCAGGTTATAAAATCGACTCAAAAAACACCTTAAAGCTTTATAGTCAGTTTTCAAATACAGATAGAAATACTTCGTTAGTTGTAGAAACGGAAACGAAAAGCAAATATGTAAATGGTTTCAATCGAAGTTTATTAGAATACGACGGTGATTTTGGAAAATTTAAAACCAATTTTAAAACAGCGTATATCTTTGAAAACTATCAATATTTTGCTGATAATTCAACCAACATCTACACTTACGGAAAAACTGAAAGTTTAATTACAAAAGTGGATTTAGGATATACTTTATTCAAATCAACCCAAATAAATGGAATTTTAGACTATAACAGAACTAAAGGTTACGGAAGCAGTTTTGGCGATCACGTTCGCGAAATCAGCTCAGCAGGAATATTGGTCAAACAAGATTTCTCTGAAGCCTGGAAAAACGAACTTGGTGTTCGAAAAGAGTTTACAGATAATTACAAATCTCCGGTTTTGTTCTCTTTAGGATCTTCGTATCAGTTCAGTAAATTGTACAATTTAAAACTGAATATATCCCGAAACTTCAGAATTCCAACTTATAATGATTTGTATTGGGACGAAGGCGGAAACCCTGATTTAAAACCAGAAAGTTCGTATCAGGCAGAAATTGGAAACGTGTTTACTTTCAAAAATATTTCGCTTACGCAGACTTTCTACTACATGAAAATTAAAGATTTACTGCAATGGGTTCCGGGCAAAAACGGCATTTGGAGTCCAACAAATAAAGACAACGTTAATAGTTACGGTGCTGAAACTTTATTGAGCTGGAAAAAACAATTCGGTAAAAATAACTTAAGTGCCAATGCTTCTTATGCGTATACCGCTTCAAAAGATGAAGCCACTAAAAAGCAGCTTTTCTTTGTTCCTTATAATAAAGTAACGGCTTCTGTCGCTTATTCAAGAAACAGGATTTCTGCTTATTACCAATTTTTATACAACGGTTTTGTTTATACAAGAGCCGATAATAATCCGGACGAAATTATAAACGATTACAACATTTCAAATGTCGGAATCGATTATGATTTTAAATTCCTTGACTCTTTCAAACTTGGTTTTCAAGTTTTAAACATTTTCAATAAAAATTATGAAAGCCTTGAAGACAGACCAATGCCGGGTCGAAATTTCAATATGTATTTAACTCTAAAATTTTAATAATTATGAAACTTAGTAAATTACTTTTAATGGCGTTTAGCGTCTCGTTATTCGTTTCTTGTTCGAGTGATGACGATAATGACCAGGTAGAATATAAAAACGGATTCCTTATTTTAAACGAAGGAAGCGCAGGACAAGGAAGTGTTTCTTTTTCAAGCAATGATTTCAACGTTTTTGAAAAAGATGTTTACACTGCTGCAAACGGTTCAGATTTACTTGGAAAATATGCTCAAAATATCTTTTTTGACGGAGACAGAGCTTATATTATTGCAGGTGGTTCAAATGTTATAAATGTGGTAAACAAATACACATTTAAATTGATTGCTAAAATCGATACTGGACTTGCAAATCCAAGATATGGTGTTGTAAAAGATGGTAAAGCGTATGTAACTAATGCTAATACTTATTTTTCAGCAAGTAATCCAAACGGAAATACTGATGATTATGTTGCTGTAATCAATTTAGCTACAAATACATATGAGTCTAAAATTAACTTAAACGCAACAGCTAACAGACTTGTAGAAGAAAATGGTAAATTATATATTACTGAACCTTATAATAATGATAAATTATTAGTGGTAAATATTGCTACAAAAGCATTAGAGGCTCCAGTAGCAATTGGTTCAAGTGCAGATGGTATCGAAGAAAATAATGGGACTTTATATATTTTAAGAAGTCCTTATGAAGACAGAAGCGAAATTGTAAAAGTAAAATTAGCAGACAACTCTATTTCCAGAATCACATTCCCTGAGTCATTAGACGGAGCAGCATTTTTAGATGTTTACGACAATAAAATTTATTATACAGTAGGCAATTCAGTTTACGCTATTGGTACAAGTGCAACTGAAGCTTCAACAACTGCAATCGTAACGCCTAGTTTAGGTTATTTATATGGATTTGCAGTTAACAACAACCTTATTTATATAGCTGACAGCGGAGATTTTAAAGCTGACAGCAAAGCATACATATACAGTTTAACTGGAAGTTTACAAAAAGAATTAACTGTTGGAGTGGGTCCAAACGGTTTTTACTTTAATGATTAATTTACTTTAGAATTAGTTTTTATTTGTTTTTGGTAAAAAAAGGCTTTCATTTCTGAAAGCCTTTTTTTTTATTTCTATTATATTTTTAAAACTCCTTAGAGCATTACAGATACATTTCGTTTCGTAATCCGTTGATTTTTTTAGAATCGCTTATGTATGGTAAAACTGCGTTATGATCTGTTTGGATTTTCTTAGCAGCAGAACCTGTAATTTTAGAGATTGCCAAATTCAGCAATGGTTCAGAAGGATCACCTAAAACACCATAATTATTTATGTATTCATACTGAACATAAGTTGGAACCAATCCTCCTGTATAATCTCCAAAATCTGCAGCATTAGAAATTTTAAAAATTAAAGGCTGCATGGCATATTTATGATTTGGATTTACATTTATTTTATCGAAGCTTTTCGAATCATAAAGTGTCATTGAGCCAACGTTTTTACCAATAGTGGTTTCGCCAATTTGAACAACGTTGATGTAAGGTTTTAATCCATTTATAACCAATTCACTTGCAGACGCCGTATTTGAAGTTGTCAAAACATAAACCGTAGCCATATTCAAGCTATTTACAGAATTACCGCCAAAATTGGTAACAAATCTTTCATTTAACTTCTCTAGTCCTTCAGTATTAAATGCGGCCATGACTTTAAAATTATATTGTCTTTTCGAAAATATTTCACCGTCAAACTGTCCCGTAATCATACTTGCCAAACGTGTTGCCGTACGTACAGAACCACCTCCGTTATATCTTAAATCTAAAATAAAATCTGTAACACCCTGTGCTTTTAATTCACCAAATGCTTCATTTAATTGAGAGTCATAGTCCTGATAGAAACCATTATACATTAAATAACCAATTTTATGACTGCCGGAAGTAATTACTTTATTGATTAAAATTGGGTTTTCTTCTAAAGTTGTTTTAGTTAAAGAAAGTGATTTTCCATTTAAAACAAAAGAAGAGCCATTATAGCTGGCAAAATTTAGAGTATAAGTATCAGGTCCTAATAATAATGACTGATAGTTTGAAACAGTTAATTTAGTTCCGTTTACACCTGTAAATAAATCCCCTCTTTTAATATCTTTACCAGAAGCATCAGAGTTTGGGATAATATAACGAACATAACCTACTAAATCATTAGAACCTTCGGCAACTCTGGTTAGTTTAAAATCAACACCATTATTTTTAGTGATGCCGTTAAGTTCTTGTTCTAAAACCGTATAATCTTCTACAATCCAGCTAAAACGATCAATAGCATTACTTGGATATTTGCTTACCGGTTTGTTTAATAAATCCTGAAATAAGTCTTCTGGATGCGAATATCCAGATAAAAAAGAGTTTAATTCACTTTTTGTACCAAAGCGGTCATCGGCTAAATTAGGTACATCAGCCTGCCATAAATAGTACGTATTTAATCCTCTCCATATAAAATCGTTTACCTGTAACTCCGCGGGAGCTCTAACATCATCCTCATCTTCACAAGATTGCAAAGCAAATGTTAGTACAAACAAAAATAGTATTGCCTTTAAAATTGGTTTCATAGAAATTAGGTTTCGGTGTCTTGGTATTCTATTAACGTAAAAATACTACCTTTAGTTTTAAGTAGTATTCTTTTTACCTAAAAAAATTTTACATTATTGCTGTAACAAAAATAATTGTGGCTCGTCTTGACTATATAAGCTAACGAATAACCTTTTAATTTATGAACCAGAATGTGTTTATAGAATTAGTTAATCCTTTTAAAGACAAAGTTTTTCGTCTGGCAAAACGATTGCTTACCAGTACCGAGGAAGCCGAAGACGCTACTCAGGAAGTAATGGTAAAATTGTGGAATAAAAAAGAGAATCTGGACACTTACAATAATGTTGAAGCACTGGCCATGACCATGACAAAAAATTATTGTTTGGATCAGTTAAAATCTAAAAGAGCCGGAAACCTCCAGATTGTCCATAATAATTTTACAGATCGTGAGCCGCAGTTAGACCGGAAATTAGAGGATGCTGATAGTCTAGAATGGGTTGGAAAAATTATAAATCAGCTGCCGGAACAGCTTCAAATATTAATTCAGTTACGGGATGTAGAACAATATGAATTTGAAGAAATTGCAAAAATCGTAAATATGAACGAAACCGCAATTCGGGTGGCGCTTTCGAGAGCAAGAAAAAAAATAAGAGAATCAATGGTAAATGCACACAGTTATGGAATTAGATAAAATAGAAAATATATTAGAAAAATACTTTCAGGGAGAAACCTCTATTGCCGAAGAAAATCAATTAAAAGATTATTTTTCTTCATCAGATGTTGCGCAGCATTTGGAGCAGTACAAACCCATTTTTGGTTATTTCTCTCAGGTAAAACAACAAAAATCAACGCAGGAGATCCCACTAAAAACTAAAAAACGAAATGTGGCGTGGTTATCAATTGCAGCTTCAGTTGTTGTTTTACTAGGAATTGGAACCTATTATTTTGCAGGTGAAAAAACAACTCCGGTTGTCGCACAGTCAGAATTAGGAACCTACGACGATCCGGAAGAAGCCCTTGCAGCAACGCAAAAAGCTTTGGCTCTATTGTCGAACAATGTTAATGTAGGTATTGAAAGTGTACAATACATTGGCGAATATGAACAATCAAAAAACAAAATTTTTAAACAGTAATTAAACACAAAAATAAAATGAAATCAACGATTCACGAATACAGAAAAAACAATATAAAAAGCATGAGTAAAAATTTCATCATAACTCTAGTTTTCGCATTCGTTACACAAGCTTTTTATGCTCAAAGTGCCTTTGACAAATATGACGGTCAGGACGATGTAACATCAGTAATTGTAAACAAAAAAATGTTTGATTTAATGAGTAAAGTAAAAGTTGATGCTTCTGATAAAGAAACACAGCAATACATTAACCTGATTAAAAAATTAGACTACTTAAAAGTGTTTACCACAAAAAACCCTAAAGTTGAAGCAGATATGAAAGCTTCTGCAGATAAATACATAAAATCTGCTGGTTTAGAAGAGCTTATGCGTATCAACGACAGCGGTAAAAATGTTAGGATAATGGTAAAATCTGGCGCTACAGATACTCAAATTAAAGAATTACTAATGTTTGTTGACGGAGCAAAAAGCGAAGAATCTGTTTTATTGTCACTTACAGGTAATTTCGATTTAAATGAAATCTCTGTACTTACAGACAAAATGCAGCTTCCGGGCGGAACTGACTTGAAAAAAGCTTCTAAAAGCAAAAGATAATCATGAAAATCAACGTTTTCACCACAGCCATTTTAGCATTACTAACTTTTGTAAGTTGTAATTCTGAGCCTTCACTGCAAAAGTATTTTGTCGAAAACACAGACAAAAAAGACTTTATTGCACTCGATGTTTCGCCTTCTATTTTAAATCTCGACAATACTAAATTGTCTGCAGAGCAAAAAGAAGCCATAAATTCATTCGACAAAATGAACATATTAGCTTTTAAAGCAAATGATAAAAATCAGGTGCAATTTCAAGCAGAACGAAATAAGGTTAAGGCCATATTAAAAGACCCAAAATATCAGGAATTAATGAAAGTTGGTTCCGGTAAAGACGGCGCATCAATTAGTTATGTCGGCTCTGATGACAACATCAAAGAATTCATAGTTTTTGCAAACAGAAAAGAAAATGGTTTTGCCGTTGTTCGTGTGTTAGGAAACAATATGAACCCGAATAGCATTATGACTTTAATGTCTGTTTTGAAAGAATCAAAAATAGACATGGAACAATTGAAACCTTTACAGCAATTGATTAAATAAAAACATCTTACTTTTAATCGAAAAAAAGCTCCTTAAATGGGAGCTTTTTTTATTTTAATCATATTGTGAATACTTGACTTAGACGCACTGCTGTGCGCCTCTACGGAAAATTGGGGATGAATTTATTTCTCTTAGTCTACCTGCAAATAACACAAAGCATATCGTAGAGACGCACAGCAGTGCGTCTTATGCGCAAAGTATAACAAACGTGAATATTGGACGTAGACGCACTGCTGTGCGTCTCTACGGAAAATTGGGATAGAATTATATAAATTTTTCGATCAGCAAATAATACAAAATATATAGACAAAGCATATCGTAGAGGCGCACAGCAGTGCGTCTTATGCGCAAAGAACAGCAAACGTGAATATTGGACGTAGACGCACTGCTGTGCGTCTCTACGGAAAATTGGGATAGAATTATATAAATTTTTCGATCAGCAAATAACACAAAATATATAGACAAAGCATATCGTAGAGGCGCACAGCAGTGCGTCTTATGCG
>NZ_JBMDIY010000031.1:0-77766 GCF_057808895.1 Flavobacterium sp. FG68
CTTAATTAAATATTTTTGTCTAATTAAATCTGTATCGATTATTTAGGACTAGTCAAAAGCTTCAATTAAATTCTATACCCGGGATTTTGAGTGATTTTTTTGTTAGCATCTGTTTCTTTTAACGGAATTGGGAATACTAATTTATCAGCATCATAAGTTAATAATAACGGATCTCCATCTGGGGTTTCAGTTAAAATGGAACGTTTGGTTCTTTTAATATCGTGAATTAAAAATCCTTCCATTCCAAGTTCTAATTCTCTTTCTAATAAAATATCATCAATTGTAACTGTTGCCAAATCATCAGCATGAGCTCTTTCTCTGATAATATTGATATCATCAACGGGAGTGTTTCCTATTGCAGTTCCTTCTTCAAAATTTCCTTCGGCCCTAATTAAATACATTTCTGCCAGACGAATAATTCCAACATTAGCAAACTGATCAGTAAATTTAGAAGTTAAAATTCTGCCATTATCTTCATTTTCATAGATAAACTCAGCTCTGTCATCAGGATCACTGAATTTTTCCAAATAAGCATCACGAATAGAAAAATCTCCGCCGCGTCCTCCGTTACCTTCAGAGGCATAAAAAGTTACAGCATCATTTACACCCGTTTGTTTCGTGATTTGAATTGAGAAAACATCTTCAGCCTGATCTGTATCATGATTAAAAGCAGCTGCGTAATTTTGTGACAATGCATGTCCGCTGTTTTCAATAACGTCATTTGCGGCATCTCTGGCTAAATCGTATCGGCCTTGCTGTAAATACACTCTTGCTAATAAAGCTTGTGCTGCGTATTTATCGGCATAAAAACCATTATCTTCCGGTAAGTTTGTGTAGGCAAGATTTAAACCGTCTATAATAACTTTATAAACTTCTTCAACCGTGCTTCTTTCTTTTGAAAGATCAACACTAAAATCATAAATAGCATTTGGTCTTATTACAACTCCAAGCTGATTATTTGTCTGACCCGTTTCATAAGGTTTTGCGAAAAAACGAACCAAATCAAAATAAGCCAATGATCTTAAAAAGTTAGCTTCGCCAATCATAACTGCTTGTCTGTCCGGATCTTTTACTTTGTCGATATTTTCGATAACCGTGTTTGATGCGTTTATAATTTCATATAATCTCGCATATGTGCCTTCGATAATTACGTTATCAGACAACATGTTTTTACTATACATTTGTCTTAATTCTCCAAAAGTACCGCGCCATCTTAAATCGGTTGTGCTTAAAACTCCTGTTACACCAAGTAAGTCTGCGTAAAGTAAAACCCTTCCGCCGTAAGCATTTCCATTTGCTGCCAGAGCGTAAGTTCCGGTTAGTACATTTGTTACTCCGGTTTCGGTACTTAATGTTGTATTAGCGTCTTCTCTCTGTTTAGGTTCTATGTCTAATTCATTTTCGCAGCTTGTAAAAAACGCAGCGAAAAATATAAATAGGATTAGTTTATTTGCTTTCATCTTTTTCTTTTTAAAAATTAAAGTTTACACCAATTGCTGTTGTTCTCGCCGGAGGTGCTGAATAAAAATCTTCTCCAATTCCGCTGTCATCTCTTCTTGCTTCAGGATCATTTCCTTCGTAGTTTGTAAAGGTTAATAAGTTAACAGCCGTAAAATAAACTCTTAAACTGCTCATTCCTAAATCTTTCAAAACATCTTTAGGAAGTGTATAACCCAAAGTTAAATTTCTTAAACGAACAAAATCGGCTTTATCAAGGTAACGAGAAGAATCTTGTGTACCGTTTGAACCTCCAAATCTGGCTTGAGGAACATCTGTAATATCACCAGGATTTTGCCATCTGTTTAACTGATCAGCTGTTTGGTTGTCAAAATAATCAGCCGCAGTTGATTGATAAATCCCTGCTGAATTATAAATACTCGCGCCCCATTCTCCCTGAAACGTAAAGGTAAAATCAAAACCTTTGTAAAGAATTGTGTTTGTTAAACCAGACATTAAAGTAGGGAAAGGGTTTCCTGCAATAATACGTTCTGCTTCACTATAATTTCTTGTTGTAGTACGGTCGCGTGTACCATCGGTTTTTTTAGTGTTTTTGTAAAATAAAGCATCTCCATTATCAGGGTCAACTCCTGCATATTCAACTAAATAGAAAGAGGAAATGTTTTCTCCACCTCTGTTTATATTGTATCCAACTATAATGTCTCGGTTATCGTTTGGAAGCGATTTAACCTTTGATTCATTTGTTGTCAAATTGAAACTCGTATTCCATTTAAAGTTTTCTGTATCAATATTTTTAGTGTTGATAGTAAGTTCAAAACCATTACTTCTTATTTTTCCAATATTTTTATTGATAGAACCCGCTCCGGAACTTATTGGTAACGGAACTTCAAATAGTAATCCGTCAGTATCTTTTTGGTAATAATCTGCTTCGATTGAAAATCGGTCTATAAAACCAATTTCAACACCAAAATCTGTTTGAGCTGATTTTTCCCAAGTCAAATCATCATTTCCAGGCTGATCAAAAGTAAGCCCTGATTTTAAATTATAAGGATTTGGTCTGTAAAGCTGACGAGAAGCAAAATTCCCGATTTCGGCATTTCCTAATTTACCCCAGCTTCCTTTTATTTTTAAGTTGGAAATAGCTTTACTGTCCTTTAAAAACTCTTCTTGCGAAATAACCCATCCTGCAGAAAATGCCGGGAAAACTCCAAAGCGTTCATTTTTTCCAAAACGAGATGAACCATCACGACGAATACTGGCTTTTAAAAGATATTTATTCTGGAAAGAATAATTTAATCTTCCAAATTGAGAAACAAACGCATAATCCGTTTCATTTCCGTGGCCTTCATTTACTTCAGCTCCACCGTCAACAGTTTGAAAATCATCGCTTGAGAAATAAATACTGTTTACATCCTGATATCTTCTGTTGTATTTGTTGAATTCCATACCAGCTACAACGTTAAAAGTATGTTTTTCTGCAAATGTTTTATCAAATGTAAAATAGTTACTCGAAACATAATTTTCTGTATTTACAGAAGTTGCAAATACAGCTCCGTCTGTGGCCATAAAAGGAGCATTTTTACCTTGCCAGTAATCTTCAGTTTGTGATAAAAGATCGTATGAGAAATCAGAATTAAATTTTAATGAATTAAGGATTCTAAATTCAGCAAAAAGTTTACCTGTAAGTCTGCGCATAATCGTTTTCCAGAACGTATTATCTTTTGCTAAAAGGTAGTTTGAATATTCTGTATTAGGGTTTGCACTTCCATCTTCTAATCTTGCTGGCGAAATAGGCGCCTGAGCAACAGATTGAAGCGGAGAAGAGAATGAATTATCATCCTGAACCCTGTGAATTAAAGATCTCGAAAAACCCAGGTTCATTCCCAATGTTAAACGATCTGTAACTTTATGCGATACGTTTGTTCTCGCTGTAAATCTTTCTAACGTATTACTGTCAACAATACCCGTTGTATTATTGTATGCACCAGAAAAGAAATACTTTGTTTTTTCATCTCCTCCAGAAGCAGAAAAATCAGCATCTGTAGTATAACCTGTTCTTAAAGCAATATCCTGCCAGTTTGTATCGACTTCACCATTTCTCCAGTCCGTTCCCTGAGATAGATATTCTAACTCATCTTCAACAGATTCTAAGTCGTTAACGTTTCTTCCGGCTTCCTGCAATAATTCAACGTATTGTTTTGCATTAAGCCATTTTCTTTTATGGGTAGCCTCACTAACTCCTTGCGAAAGGTTTACCGTAAAAGTTCCTTTTCCTTCACGGCCTTTTTTAGTAGTAATTAAAACAACTCCGTTTGCTCCACGTGCACCATAAATTGCTGCCGAAGACGCATCTTTTAAAACGTCTATAGATTCAATTTCATTAGTACTTAAAGTCAATAACGGGTTGGTTGGCGCACCGTTGCTTGATTCATCATCATTAATTAACGGAATTCCGTCAAGAACATACAAAGGCTGCGTGCCTGCACTAATACTCGCCGCACCACGCACACGAATATTAATACCTCCGTCTACCTTACCGTTTGTCTGCGTAATCTGAACTCCGGCCAGTTTACCTACCAAAGCATTTTGTACGTTTGAAACCGGAATCTGCTGAATATCTTTTGCAGTTACACGCGCGATATTATCCGTTAGATTTCTTTTCGATTGTGTTCCATAACCTACAACCACTACAGTTTCAAGTTCATTTTGAACTTCATCGAGTTGGATTGTAATATTATTAGAAGCAGGAACTTCTACAGTTTTATAACTTACATAAGTTACAACCAATATTTCGCCTTTTTTAGCGGCGATTTTAAATAGACCGTCAAAATCAGTTTGAGCACTGATATTTTTTCCCTGTACTACAATATTTGCTCCGGGAATTGGCAGGCCTTTTTTATCTGTTACTTTTCCGGAAATAGATTCTTGTGCTGCAACTATTTGTACAAATAGTAAAAACAACCACAAGTAATGTTTTAATTTAATTTTCATATTCATTTCGTTTAAATTAGTCTCTCAAATATCCTAATTTAATGTTAATTTTTAGTGATAATTTAACACTAAAAATAACAATTATAACCAGTTTTGTGATATTGATAACTTTTATATACGTGTTTGTTGGTTTTTGATGAAAATTGTTTGATTTTTTGATAAAAATGTAAGGCAGAATATTTTCGTTAAAAAAAATGCTGTTTTTTTAGCGCCAAAAAACATAGTTTTAATAAAAAAAGCGACTGTTATAAAACAATCGCTTTCAGGGTATAATTACTTAAAATATCAAAAAAAGCAATTATCTTTTTTGAGAGAATGTATCAAATACATTCTCTCTATTTTTTTAGAATCTAACTTTTTTAAGCTCCCAAATGGTTTTAATAAAAGTGTCGACATCTTCGGTTGTATTATAAAATGCTAATGAAGGGCGAACAGTTGTTTCAACTCCCATTCTGCGTAAAATAGGCTGCGCACAATGATGTCCGGTTCTTACAGCAACACCTTCTTTATTTAAAGCTTGTCCAACCTGATCGTTTGAATAACCTTGTAAATTAAAAGACAATACACTGGCTTTATCTTTTGCAGTTCCAATTAATCGTACACCCGGAATTTCTTTTAAAAGTCTTGTGGCATATTCTAACAAATAATGCTCGTATTGACCAATAGCTTCAATTCCTAATTTGGTTACATAATCAATTGCGGCACCAAGGCCAATGGCATCGGCGATATTTCCTGTTCCGGCTTCAAAACGATTCGGTGCTTTGTGGTATTTTATTTCCTCAAAAGTTACGTCCTGAATCATGTTTCCGCCAGATTGATACGGCTGCATTTCGTTTAGTAAATCTTCTTTTCCGTATAATGCTCCAATTCCCGTTGGACCAAATAATTTATGTCCGGAGAAAACCAGCCAATCCGGATTTAAATGTTGCACATCCACTTTCATGTGTGAAACCGATTGTGCGCCGTCGATCAAAACTTTTGCTCCGGCAGCGTGTGCCATTTCGACTATTTTTTTCGCCGGAGTTACCGTTCCTAATGCATTTGAAACTTGCGTAAAAGCAACCAAACGTGTTTTTGAATTCAGCAGTTTTGCATATTCGTCCAACAAAATCTGACCGTCGTCGTCAACAGGAATTACTCTTAATTTCAAACCTTTTTTATCAGCAAGACGTTTCCACGGAACGATATTCGCATGATGTTCCAGATTACTCACAATAATTTCATCTCCCGAATTTAAATTCTGTTCGCCCCAAGTTGCAGCTACCAGATTTATTCCTTCTGTTGCGCCTCTCACAAAAACAATTTCATTTACAGAAGAAGCATTTAAAAAAGCTTTTACTTTTTCACGAGCGGCTTCATAAGCATCAGATGCGCGGGCAGCTAATTCATGTGCCGCACGATGAATATTTGAATTTTCATGTTCGTAGAAATATGCAATTCTATCAATTACCGATTGTGGTTTCTGCGTTGTTGCCGCATTATCAAACCAAACTAATGGTTTTCCGTTTACAGTTTCTCTTAGAATTGGAAAATCTTTTTTAACCAATGCAGCATCAAAATGGTGTCCTTTAAAAAGATTAATTTCTTTATGTTCGAATGAATTTCCAACAATGATATCTGTACTTCTTTTATCAAAAGCAAAAGGATTCTGATCTAAAAAATAGTACGAATTTGTTGTTTCATTTCCGTTTAACGGAAAACCTTCACGTTTCTTAAATTGTGTATCAACCGATGCCAAAGCAGCTTGTAATTCAATCTCAAAAGATGAATTCTCTGTTTGAAATGGCAGATATTGATTATTCAAAGAAAAACCCGAAAAAAGACTTTCTTCATTCAGCTGCTGCGCATTTCCATTTTTTAAATTAACATCATGAAATCCGGTATGCGGATCATTGATATTTAAATCATGGTTTTCCTGAACTCCTGAAGATGAATTTCTGTTTTGCGGATCAAATCCTGCTCCGGCATTTGGGTACAAAGCTGAAGCTCCATTTCCGTAATTTATTACAGATGGAGAAGCTCCAAATCCGCTAAATGCAGGCGGAGAAGGCACCGTACTCGACGGACTTGCGACAGGAAACTGACCAAATTGATCAAGATTTCCGGCGTGCAAAATCGTTTCTGCAATCTTTGTCGCACGAGGATGTTCGGCTTTATCCGGACTTAATGAGATTTCTTTTGGAAATTCATTCGGTAAAGCTTTAAACAACTCGTTTGCTAAATTTTGCAAATCGTCGATGTTTGGTAAACCGTTGTTATTAATATTTGTACTCATGATACTTTCCTATTTCTACATCTTCTAAAACAGCAATAGCATCATCTACCAAAATAGCCAAAGAACAATAAAGAGATACTAAATAAGAAGCAATGGCTCTTTCGTTAATTCCCATAAAACGAACTGATAATCCAGGAGATTGTTCGCCTTGTAATCCCGGCTGAATTAATCCGATAACGCCCTGACGGCTTTCACCTGTTCTTAAAAGAATAATTTTTGATTTTCCTTTTACGATTGGTAATTTATCAGATGGAATAAGCGGAATTCCTCTCCATGTTAAAAATTGTGATCCAAATAAAGAAGTTGTCGGCGGCGGAACTCCACGACGTGTACATTCGCGTCCAAAAGCTGCAATTGCTAACGGATGTAAAAGGAAAAATCCTGGTTCTTTCCACACTTTTGTCAATAGTTCATCTAAATCATCTGGAGTTGGCGCTCCGGTTCTTGTTTTTATAATTTGAGATGGCGCAACGTTGCTTAATAATCCGTAATCTTTATTATTGATTAATTCGCTTTCCTGACGCTCTTTGATGGTTTCAATAGCTAAACGAAGCTGTTCTGAAATCTGGTTGTATGGTTTGCTGTATAAATCAGAAACACGTGTATGTACATCAACAATTGTTTGTACAGCAGCCAGATTGTATTCTCTTGGATTTTCGATGTAATCCACAAAAGTGTTCGGTAAAACTCTTTCATCACGTGCCGAACAATCTACCTCGATATCATTGCCAGCGCAATTCTGTCTTTGATACTCGATCCCGGATTTGCTTTTTCTAATTTAATCTATACCTCGTGGGTTTTAAAAAGCTTGTTGAGCTTGATGTGCGGCGTATTGCCAATGGTTTCTAAAATGTTCTGATATTTCATGTGTTTGATATTTTTATGCTTCAATTAACTGAGTAATTTAAACACATAGAAACATAGCTTTTAGTTACTTTAAAAAGTCGTTTCACTTAGAAATAAATAACATAGCTATGTAAAAAAAATATGATTTTCTAATAATCATCTTTAAGCTCCACTGTAATCTATGTTTCTATGTGTTAAAAACATTCACTCAATTTTAAATAGAATAAAAAATGGGTTCGGGAAAAGGATTATTGTCCTTAACCTTCATTTCATTTTTATGGTAAACAACCGAATTGGAAGGCACAGAATACGTCAGCCATACATTTCCTCCAATAATAGAATCTCTGCCTACAGTTGTTTGTCCGCCAAGAATTGTGCTGTTGGCGTAAATAATAACATTGTCTTCAATTGTAGGATGCCTTTTGATAAAAGCTTCCTCTTTTTTAACGCTCAAAGCACCAAGCGTAACGCCTTGATAAATTTGAACATTATTGCCAATAATTGTGGTTTCGCCAATAACGATTCCGGTGCCGTGATCAATTGCAAAATCATTTCCTATTTTGGCTCCGGGATGAATTTCGATGCTGGTTTTAATATGCGCGTATTCTGAAATCGTTCTGGCTAATAATTTTAAATCCTGCTTCCAAAGCTGATGAGAAAATCGATAAACGGCAATAGCGAAAAAACCTGGATACGAATATAATACTTCTTCTAAAGATTTGGCTGCAGGATCTTTTGCAAAAATAGTTTGAGCATCATTCAATGCTTTTTTATGTAAATAGGGCAGGGCTTCAAAAAAAGTTTCCGTCTGCCTTTTGGTATTTTGATTTTTAGGAGCAAAGTCTAAAACCAGCTCATCAAATTGTTTTTCCAAGCCATCAAATTTATTTTCAATTATAGCCACAATACCGTAGGATTTTGAAGTATTCGAAAACAAAATCGAAAACAATTCATCTATAAATTGATGGATTAATTTCTTTTCAGGAAGTATTAATAATTCCTGATGCTGTCTTGCAATTTCCTGATAAAATGAATTCATATCGATTTGATTTTATGATTAGAAAATAATTTTATTTTAAACACATTTTATTTTTTAAACACATAGGTACATAGAATTTGTTGCGGGTAAAGGCGTTTCACTTGCATTAACTTATCCCGATAGCTATCGGGACTATGTGTGATAACCTGTTATCTTTTAAATCTTTTTTTTCAGTTTTATCAAAAATCTATGTCTCTATGTGTTTAAATATTTTTCGATTTTAAATATTTTTATTTTTTCAACGCCGCACCGCCCGGCATTGTCTCTGGTTTTAGTTTGAATTTACTGTATTCAACCACTCCAGTTTTGTCTGCCCATTCAAAATAAGAAGCCGAAAGTTTGTTTACAATTCCCGGATTTTGCTGTGCTACGTTAGTAGTTTCGCCTCGGTCTTTTTCAAGATCGTACAATTCCCATTCGTAAGAAGGATAAATTGAAACCAATTTCCATTTTCCGTCGCGAACAGCTCTGTTTCCTGCTCTTTCCCAAAATAATGGTGCGCCTCTATCGACCTGTGAAACATTATTAAATAAAACAGGCAACAAACTTTTTCCAACCAAAGCGTTTGTCGTCACACCATTATATTCTTTTGGGTATTCTATTCCGGCTAATTCGTAGAAAGTAGGAGCGAGGTCAATAATATGTCCGGTTCCTTTTTCGATTCTGCCTGCTTTTATTTTGGATGGAAACCACGCAATAAACGGAGAACTAAAACCGCCTTCGTGCATATTATTTTTATATTGCTGCAACGGAGTATTGGATAAATAAGCCCAGTTTTGTTCCTGATAATCAAATGAGCCCGAAGTTCCAACTGGACCATCATTTCGAACCAAACCTCTTCCAAGCGGATTATACGTATTGAATCCGCCTTGCGCGCCATTGTCTGAAATGAAAACAATCAATGTATTTTTGTCTTTTTTAAGCGCTTTTAATTTGTCCAGAACTTTGCCAACGTTTTGATCCATATTGTCGACCATTGCGGCGTATACTTCCATTTTAGCTTTCCAGAATTGTTTTTCGTCGTAGCTTAACTTATTCCATTCCGGAACTTCAGGATCTCTTGGTGATATAGTTTGATCGGCAGGTAAAATTCCGCTGGCTTTTAGTTTCTGGATTCTCTTTTCTCTTAAAACATCCCAGCCTTCATCAAATTTTCCTCTGTATTTAGCAATATCAACAGGTTTTGCCTGCAGCGGCCAGTGCGGCGCCGTAAAAGCTAAGTATAAAAAGAAAGGCTTGTTTTCTTTGTTTTGCTCGTCAAGGAAAGTGACGGCATTATTTCCTATTTCATCTGTAAAATAATACGAATCATCTTTTGGATGTAATTCTTCATTATTGCGGATTAATTTTACCGGATAAGGTGTTTTTCCGAAAGGCAAAGGTTTTGTGTCAAAATAATTCGATGCTCCTTTTAAGATTCCGTAAAACTTATCAAAACCTCTTTGGTTTGGCCATTGCGCCTGATCTTCAGAACCAACATGCCATTTTCCGGATAAAAGTGTGCTGTAACCCCCAGAACGGAAAACTTCTCCCAAAGTCAAAGATTCTTTATTTAAATAACCCTGATAAGCTGGTAAACCTAAATTGATATCAAAAAATCCAACTCCCGCTTTATGCTGATATTGTCCGGTTAGGAGGGAAGCTCGTGTTGGCGCACAAATTGAGTTATTATAAAATTCGCGTAAACGTAAACCTTCTGTAGCTAGCTTATCTAAATTTGGTGTTTTAATTTCTGAACCATAATTTCCTAAATCTGAATAACCCATATCGTCCACCAAAATCAAAATAATATTAGGTTTTGATTCTGTTTGAGCATGTAACTCGTGAGAAGTTGCAACTCCGGTTAAGAGAATAGAAAAAAGAAGTTTTGTAATTTTTGTATTCATTGCAATGTACTTTTTGTTGTTTGTTTTTTGTTTTTGTAAGTGATAAATGTTCTTAAAATCAGGTCATTTCTGTTGCCGCAGAAATGACCCTTAGTAATCAAAAAGAATGTTAGTTGTCGTCTCTATTTTCATTTTGATTTAGTATAACGTGATATCTTCTGAGGCAAAGCATCAAAGGAATATTTCAGTATAATTTGGGAATAAACACTGTTCGATTTATAGTTTCCGATTTTAATTTTAAACCGATTCAAAGCGAACGTATAAGGAAGAATTAGCAACAGCTGCACATATAACAAGAGGCGTTATAAGTGTGTTTTTTACGAAGAATGTGATACGTATTATTGACTGTTGTTTTCAAAATGTAAGTTTTTAATTTTAAACTCTACTAATTCTATAGACAAAGTTATATTTAATATTGTAATATCCAAATTAATCTTTGCTTTTTTTGAAAAAAAGATGTGATATAATGGGGTATGGGTTTTTGTTTTAAGTTTAGTTTGTTGATTTTTAGTTTGTTGGTGTTTTTTTTTGTTTTCGCAGATATTTTTTATTACGAATTGTTAGAATCTCGCAAAGTCGCGAAGACGCAAAGTTTTTGTTTCACGCAGATTTTAAAAGATTTAAGCAGATTAAGCAGAGATTTTATAATTAAATCTGCAATAATCTGCAGAATCTGCGTGAAAAAAAATCTTTTTAATCCGTATAATCTGTGGCTATGAATAAAAACTTTAAGATATAAAGTTTGATTTAGCAAATGAGATTGCTTCGTTCATCCGCAAAGACATGCTAAATGTTTTTATCGCCACGAATTTCACGAATTTCCACAAATCAATTCGTGAAAATTCGTGAAATTGCTTCGCCCGTTCGCTATCGCTCGGGTCGTGGCAAAAAATAATGATTAACGAAATAGCAAAAATGCAATAATCAACGTAACAATCACATTGAATAATTGTGCAATTAAAAAGGCATACAACGGCTTACGGCTGTTATTGCTCAATAAATCTTTAAAATTAGTTTCTAAACCTATGCTTGTAAAAGCTAATGCAAACCAAATTCCCTGCAGGTTTTTTAAACTGTCTTTTACGCCGTCTCTGGTTTCGGGCGTAATTAAAAAGGAGAAGATTAAAGAAGCACCAATAAAACCAATTACAAATTTTGGAAAACGTTCCCAAATCACTTTTAAAGTTGGTTTTGATTCTACAGCTTCTGAAGAAGTATTATGTGAATACGTCCAATAAACGGAAATGGCAAAAGCGGCTAATCCTAATAAAACGTTTTGAGAAAATTTTACAATGGTGCTGATTTTTAAAGCCGTTTCGCCAACTAAAGTTCCAGATGCTACAACGGCTCCAGATGTGTCAATACTTCCGCCAAGCCAGGCTCCGGTTACTTCTTCAGGGAAATTGAAATATTTGGCAATAATCGGCATGAAAATCATCATGGGAATTGCGGTTACCAAAACAATCGAAATGACATATGATAATTTCTTTGAATCACCTTTTATCGCGCCCGAAGTTGCAATGGCTGCTGAAACGCCGCAGATTGAAACGGCACTCGAAATCATCATCGTTAATTCGTCGTCCACCTTTAATTTTCGGCAAAGCCAAAAGGCGAAATACCAGACGGATATCACAACAACCAATGCCTGAATTAAGCCTAATGAACCTGCCTTTAATATATCTGAAAAAATTACTCCGGTTCCCAATAATACCAATCCGATTTTTACAAAGACTTCTGTAGAAAGCGATGAACGAAACCATTCCGGAAGTTTGAAGAAATTTCCAATGGCTAAACCAATTATCAAACTAAAAATTACGGCTTCTAAATTGATGGATTTTATGGCTGAATTTCCTGCGAGAATAAGTGCAATCAATGTTAATAGATAAACGATTGGAAAAGTAAAAAGAAAATATTTTACGGATCTTCCAATTAAAAAAGCTCCAATTGCGCCAATTGAAATGAGATATAAAAACTGAATTAAAAGGATTTTAAGATTGGCTAAATCAAATACTTTCGTAAATAAATCAGAAGTATTTGACCAGCTGAAAACAGGAACTTCGGGAAGAAATATAAAAAGGGAAATCCCGATGATTATAAATCCCAGAATTACAACAGTCCAGTCTTCGTGTATATTAAATTGTTTGGGTTGAGTTGACATTTGTTTTTGATTTCCTGCAAGGTTTTTAAAACCTTGTAGGTATTAGTTATTAATATAGTATTTAAAATGAAAGACCTGCAAGGTTTCCAAAACCTTGCAGGTCTGTTGTAATTGTTATAAATCAACAAAGTATTTTTGTTTACCAAAGTCGAATTCATAATAAGTCAAATTAGGCCAAAGCGGTTTAATTAAACCTTTTTCCCAAGTTTGTAAAGCGGTTTGTAATTCTTTTACTTTTTCAGGATTTTTTGAGGCCAGATCTGTAGTTTCAGATTTGTCTTTTGATAAATCATACAACCATTTTTCATGCGTTTTTCCGCTGATGATTAATTTCCAGTCACCGCTTCTGATGGCTTTTGCATCGCCCGAACGCCAGTATAAATGTTTGTGTGCTTCTTTATTGCTGTTTACAACATCAACTAAATCAATTCCGTCATAAACACGGTCTTT
This sequence comes from Flavobacterium sp. FG68, assembly GCF_057808895.1. Classification (NCBI taxonomy): domain Bacteria; kingdom Pseudomonadati; phylum Bacteroidota; class Flavobacteriia; order Flavobacteriales; family Flavobacteriaceae; genus Flavobacterium; species Flavobacterium sp. FG68. The sequence continues at coordinate 13,104 of NZ_JBMDIY010000031.1, forward strand.
TGGTAAACCAGAATTTGTAACGGCTGCAATTGTGCTAAAAATATCCAAAGAACTTACCGGAGTTTTATAAACAGTATGCGGCTTGATTTTTCCCTTCCACGAAAGTGCAAACGGAACATTTATACCGCCTTCAAAATGAGAAAATTTCCCGCCTTTTAATGGTGCATTTGTTGTTGCAAAAGTATAATCGGCACCACCGTTGTCGCTGATAAAAAATATTAGAGTGTTTTCTTCTAAACCTTCTCTTTTAACTTTTTCCCTAATTCTTCCAACGGCATCGTCAAGTGCGCTGATCATTGCAAAATAGACACGTTTGTTTTCGTCTTTTACATTCGGGAAACGATCGTAATATTTTTTACGAACCTGAAATGGCGTATGCGGCGCATTAAACGGAACATATAATAAAAATGGTTTGTCTTTATTTTTGTCGATAAAAGCTTCTGCTTCATCAGCAAAGGTTTCCGTTAGATATTTTTTATCTTTTATGATAGTGGTGTCACGGCGAATTTGTCCAATTCCAACGCGGCCATTACCCCAAATCGTTTTATCAGTAAAATCTTTATGATGATGATTGATAATATCTGGATTATCATCTTCAGGTGTATAAAGCGAGAATGCCTGATAAAATCCGTAATGATAATCGAAACCTCTGTCTAAAGGAAAAAATCCTTTGTTGTGACCCAAATGCCATTTCCCGATAATGGCGGTATTATAACCTTGTTTTTTAGCTAAATCAGCAAAGGTAATTTCAGATTTTGGTAAACCCTGCGTTGCAATCGAAGCTTCGTTTGGATAATTAATTTTATCATTTAATCGCCAGCTGCTCGTGTTGATTAAATATTTAAAAGCATAATATTCTAAATTGTTTTTCGGATAACGATCTCCCGGCTGATATTCATGCCCGAAACGTTCCTGATAGCGTCCGGTTAATAATCCCGCACGCGATGGCGAACAAATCGATGCCGAAACATATCCATCTGTAAAAGTTACTCCAGATGCTGCAAGTGAATCAATTTGTGGTGTTGGCGTTGATTTTCCTCCGTAAAGAGAAATATCATATTTACCCAAATCATCGGCAACGAGAATGATAATGTTCGGCTTTTTTGCTGAAGTTGTATCTTTTTGAGAAAGAAATGCTGTTTTTCCTTCGGCTAGTTTTTCATCTACTTTAATTAATGTTCCGTCGGTATTTATGGGCCAGAATAAGAATGCTGCGAGGATAAGAAGCACTAATAAAATGGGTAGAATAATTTTGGTTATTTTTTTATAGTTTGCCATTATGGTTGGTTATATTTTGTTTTTGAATTAGGGTATATTTCATAATCTTTGTCATTTCGACGAAGGAGAAATCTTCGCAAGAAACTCTACAGAGATTGGATTTTCGTTGCGGAGTTACTCGTGGAGATTTCTCCTTCGTCGAAATGACAAACTGTGTGGGTTTCGTTACGGAATTACTAGTGCGATTTCTCGTTCCTCGAAATGACAAGCTATGTGAAGTCCTTTGTACGAAAATTCAATCTTTGTAGAGTTTCTAGCGCGGGCTTCGACTTCGCTCAGCCTGACATTCGACTTCGCTCAACCTGACAAGATTGTAGCGAACTTTGTCAAAGTTTTAAACTTTGGCAAAGATTTACGTGTATGTTTATTTCGAAGCCAAAGCCACATCAACATCATTTTTCAAATCGCCCAAACCGTCTTTTTTGAAAACGATTTTGCCATTTTGATATAAAATCAAAGTAGGGAAGACCTTTACCGTTTTTAAATCGGCGATTACTTGCGGGCTGGTTTCTAACTCGATTTCTACGATTTTTAAATTTTCTCCGTATTGTGCTCTAATGGTTTCCAGAACTGGTTTTACTTTTATACACGCACCGCAATATTTAGAACCAATATCAACCAAAACAGTTTTATTATCAGCAATGATTTTGTTGTATTCCGCTAAAGTCAGTTTGCTTTTAGAATTGGCATAAAAAGGTTTTCCGTTTCCAATCCAGTTGGCAATTCCGCCTTCTAAACTATAGGCTTCTTTGAAGCCTTTTTTTAATAAATCGTCTGCCAGCCAAACGCTTCTTCCTGCTCCAATTGAGTAAGTGAAAACAGGTCTTGATTTATCTAATTTTGCAACTTGTTCGGCATAATCTTTTGACTCTAAATTGAAGTTTACTGCGCCGTTAATATGGTTTAGGGCAAATTCTTCTGCACCTCGGGCATCAATTATCTGCGGTTTTTTTTCAGCCTGAATTTTACTGTAATAAACATCTAATGAAACGGTATTTGAACTTTTATTCTGCGAAAAACCTACTATTGTAAACAGCAGGATTAGTGTAATAATATTTATTTTATTTTTCATAACAGTATAGTTTTGATAAAAGCTGGCAGCGTATTCAAGGTTAATTTGAATACACTGCCGTACTTTATATTTTTATTGCTTTTTAAGATTAAGCTTGTTCTAAAACCGGAGTTTGTTCAACAGTTTCTGCTGCTTTTTCTACAGGTTTTGCTTTTAGAGGAAATGCTAATACACCTTCGGCAAGAGAACTTCCTTCTTTTTTAGATTTGAATATTGGCCATAAAAATTGTGCGTACCATTCTTCTTGTTTGTATGATTTTGTTCCGTAAGATTCCGGGAATTTACGAGTGATTAATCCAGTTCCAAAAATCATATCCCAAATGAAAAACATGTTTCCGAAGTTTCCTTTAAAGTGTCCAACACCGTCACCGCTTGTATCTGCGTGGTGTGCGTGGTGTGTTGCCGGAGTAGAAATCAATCTTTCTAAAACCCATGCAATTGGATGTAAAACTCTGTATTTGTAAAATGGTTTGTCCCATGCAATGCTTGAATGTGCGCCTAAAGTGATGAAACTTTTAATTACCAAAACAAATAAAGCCGGTAATCCTAAACCTAAATAGGTTAAAGTTGCAGTCAAATAAATTTGAGAAAAGAAAACCGTGTAAATAAAGTTTTGTCTTGAAGCCATCGCCATTCCCATATATGGAGCAGAGTGGTGTGTTCTGTGAAAACGCCATAAAAACGGAACTTGATGGTGTAATCTGTGGTACCAGTATTGCGTTAAATCATCGGCAATTGCGATTAGGAAAAAACCTCCCCAAAATGGAACCCATGAAAGTGTGTTAGCTAAATTTGGTAATAAATATGGTAAAGCTGTTAAGCTGAAAAATGCAATTACAGGAGGTAAAAGTAATTTTGGAGCTAAGAAACAAACGATATCTACTTTACGTTCTTCGCCTGTCCATTCGTCATCGTAAAGACCTGCTGCAAATTCTATAATTCCTAAAACCACCATGAAAACGGTTAATCCCCACGTGCGGATGTTTTCGAATGCTGGTTTTGCGAATTCTAAAAATGAAGGAAGTGCAATATGCGATTCGCTTACCGCTCCGCCCGTTAATTTAAAATACAGGAAAATTGCCACTACCGGCAAGCTGTAAATTAATAAACTGATACTTAAATCTCTTGTTAGTTTTTCTTTTTGAACTATTGCCATGATTTCTTATTTTAAAAATTGATTAATTAATGCTAATCCTCCGGCTAATATTACCAGCGGAACTAAAAATACAATTGCCCCAACGACAATTTTTTTTCCTATGATTTCATAATCTACTCGTTTCATATCTTTTTGAATTTTAATATGTTAATGTAAAAATAAATAATTTAACTTCTAATTCTATGGATATAGTCGAGTTTTATTTTTTATTTTTTCACTAATTTGTTAGAATCTTCTGTTTTTATTGAAAAACCTACAAGGTTTTGAAAACCTTGCAGGTTGTAAAATTATTATTTTGCAGTTTCAGTATCTGCAGGTTTAGTTACTTGCTTCACTAAATCTTGTAACGTTTTACCTTTGTCTGCTCCAGTATTGTGAATTCTTCTGTTGTAAACATCCTGCCAGTCAATCAATGGGTAAACATTGTTTTCTTTTGCCTGTTCATCAAATAATTTTTGAAGTTCAGCTAACTTTTCAGGATATTTTTTAGCTAGGTTATTACGTTCGTTAAAATCTTCGTTTAAGTTGTATAATTCCCAAACATCAGTATCAAAATTGCTTGCAACTGGTTTTTCGTTTTTACCTAATGATTGTTTTACAGCAAATGAATCTGGTAAGTGTGCCGCAGCCGCTTTCCATCCATCTTTATAAATAGCTCTGTTTCCGAAGATATAGTAATACTGAACTTTGTGCAAAGATTCTGCTTTTGGATTGTCTAAAGAAGCCTGGAAAGAAGATCCCTGAATAATATCTTGTTTAATTCCTTTGATATATTCCGGAGCTTTGATTCCTGCAATTTCTAAAGTTGTTGGCAGTAAATCGGTTACGTGGCTGTATTGATTTCTGATTCCGCCTTTGTCTTTAATTCCATTTGGATAAAAAACAATTAACGGGTTACGCGTTCCACCTTCAGAATGTGCATCTTGTTTCCAGTTTTTAAAAGGAACATTTGTTGCCTGCGCCCATCCTAACGGATAGTTTGTGTTTAAACCTTTTGCAGTTCCAATTTCTCCAATATTATTTAAATTACTTTGAAGATTTTCTGCTTCTGTTTTTCCTTGAGAAAATAAACTTTGGTTAATTGTTCCTTGTAAAGTTCCTTCTTTGCTTGCTCCGTTATCACCAATAGCAACAAAAATTAAAGTGTTGTCAAGCTGGTTGCTTTCTTTTAGATAATTAACCACTCTTCCAATTTCAGCATCAGTATAAGTCAGGAAACCAGCGTAAGCTTCCATGAATCTTGCGTATACTTTCTTTTCATCCGGAGTTAATTTTTTCCATTCTGTAATTAGTGCATTACGCTCTGGTAATACCGCATTCGCAGGAACAACACCTAATTTCTTTTGGTTTGCTAATACTTTTTCACGGTACACATCGTAACCTTCGTCAAATTTTCCTTTGTAAGGCTCGATCCATTTTTCAGCAACCTGATGAGGTGCATGAACAGCTCCCGGCGCATAGTATAAAAAGAATGGTTTTCCAGGTGCCGCTTTTTGTTGTTTTTGAATGTAGCTGATTGCTTTATCTGTAATTAATTCATTTAAGTGACGTCCGTCTGGTTTCACATGCGCCTGATCTTCCACTAAATCAGGATTGTATTGATCTGTTTGAGAACCAAGGAATCCGTAGAAATGATCGAAACCTTTTCCAGTTGGCCATCTGTCAAACGGACCTGCATCTGTAGCATCTTCATCTGGAGTTACACCGTATTTACCAACGGCAAAAGTGTTGTATCCGTTTTCACGTAAAATCTCTGCAATTGTTCCTTTATCAGATGGAATTCTTCCGTCCCAGCCTGGAAAACCAGCCGATAAAATAGTGTGCGAAAATCCGCTTTCGTGCACTCTTCCAGAATTTCTTCCCGTTAATAATGCAGCACGCGTTGGCGCACAAATTGCTGTTGTATGAAAGTTGGTATAACGTAAACCGTTATTAGCCAGATTTTCAAAAGTTGGCGTTTGGATTAAACCTCCAAAAGCACTTGCAGCTCCAAATCCAACATCATCTAATAAAATCCAGACAATATTTGGTGCACCTTTTGGCGCTTTTACAGGCTCTGGCCAATATTCTTTAGAATCGGCTAATGTTTTACCAATTGTTCCTTTGAACTCTTGAGTATCTTGTGCAAAGCCAAACTGTACAGCCAGCAATGCCGTAATCAAAAGCCCTTTTCCAGAGCTTTTGATTTTTGAGTTAATTTCAAATTTTTTCATTATTTCTTTTTTTAATATTTATTTATCTATGGATTTAGTAGAGTTTTTGAGTAAATTTTTTTACTTGTTTGCTTTGGTTAATAATTCCTGAGCAGATTTTCCTTCGGTAGACGGCGTTTTGTGTATTTTTCTCAGGTAAACATCCTGCCAGTCTATTAAAGGATATAAATTGTTTTTCTTAGCTTGCTGATCGAAAAGTTTTTTTAGTTCGGCTACTTTTTCAGGGTATTTTTTAGCCAAATCTTTTCTTTCGTTAAAGTCTTCGTTGATGTTGTATAGTTCCCAAACATCTTTGTCAAAATCACTTGGCGGAAGATTTACTTTATTATTCAAAGCTTCTTTAACTTCAATTGAATTGGGATGATGTGCCGCAGCTGCTTTCCAACCGTCATTATAAATGGCTCTTGATCCAAAGATGTAATAATGTTGAATTTTATGTAAGGAAACGGCTTTTGCATCATTCAAGGAATTGTAAAATGAATATCCCTGAATCGTGTCTTGTTTAACTTCTCTAATAGATTCCGGTGCTTTTACGCCCAAAATATCAAGAGTTGTTGGTAAAATATCAATTACGTGACTGTATTGCGTTCTGATTCCCGGAGTTTTGATTCCTTTTGGATAATAAACAATCAAGGGATTATGTGTTCCTCCTTCAGAATTGGCATCTTGTTTCCAATATTTGAAAGGTGTATTAGTTGCCTGAGCCCAACCCAAAGGATAATTGGTGTAGGTTTGAGCTGTTCCAATTTCGCCAATTCTATTTAAATTATTTTGGAATACTTTTTCTTCTGTATCACCATTTACATAGGTTTGTCTGTCTACAGCTCCTTGAAGTGTTCCTTCTTTACTGGCTCCGTTATCGCCAATTAAAACAAAAACAACAGTATTTTCCAGTTGATTGCTTTCTTTTAAATAAGTAATCAATCTTCCAATTTCATAATCGGTATACGTCAAATATCCGGCATAAACTTCCATGAATTTTGAATATACTTTCTTTTGATCCGGCGTTAATTTTTTCCAGTCTGCAATAAGTGAGTTGCGTTCCGGTAAAACAGCATCAGCAGGAATAACACCAAGTTTCTTTTGATTGGCTAGTGTTTTTTCGCGGTAAGCGTCCCAACCATCATCAAATTTTCCTTTATAAGGATCGCTCCATTTTTGAGCTACCTGATGAGGTGCGTGAACGGCTGCGGGAGAATAGTATAAAAAGAATGGTTTTCCCGGCGCTGCTTTTTGTTGTTTCTGAATATAACTAATTGCTTTATCGGTTATTTGTTCGCTAAGATGTCTTCCGTCAGGCGTAATATGAGCTTGATCTTCAATTAAATCAGGTTTGTACTGATCTGTAGCTGAACCTAAAAAGCCGTAGAAATGTTCAAACCCTTTTCCGGTTGGCCAGTGATCAAACGGTCCGGCATCTGTTGCTTCTTCGTCAGGCGTTATCCCATATTTACCTACGCCAAAAGTATTGTATCCTTTATCACGTAAAATTTCGGCAACGGTTCCGTTTTTAGAGGGTAATCTTCCGTCCCAACCTGGAAATCCTGCCGACATAATCGTATGAGAAAATCCTCCAACGTGTACTTTATGCGAATTACTTCCGGTCAACAAAGCAGAGCGGGTAGGAGCACAAATTGCCGTTGTATGAAAATTGGTATATCGTAATCCGTTGTTGGCTAAACTTTCTAAAACCGGAGTTTCGATTTGACCTCCAAAAGCACTTGAAGCGCCATAACCTACATCGTCCAGAATAATCCAAACGACATTTGGGGCACCTTTAGGAGGTGTAACCGGTTCCGGCCAATATTCTTTAGATTCGGCTAAGGTTTTGCCAATAACTCCTTTAAATTCTTCTGGTTTTGTTTGCGTAAAACTTAATTGTGCAAGAAGCAATGCAGTAATCAAAAGCCCTTTTTGCGGACTTTTGATTGCAATGTTATTTTTAAACTTTTTCATTAGATTAAATTTTTAGTTATTTAATTCGTAATCACTGTTTAACTCTGCTATTTTGACTCGTTGATGTTAATTGTTTAACACATAGAAACATAGCTTCTGTCCTCTCAAAAAAAGGCGTTTCACTTAGTTAAATACACAGAGTTTAACTATGTGAAAGAAATGTGTTTCTTTTTGCATTCTTTTTTAGTTATAAAATCTATGTTTCTATGTGTTTAAATATTATACCCAGCGAGTTATTTTATTTTATTCCAATCTTCGACACCTACTTTTACTGCCCATTTTTGATGTACCTCAATTAGGGTTTGGAGTATTTTCGGTTCTAATTTTGCCACGTTTTTTGTTTCTGTTCGGTCTGTAGCAAGATTGTACAATTCCCAAGGCTGATTGTTTTCGGCTACTGCTTTCCAGTTGCCTTTTCTTATTGCTTTGCTGCCTTCATGTTCCCAAAACAAAGCTACATGCGCATCAGATTGCTGTCCTTCAAATTCTTTTTTTAAGCTGAGACCTTCTAAAGGTGTGAGACTTTTTCCTTGAAAAACATCAGGATATTGAAAATGGGCATATTCCAGACAAGTAGGGAAAATATCAATCACATGACTTACTCTGTTACTTACTGTTCCGGCCTTAATATGCTTTGGATAATAAGCTATAAAAGGAGACGCAATTCCGCCTTCGTGCGTGTTCTTTTTGAATAGTTGAAAAGGCGTGTTGCTCACATTTCCCCACGGACTTTCGTAACTATCAATTGATGCAGCTGATCCTGGTGTTCCATTTTTTTGTGTAACATAATTCCAGTTTTTTACATCATCGGCACTTCCGCCATTATCCGAAAGAAAGAGAACAAGCGTATTATCTTCTTCTCCCAACGATTTGACTTTCTGCAGGATTTCTCCAATTCCGGCGTCCATTCTGTCTATCATGGCAGCGTAAATTGCCATTCGGGTATCCCATTTGTCTTTTTCTTCGGTACTTAGTTTTTCCCAATCCGGTACTTTTTCAAAACGATTGGATAAGTCCCAGTTTTCATCAATGATTCCGAGTTCTTTTAATTTTTTAAAACGGCTTGCTCTCAATTTATCCCAACCTCCCAGATATTTGCCTTTGTATTTTGCAATATCTTCCGGCAATGCCTGAATGGGCCAATGCGGAGCATTATAAGCAACATACAGAAAAAAAGGTTTTTGCTGATTTTGCTGTTTTTCTAAAGAACTAATGGCGAAATTGGTAATTTCCTGAGTCAGATAAGTTGAAGTATCTGTGCGGATAATTTCTTTATCTCCTTTCAAAAAAGTGACTTTTCTTCCGTCATTATATAAAGGTTCCGAGTTAAAATAACTGCTCCCGTTGTTTTGTAAAGTAAAAGAATCATCAAATCCTCTGTTAACCGCCCAGGCTGATGGCACTAAACCAACGTGCCATTTACCTGAAACAATTGTACTGTAACCTGCCTGTTTAAGTGCTTGCCCAATGGTGATACAATGTTCGTTTAGATATCCCTGATAAGCCGGAAATCCTTTGTCCTGAACCATGTCTCCAACACCTGCCTGATGGGAATACAAACCCGTGAGCAATGAAGCCCGCGAAGGACAGCAGCGACCTGCATTATAAAACTGGTTTAGAATAAGCCCGTTTTTAGCAAGTTTATCCAAGTTTGATGTTTTAATCTCTGAGCCAAAAGCGCCAATATCTGAGAAACCTAAATCATCCGCCAAAATGACGATGATGTTAGGTTGCTTTTTCTGTGCAAATAGGTGAGATTGTGCAACAACCAATAGGGCAAGGATGAACAGTTTTTTAATCATTTTATTAATAACCTGGATTTTGTGGCAATCCTACCGGATCAATATTTCTTTCGCTTTGTGGAATTGGATATAAATTATTACGTTCTGAAACCGAGTTTTTAGCCGTAACTTTTTTAACTTCAGTAACCAAAGTTCCCCAACGAACTAGGTCAAACCAGCGTTGTCCTTCCTGAACAAATTCTTTTTTGCGTTCTTCCTGAATGGCAGCTCTAAAAGTGGTTTGGTTTAATCCAACTAAATCTACAGTTGCATCTGGTGTTGCAATTGGTTTTCCGTAAGCTCTTCTTCTTACCTGATTAAGCAATTCATAAGCTTCTGCAGTTGGTGCACCTTGCTCATTTATGGCTTCCGCCAATGATAATAAGATGTCTGCATAACGAATTAAAGGGAAGTTGATAGCTACGTTTCCTGGAGTTGCTAAATTGGTTAAATCCAAATATTTTTTGAAAATAGGTTTAGGAAAAGTATACAGCGTTCCGGTTGTTGGATTAAGTAATTGTTTAGCATAACTTACATCTCTACGAGTATCTCCAGGTTGATAAATATCATAAAACAAGGCTACATCTGAAATAATATCTGCAGGTTCAGTTGCTGTAAATCCGGTAAATGAAGTTGATTGAAATGTGCTTCCGCTAGATCCGTTTCCGGCTTGGTTTGGCTCAAACTGAACAGAGAAAATATGTTCTTTTCCATTCTTTTTTGTTTTCGTAAAAATGTCCTGAAAGTTTTCGAACAAAGCATAACCGTATCCGCCGTTAATTACTTCTCTTGCTTTTAAAATAGCATTTGGCCAATCTTTTCTAGTTAAGTACACTTTTGCCAAAATAGCTTTTGCAGCTCCAGAAGTAGCACGTCCGGCATCTGCAGCAGAATAAGCTGCAGGTAAACTTTCGGCAGCGGTTAGATCTGAAATAATTTGAGCATACACATTATCTACAGTTTCTCTTCTTGATTTTAAACTTTCTAACTGAATAGAAGTTGGTTCGTGTAAAACAATTGGAACTCCGCCCCAAATACGAACAGCCTGAAAATAAAGTAATCCGCGGATAAATTTAGCTTCATTAATTAATCTTGTTTTTACAACTTCAGAACCAGATACTTTTGGGATATTATCAATGGAAACATTCGCTCTGTTGATTCCCGCATAAATTTGTCTCCAAGCCACTTGTACACGGTCATTTGTTGCATCATGCGTTAAACTGCTCATCGCTCTAACTTGTGGGTTTGTTGCAGAAACTCCGGCTGCAGCATAATCAGAACCCATATCTGTAAGGAAATAAAGGTTTCTTCCGAATAAACTCTGCTCTCCCGGATCAAGGCTTAAAGAAGCATAAACTGCAGTTACACTCGCAACGGCGTCATCTTGGGTTATAAAGTATTTATCTTCGGTTACAAAAGAGGTTGGTGTTACCTCCAGGTCCGTGCACGATACAAATAGTCCGGCACTTAAAAGGAATGTTATTATAATCTTTTTCATTTTGATATATTTTTTTACTTAGAAAGTTACGTTCAAGCCCGAGATGAATGTTTTTGAGTTTGGATAAGAACCAAAATCAATTCCCGGATATAAGTTGTTTTGTTCGTATGAACTTACCTCTGGATCATAACCAGTGTATTTTGTCCATGTAACAAGGTTTTCTGCAGAAACATAGAATTTTACGCTTTTTGCTCCCAGTTTTTTAGAGGTACTTTTAGGTAATGTATAACCAAGCGTGATTAGTTTTAATCGCAAGAAAGAAGCATCTTCAACATAACGCTCAGAAACAATTCCTAACGGTGAACTTGTTGCTCTCGGAATTTCGTTACTTGGATTTGTTGGTGTCCAACGATCTTCTAACGTAACATTAGCATTTGTTCCAAGAGTAGAAATTTCTAACTGCTGGTTTAAAGCGTTGAAGATTTTCGCGCCATAAGAACCCTGGAAAGAAAAGTTCAAATCAAAATCATTATAAGAAATCGTGTTACTGAAACTTCCAACAAATTTTGGCTGAGATGAACCTAAATTTCCTTTGTCAAGAGCAGTAATTACACCGTCTCCGTTTGTGTCAACATATTTTCTGTCCCCCACTTTTGTGTTCGCTAAACTGTTGATTTTTGGCTGTGTATTAACTTCTTCCTGAGTCTGGAAAATTCCATTTGTTCTGTATCCCCAAAAAGTTCCTAATGGTAATCCCACTTTTACCGTAACCGGCTGCTGCTGTAATAAAGAACCGTTTGGTACTACAGGGAAAAACTGATTTACTCCGTTTCCTATAGCTACAACCTTATTTCTGTTAGCAGAGAAAACTACATTTGAATTCCAAGAGAAATTTTCTGTTTTAAGGTTTTCAGTTGTTAAACCAATCTCGATACCTTTATTTTCAACACCTCCAATATTTTGAAGTACACTTGCATATCCTGAAGTTAAAGGCACCGGAACGCTGATTAACAAATCGTTTGTTTTTTTGTAATACACATCAAAAACAAAATTGATTTTTCTTTCTAATAATGATAAATCCAAACCAACATTATACTGCGTTGTTTTTTCCCATTTCAAATCCGGATTTGCCAATCGGGTAGGAGCAAGTCCAGTGTATAATGTTCCGCCAAAAGAATAGTTTACAGAACCCATTTGAGCTAAAGCTAAATAGTTTCCAATCTCCTGATTTCCTGTTGTTCCGGCTGTAAGTCTAAGTTTAGCTTCTGTTACACCTTTAATGTTGTTTGCAAATTCTTCATCGGTAATATTCCAGGAGAAACCTGCTGAAGGGAAATAACCCCAAAGTGATTCAGAACCAAATCTTGAAGATCCATCCGCACGTGCAGAAAGTGTAAAGTTGTATTTTCCTTTATAAGAATAGTTAACTCTCGCCAGCCATGATTTTAAAACACTTTCAAAAGCATCACTGCCAGGTTTTACCGCAACACCATCCTGAAGTGCATTATACGTATTGGCATCATTTACAAATGTATTAGCTCCAGCTGTAACGACTTCACCTTGGGTATATTGAAGTGTATAACCTCCTAAAGCTGAGAATTTATGGTTTTCACCGAAGTTGGTATTATAATTTAAAGTGTTTTCATTTAATACAGAACTTACCAATCTGTCTCCAACAGCTGCTGAACCTTTTGTTCCTGCACCATTTGAAGTATTTGCAGGCGCATAATAGTTTTGTTTTGTATTGATTACGTCACCGCTTACAGCAACTTTAGCAGTCAGTTTTTTAGTGATTTTATATTCACCAAATAAGCTGGTTAGGATTCTATTGATTTTAGTTTCGTTAATTGTATTTTCCAAATCATTAATAGGGTTTGGAATATAACCGTTTACAGAAGTTGCATATGGATTGTTAGTTACATTATAACTTCCATTTTCATTTCTAATTGGCACTACAGGAGCAGTCAATAAAACACTAACTAAAGGGTTTGGATTTCTTCCTCCGCTTCCGTTATTAGCTATACCATTAGAAAGTGAGTTGCTGTAATTGGCATTAATACCAAATTTAAAATTTTGAGAATAGTTTCTTTCGTAATTGATGCGAAGAGAGATGCGTCTAAAATCAGATCCCAGAACAGTACCTTCCTGATCAAAATATCCTGCAGAAACGGCATATCTTGATCTTTCGTCTCCGCCTGAAAATGATAATTGATGATTTTGAACCGGAGCCGCAGTTCTAAATGCTGCATCCTGCCAGTCGTAACTTCCAGAAGTTTTAAAAGCTTCGATCTGCGCTGCAGAAAAAGATGGAGCCTGACCAATACTTGCCTGAACATCATTTCGTAAACTTGCCCATTGGCTGGCATTCATTATGTGAAGTCTTTTTGAAACATTTTGAAACCCAAAATAACCTTGGTAAGAAATATTATCCTGTCCTTTTGTTCCTTTTTTAGTTGTAATAATAACAACTCCATTTGCACCACGAGAACCGTAAATTGCAGTTGCAGAGGCATCTTTTAATACTTCAATAGATTCAATATCAGCAGGATTTATAGTAGACAAAACATTTAAACTTGCTCCGGCATTAGATATTCCGGCAGAACTGTTATTATTGTCATTGTAAATTAAAATTCCGTCTACTACATATAAAGGCTCGTTACCCGCTGTGATTGAGTTTCCGCCACGTATACGTACACTTGAAGAGGCACCCGGACGACCCGAACTTTGCGTAACTACCACACCGGCAACAGCGCCTCGTAATAAGTTATCTGCCGATGAAGTTACCTGGGATAAGTTAGCTTTTGGAACAGAAGCTACAGAACCCGTAATGTCTTTTCTCTTTTGAGTTCCGTAACCCACAACAACTAATTCGTCCAGTTCTTGTCTTTCTTCCTTTAAATGAATCGTAACCGGATTTTTCTCTACTATAAATTCTAATTTCTTATATCCTATGTAACTTATGATTAAGGTGTAAGGAAATTTCTGACCCGTTTGAAAATAAAATTTTCCCTCAGCATCTGTCTGTACACCGTGAGTTGTACCTTTAATTGTTACTGATGCGCCTATAATTGGCTGATTTGTAATATCATCGACTACCGTTCCGTCGAGTTTAGATTGAATAAGCGGTGTTGTATTTTGTGCCTGAAATTGCAGGGATGTTAACAAAATTGTAACCCATAAAATGAGGTTTATATTTTTTTTCATTTCTTTGTAATGGTTTAAGTAATTAACAAGGCGCCCTGAGAGCTGAATTTTCAGCACTCTGATTGTTTCCTTGATTTAGTGATAAATGTTCTTTAAGCCTCGCCATTTCTGTTGCCGCAGAAATGGCTTTTTTTATTTACAGCAGCAGGTTTGCATTGTTTTCATTTTAGTTATTTTTTAGTTGGTTAATTGTTTTCTTTTAAAATATAGGTATATTCAAAAATCCTTTTGCTGCAGTTATGCATCAATTAGATGATTGTATTTTCAATAAAAGTAATCTGGTGGTGAAATTGAAATTTCGTTTTTTAGATTTAGAATTTAATCTAATAACGAACGGATTGCGTTGGTAATTAACAACAGAAGCACATATAACAACAATTGTTATAAGTATCATTTTTTGGAAGAATATAATACGATATGCTTTCGGTTGTTTTCAAAATATAGCTTTTTTGGTTTCGAATATTATTTTATAACTCTACTAATCCTATAGACAAAGTTAATTTTAATATAATAAAAACCAAAAGTTTAGTAAACTTTTTTTAGAAAAGCATAAAATATTTTTTTTATTAAAACTTTTAAATTTAATTAAATTATTGATTTTCAATTATTTAAATTAGGTTTGTAGGCTTTTAAATATGTTAAATTATTTTTTTAGAAGACTTAAAAATGTAGTATTTTACATTTAATTTACTCGTTTTTAAATCCTTAGCAAATTAAAAATCGGACATAAAAAGACCTGAAAAAGATTAAAAAACGTCTGCATGTGGAAATTTTAGTTGATACAGCAAAAAAATTTCACTTATTAAAATAAAATTCCCAATTATGGTTATCAAATTTGTTTAGCAATTTTTTTAATAAAAATTAATATGTAAAATATTAATAATTAACATATTAGTTTGTATTTTTTATAATTTTAGAGAATCAATTTTGTATTTGAAGTTTAGAACCTAATTTCTTGGCTATTTATACAGAGAAAAAAAGAAAGACCACCCCTTAAAGAATTAAAAACATAATTCTTACAAATAAAATTTCAGCTATAAGCCTTTATTTGATAAAAATATTATTTATATATTTTTATAACTACCTAATTAATAATATTTTATTGTGATTGTTGTATTGAGGACTTATTGGTCTTTAATATGATATATGTCATTTTTTGTCAGTTTTGAAGATTTTAATTTTGTCGTTTTACTGAAGCATATTTAGTTTAATACTATTTTAAATTTTTTATATGAGTAATCTTTCTCAATCTCACAGAATTCTATTTCTAAATACACTGGCCTTTACAATATGTTTTGCCTGCTGGACGCTAAATGGTGTTTTAATTACGTATTTAGCAGACAAAGGAATATTTAATTTTACTGTTGTAGAAACAGGATGGTTATTAGGAATTCCAATTCTTTCGGGCTCGATTTTCAGACTTCCAATAGGTATCTTGACAGATAAATATGGAGGTAAAATTGTATTTTCTATATTGCTTTTATTATGTTCCGTACCACTTTTTTTACTGCCTTTTGCAAATTCGTTCTGGAGTTTTGCTGTTTTAAGTTTTTTCTTCGGATTAGTTGGAACAAGCTTTGCAGTCGGTATTGGATATACATCAATTTGGTATCCAAAAGAATGGCAGGGAAGAGCCTTGGGAATTTTCGGAATGGGAAATGCAGGCGCAGCAATTACTACTTTTATTGCACCAACTTTGTTAAATCATTTATCCGAAAAAGATCCAATAAACGGTTGGAAACTGCTTCCTGTTATTTACGCCGTTACACTTGTTATCATAGGGTTTCTTTTTATTGTTTTTGCTAAAAATAAAAAGAACCCAACAGTTTCAAAAACAATAACACAATTAATCTCTCCGCTCAAAAATGTCCGTGTCTGGCGTTTTGGAGCTTATTACTTTTTAGTATTTGGTTTCTTCGTGGCATACTCACAATGGCTTCTTCCTAATTTCATGAATGTATATCATACAACCTTAGTAATGGGCGGTTTGTTTGCTACAATGTTCAGTTTACCATCTGGTGTAATCAGAGCTTTTGGCGGATATCTCTCAGATAAATTTGGAGCCAGAAAAGTAATGTATTGGGTTTTAGGCTCATCAATCGTAATCAGCTTTTTATTAATGTTTCCAAAAATGGAAATTTACACCGCAGGTCCTGGCGTTTTGGCAATGAATAATGGAATTGTAACAGAAGTTTCGGCTGATAAAATTATGGTTGGCGAAAAAATACATTCCATAAATAAAAAAGAAATATTCCAGCATAGCGAAACATCAATTTTTCCCGAAAAAAGCTCTTGGCAGGAAATTATTGTCAAACAAAATCAAGAAGTTAAAAAGAAAGAATTGTTAGCACAGGGAATAACTCAAATTAAATTCAGTGCAAATCTGTGGGTATATCTGGTTCTGGTAATTCTAATAGGAATTTCATGGGGAATTGGAAAAGCGGCTGTTTATAAACACATTCCGGAGTATTTCCCAAATGAAGTAGGAGTTGTGGGCGGCATGGTTGGATTAATAGGAGGTTTAGGCGGATTTGTCGGTCCTATAATCTTTGGTTATTTATTAAACTATACAGGACTTTGGACCAGCTCTTGGATATTCATTTTTGTAGTTTCTGTGCTTTGTTTATTGTGGATGCATCGAACAATTATAAATGCAACACGAACTAAACTGCCAAACTTTACAAGAGATATAGAAAGTAATCATTAAAAAATAAAAATTAAACAATAGATATATGAAAACTTGGTTAGACAAATGGGAACCGGAAGATGAAGCGTTTTGGAACTCTGGCGGAAGTAAAATTGCATGGAGAACATTAACAATAACAACATTAACATTAATATTATCATTTGCCTCTTGGTTTATGATGAGCGTAATCGCGGTTAAACTACCCGGCTTAGGATTCAGTTTTTCTAAAGATCAGCTTTTCTGGTTAACAGCAATTCCGGGATTAGCGGCGGGATTATTACGAATTATTCATACTTTTTTATTACCCATTTTCGGGACACGACATATTGTATCTTTTGCAACATTAATTAAATTAATTCCAGTTATAGGGATTGGTTTTGCCATTATGAATGTAAATACACCATTTTGGGTTTTTGCAGTTTTGGCTTTTACCACAGGTTTTGGCGGAGGAGATTTTTCATCTTATATGCCAAGTACAAGTTTATTTTTTCCTCAAAGATTAAAAGGAACCGCATTAGGAATTCAGGCAGGAATAGGAAATTTTGGAGTTTCGATCGCGCAATTTGTAACGCCTCTTATAATTAGTGTTGGTATTTATGGTGCTGCATCTGGTTTTACAAGCGTTGATCCTAAAGAAACATTAACCCTTTTACAAACATCCAGTCTGGAAAAACAAAAAGAAGTTTTTGCAACATTTGATGCAGAAGTTCAGACTAAAATACTTTCTAACGTAAAGAAAAACGTAATTGATTCTGTAAGTGCTGCGGTAAACTCTACTGATAACGTTATTATTTTTAATGCATTACCAGTAAAAGCAAAAGCAAAAGCGATTGCAAATGCAAATCCAAAATTAGCCGAAAAAATCTTAGACAACATTAATCCTGAAAATACAGCCGTTAAAAAATCAGAGATCTACTTACAGTCTGCAGCATTTTGGTACGTTCCATTTTTACTAATCATGGCAATTTTAAGCTGGTTTTATTTAAAAAGTATTCCAATGATGGCCTCTGTAAAAGAACAAATGGACATTTTTTCAAATAAACATACCTGGTATTGTACGATTACTTACTTAATGACTTTTGGAACTTTTGCAGGTTTATCTGCGGCTTTTCCATTAATGATTAAATTTTTATACGGAGATTTTCCCAATGCACCAGATCCTTTAGTGTATGCGTTCTATGGCCCATTATTAGGTTCTGCAAGTCGAATTGCTTTTGGATTTGTAGCTGATAAAGTAGGAGGAGCAATCTTAACAACCATTACAGGTTTAGGGATTTTGTGTGGAGCCATTATATTGGTAACACAAGGATTGGTAGCACCAACAAGTATGGATCAATTTCCGCTTTTTGTTACAGTTATTTTAGTGATGTTCTTTTTTACGGGAATTGGCAATGCAGGTACTTTTAGACAATATCCAATCATATTTAAAGAAAATCCGCGTCAGGCAGCCGGAGTTATTGGCTGGACAGCTGCAATAGCTGCTTTTGGACCTTTTATCTTTTCTAAATTAATAGGGAATAATATTTCTGCTAATGGAACTGTAAATCAGTTCTTTATAGGTGTTTGTTTTTTCACTATATTAGCTACAGGTATCAATTGGTGGTTCTACAATCGTAAAAATTGTGAGAAACCAAGTTAAGAAGTAATCATTAAATTAAAAATTAAGGATGAAAGATAAAACATTTAATACCAAAGCCTTACTTGTTGCGACACTAGTTTCTATACTTACAATTGTGCTAGTGTTTTACGGATCAAGACAATTACAAAATTTTGATGCAGCATTAGTCACTTATTTATTCGGAACTGTTTTTGCCTTCTTCGGAATCGTTTATCGATACACTGTTTGGCTGCAAAGACCTCCAACATGGATGTATTTTAAAAGAAGCCTAAAATTTCTTTTTACCGGAAAAATAATTTCTCATTTATGGTTTCTGGGAAAAGAATCCGTACAAAATATTGTCGTACAAAAATTTATTTATCCAAGAAGCAAATGGCGTTGGTTTGCCCATTTTTGTATTGCAATAGGATGTTTATCGGCTTTTGCCATCACAATTCCGCTTACATTTGGATGGATTCACTTTACGCTCGCACCAAATTCAATTTCCATTTACGAAGCACATTTCTTCGGATTTAAAATGATGGATTTTCAGATAAATTCATTTCTGGCTTTCCTGATTTTTCATGCCTTAAACTGGTCATCGTGGTTAGTTATAATTGGTTCTGTTTATTATTTAAGAAGAAGATTAACCAATCCCGGATTAATCGCGACCCAAACTTTTGAAGGTGATTTGTTGCCCTTAATTCTATTAATAGCTATTTCAGTTACCGGATTATGTCTAACATATTCCTATCAGTTCATGAAAGGTTTTGCATATGATTTCTTAGCCGTAATTCATGCTGTAACGGTAATCATGTTTTTGATCTGGATTCCGTTTGGGAAATTCTTTCATATCATCCAGCGTCCGGCGCAAATTGGAGCACACATCTATAAACAAGAAGGAATAAAAAAAGGAATGGCAGTTTGTCCGCATACCGGAGAAGAATTTGCAACCCAGCTTCATATCAATGATTTAAAAATCGTAACCAAAGAATTAGGTTTTGATTTCACCCACGAAGACGGAACTTCTCACCTCGATTTAAGCCCAGAAGGAAAAAGATCACGCCTGGCACAAGCACACCTAAAAGCCAGACTAGAAGGCGGAAATTTATTTGGATAATTTATAAAAAAAGTGTTCAGTCGCAGTTTTCAGTTTACAGATGAAAACTGGAAATTATATGAAAAAAGTATTCAGTCGCAGTTATTAGTTTAGTGATTAAAACTGAAACCGAGACTGAAAACTGCGACTGAAAACTGAAAACTAAAAAATATGGCAAAACTACCCGTATCAACTGAAAAAATAATTGAAGCATTTGGACCACATCTAAACTATGCGCCTGTAGATGGTTACGACGGAAGAGACGAACCAGATGACGTGGTAAAAACACATTGCTGCTTTTGCGGCATGCAATGCGGAATTCAATTATTAGTGAAAGAAAATAAAGTAGTAGGTTTTGAACCGTGGATGGAATTTCCGTTTAACGAAGGACGTTTGTGTCCAAAAGGAGTTCAAAGGTATCTTCAAAATAATCACCCAGACCGACTTTTGCATCCAATACAAAGAGTAGAAGGAAAAGGTTTTGAAAAAGTTTCTTGGGATGATGCGATGGATAAAACCATTTCTGAAATAAAAAGGATTCAGGAAAAATACGGAAAACATGCTTTCTCCATGTTATCTGGAGTTTCATTAACCAACGAAAAAAGTTATTTAGTTGGAAAATTTGCCCGTGTTGCTTTAAAAACAAGAAACCTTGATTATAACGGAAGGCTGTGTATGGTAAGCGCCGGAGCCGGAAATAAAAAAGCATTTGGTTTAGACCGGGCTTCAAACAATTATTCGGACTTAGAATATGCCGAAGTTATTATTGTAGCCGGAGCCAATATCAGTGAAACCTTCCCAACGCTAACACATTGGATTTGGAAAGCCAGAGATCGTGGTGCAAAATTAATTGTGATTGATCCAAGAATGATTCCGTTGGCAAGAACAGCGGATATTCATCTCGATGTAAAACCCGGAACAGATTCTGCTTTATATGGCGCAATGCTGAAATATTTGGTAGATCACGACATGTTAGATCATGATTTTATAGATAATTATACATCAGGATTTCAGGAAACAATTGATGCCGTTAAAGATTATACTTTAGAATGGGCAGAAGAAGTTACCGGAATTGATAAAGAAAAAATAAAAGCTGCCGCCGAATTATGGGGAAAAGCAAAAACAAGCTTTTTATTGCATGCAAGAGGAATCGAACATCACTCAAAAGGTGTTGATAATGTTTTAGGCTGTATTAATCTTGTTTTGGCAACAGGAAGAATTGGAAGACCATATTGTGGTTACGGAACGATTACCGGACAAGGAAATGGTCAGGGCGGAAGAGAGCACGGACATAAATGCGATCAATTGCCCGGAAACAGAGATATTGAAAATCCGGAACACCGAAAATACATATCAGAAGTTTGGGGAATCGATGAAAAAGATTTACCCGGAAAAGGACTTACGGCTTATGAAATTATAGAGGCCATTCACAGAGACGAAATCAAAGGATTAATTTCCATTTGTTTCAATCCGCTGGTTTCACTTCCAAACAATAATTATGTGCGTTCTGCCTTAGAAAAATTAGAATTTTACGTATGTATTGATTTCTTTTTAAATGAAACGGCGCGTCATGCCGATATTGTTTTGGCAGGATCTTTACAGGAAGAAGAAGAAGGAACAACAACTTCTGCAGAAGGAAGAGTGATTAGAATCAGACAAGCGGTTACACCTCCTGGTGAAGCCAGAACTGATACTTCAATTTTATTAGAAATTGCCAAAAGACTGGGAGAAGAAGATAAATTCAATTATGATAATAGTGAACAAATCTTCAATGAATTGCGTGTCGCTTCAAAAGGCGGGACAGCAGATTATTTCGGAATTACGTATAAAAAAGTAGAAGATAATATGGGCGTTTTCTGGCCTTGTCCAACCGAAGATCATCCGGGAACGCCAAGATTATGGGAAGATAAAAAGTTTAAAACCCCAGACGGGAAAGCGCATTTTAATCCTGCACCGTATAAACTTCCTGGCGAAGTTACAGATGAAGAATATCCAATAACATTAACAACAGGTCGTGTCGTTTCACAATATTTAAGCGGAACTCAAACACGCCGAATTGGAAAACTGGTAGATCAATTTCCGGAACCAATGTTAGAAATTCATCCAGAATTAGCAGCGAAATACGGAATCAAACAAAGAGAATTAGTAAGAGTTGCAACAAGAAGAGGCGAAGGAACTTTCCCTGCCAATATTGTTGAAACGATTAGAAAAGATACCGTTTTTATACCGTATCACTGGCCGGGACACAAATCTGCCAATCAATTAACGCCGGGAACTTTAGATCCAATTTCTAAAATTCCGGAATTTAAAGTCTGCGCCTGTTTATTAGATCCGCAGGGAAAAATAGCACCGCCAGCCAAAGAATCTGAAGCGTATGCAAGTGTTTAATCTATAAAAAAATGAAGTTATGAATTTGACCAATTTTAATACAAACGAAGAATTTTTTGTAGATATGCAGCGCTGCATTGGCTGCAAAGCCTGCGAAATGGCTTGCGCCGAATGTGAAACAAACGGCCAGCAAACTTTAATAAGCGTAAATTATGTAGATCGTGCTTCGACAATCCAGACAACAGTTCAGGTTTGTATGCATTGCGAAGATCCGGTTTGTGCGAATGTCTGCCCCGCTGATGCGATTTCACAAGATGAATTTGGTGTGGTACATACTGCTAATACGGAAAGATGTATAGGATGTTCAAACTGCGTTATGGCATGTCCTTTTGGTGTACCTAAAAAAGTAGAAGAATACGATTTGATGATGAAATGCACGATGTGTTACGACAGAACCAGCGTAGGTAAAAAACCAATGTGTGCCACAGTTTGCCCAAGCGGTGCATTGTTTTACGGAACAAGAGAACAAATTGAAGAAATGAGACCAAATAGTACGCCAGTGAACAACTTTATTTTTGGACAGGAAAAAGTCAAAACAAAAGTCAATATCATGATGCCAAAAGGCAGTACAGAATTAAGAATTTATTAAAACAGAATCATGTCAAAAGAAGATAATTTAAATCAAAACTGGAAAAAAGATTTCCCCATAAAAAAACAGGAATCAACTCAGGTCAGCCGACGCGATTTTGCTAAATTCCTGACTTTTGTTTCCGGCGGATTAATGGTAGGAAGCGGATTCGTAACCGCAAAAGCATTTTTATTACCAAAAGAAGAAGTACAAGGCGAACATTTTATCTGTAATAAAGAAGATGTTCCCGTAGGCGGAACTCGTGGTTTTGTTTTAGAAGGAAGTACAATTCCGTATATATTAATTCACTTAGAAAGCGGTGATTTTAGGGCTTACGAGCAAAAATGTACGCATCTTTCGTGTTCCGTATTTTACAAACCCGGAACCGGAATCATTCACTGTCCTTGCCATGAAGGTTCATTTGATGCCATGACAGGAGATGTAATTGCAGGTCCGCCACCAAGAGCTTTACCACAGTTAGAATTGATATTTAAAGAAAATGCTGTTTTTGTAAAAGCAATGATAGATAAAAAAGAATGATAGATAAAAAAGACAGTTAGATTGTATAATTTAAATTTATAGATATGAGTACTTTTAGACGAAGCCAGAATCGCGCTAACCCTAATAAGCTGAACAATATACTTTCGACACTTATTTTTATTCTGATTTTAAACGTCAGCATTCAAATCTGGCTTTTATATGCGTCCTTAAATAATGCATTAGAAAATAACAAGGAAATATTAATTCCAGCCTTTATAGCTTCTGCAATACTATTTTTTATTGGTTTTGCGTGGTTATATTATCTTCCTAAAGGTAATTTTAAAAGAAAGTAAATCAAACACTTCAACTTTAAAAGCTATTTGATTTTTTCGCTCGGTATTTAAAAGAATTAAGCTAAATTTATATTTTTAAAAAATTTAGGTACTTAATTGATTTAACTAAGTAAAAATACTTATATTTGTAATAAGTATTTTTTGCTTATAAAAATAACACGAATGATTAAAGTAGAAGATGCTATAGCGATTATTGAGGCGAACAGCAATAAAATGTCCACAAAGCTAATTCCGGTTAGCAAAGCGTTAGGATATGTTTTGGCAGAAAAAGTAATTTCGCCAATCGACATGCCGCCATTTCGCCAGTCGGCTATGGACGGATATGCCTTTACGCACAGCATCAAACATCAATATGATATTGTTGGGACTTCACAGGCTGGAGATCATTCAAATGTAAAATTAAAAGCAAATGAAGCAATTCGAATATTTACAGGCGCATTTGTCCCTGATAACGCAGATACTGTAGTGATGCAGGAACATGTAATGGCAAATAAAAATTCTATTTTGATTGCCACAATGCCTGAGAAACTTTCAAACGTTCGCCCAAAAGGAGAACAAATTACGAAAGATGCTGTAGTTTTTGAAGCCAATACTTTAATCACTCCCGCAGCAATTGGATTTCTGGCTTGTTTAGGAATCACAGAAGTTGAGGTTTACAAAAAGCCCAAAGTAGCCATTTTAGTAACCGGAAACGAATTAGTTCAACCGGGAAAAAAGCTTAAAAAAGGAAAAATTTTCGAAAGTAATTCATTTATGCTGGAAGCAGCGCTGGAAACTATCGGAATCAAAAAAACAAAAGTTTACAGAGTAAAAGATAATTTGAAAGCGACAAAAAAAGCGCTTAAAAGCATTCTGAAAAAATACGATGTTGTTTTAATTTCCGGCGGAATTTCAGTTGGCGATTATGATTTTGTAAAAGAAGCTTTATTGCAAAACGGCGTTCAGGAATTGTTTTATAAAATCAATCAAAGACCTGGAAAACCAATGTTTTTTGGTTCAAAAAATGAAACCTTAGTTTTCGCTTTACCCGGAAACCCAGCTTCATCGCTGACGAATTTTTACATTTACGTTTCGCCCGCAATTAAAAACAAATTAGGATTTTCGGAAATTCATAAAACAAAAGTAGTTCGAAAATTAAATTCGGATATTAAGAACAATACAGGAAAAACATTATTCTTAAAAGCCAAATACGACGAAACAAAAGTTACCGTTCTCGACGGACAAAGTTCCGCAATGCTTAATACATTTGCCGTAGCCAACAGTTTACTTATTGTCCCGGAAGATATTCAGGAATATAAAAAAGGCCAATTAGTTACATTATTGCCGATAGATTGAGAGGATTTTAGATTTTAGAATTCAGATTGTAGATTTTTAGAATAAGAAAATAGAATAAAGAGTATAGAAAATAGATTTTTAGTAGTAAGAATGAAAAGCAGTGTGTAATATAAAACATATAGCTTGGCAACTTGAAACATTAAACCTGAAACAAAACAAACAAAAAACCAATGAACCTATTAAGTTCTGAAAACATTTTACTATTCAGTTTTACATTAATCGTTATTGCATTTTTATATTCAAGCGTTGGTCACGGCGGCGCATCGGGATATTTGGCTTTGATGAGCATTTTTGCTTTTCCAATTTCGATTATGAAACCTTCGGCTTTGTTGTTGAATTTGTTTGTTTCGAGTATTTCGTTTTTGTTTTATTATAGAAAGAATTATTTCAAACCAAAGCTCTTTTATCCGTTTGCGATTGCCTCAATTCCGGCAGCATTTATCGGCGGATTTATAACTTTAGATAATGCGATTTATAAAATAATTTTAGGAATAGTATTGGTTTTTGCAGCATTGAGATTGTTTGGCGTATTTAATTTTAAAGAAAAAGAAGAAGTAAAAATCAATCTTCCAATTGCATTGCTAATTGGTTTTGCAATAGGTTTATTATCAGGAATGTTAGGAATTGGCGGTGGAATTATCCTGAGTCCGATTTTATTGTTTTTAGGATGGGCATCAGTAAAAGAATCGGCTGCAGTTTCGAGTTTATTCATTTTTGTGAATTCAACTGCCGGAATGTTAGGATTCTTTTTAGGAGGAAAAACAATCCCGATGGAAAGTTTTTATTTGGTTCCAATTGCAGTGATAGGAGGAATGTTAGGCGGATTTTACGGAAGCGGTTCTTTCTCTAACAGAACATTAAAAATGGTTTTAGGAACAGTAATTTTGATTGCAAGCGTCAAATTGATTTTTCCTTGAAATATAAAAAATGAAAGTCTGAAATTTCTGTTTGCAGAGTTTTTGCCACAGATTTCACAGATTTAAAAGGATTTTTATTTGCCACGAATTGCACGAATTAGCACAAATTTTTATTCGCAAAATCAAAAAATTAATTCGTGAAAATTTGTGTAATTCGTGGCAAAAGAATCAAGACAAAGCATTTTAAAAATAATCCGTCTAATCTGTGAAATCTGTGGCAGAATAGATAAAAGAAAATCTGAAACAAAAAAGATATGGAAACACTAACAACATTTATTCTTTGCGGAGGAAAAAGCTCTAGAATGCAGTCTGAAAAAGGATTAGTGCTGTTTCAGGAAAAACCATTTATAGAACATATAATTAAGGCAATTTTGCCTATTACAGAACAAATAAAACTAATTACGGCATCAAAAGAATACGATTATCTGCCGTATGAAAAAATACCCGATATTATTTCAGATAAAGGACCCTTAGGCGGAATTTATACCGCCTTATCCCATTCTGATACCGAATTTAATTTGATTTTAAGCTGTGATATTCCGTTGATTTCTACTGAATTATTACAGGAATTAATTTCAAAACATACAGAAGAAGCCGGAATTACCGTTTTTGCTTCCGAAAGTAAAACGCATCCGTTAATTGGGATTTATTCAAAAAAGATTGTTCCGATTATTAAAAGTGCGATTGATTCAGATGAATTAAAAATGATGGATTTATTGGCAAAAGTGCCGCATCAAATTTTGAATATAGAAGAAAGTGAAAACTTTCCTTTGACGAATATTAATTCGGCCGACGAATTAAATGATCTGAATATCAATTTAAGTTAAAGATTATGCAAAACTTTAAAACACCAAAATTAACGATTGTGGGCGCAGGTCCGGGCGACGTTGAGCTGATTACGATAAAAGCGATAAAAGCTTTAAAAAGTGCCGATGTAGTTTTGTATGATGCTTTGGTAAATGAAGAATTATTAAAATATGCATCAAATGCAGAAATTGTTTTTGTTGGAAAACGTTTAGGCTGTCACGCTTATACGCAGGACCAGATTAACGATTTGATTGTTTCAATGGCTAAAAGTCACGGACATGTAGTGCGTTTAAAAGGCGGAGATCCGTTTGTTTTTGGAAGAGGAAGTGAAGAGATCGAGTTCGCAGAAGAATTTGGAATTGAAACCGCTATTGTTCCCGGAATTTCATCTGCTTTGGGCGTTCCTGCTTCCGTTGGAATTAGTTTGACGCAGCGTAAAGTAGCCGAAAGTTTTTGGGTAATTACTGGAACAACTTCAGATCATAAATTATCAAAAGATGTTCTTTTAGCTTCAAAATCGGCGGCGACGGTGGTTATTTTGATGGGAATGCATAAATTGAACGAAATAATTTCGATTTATCAGGAAAACAGAAATGACGATTTACCAATCGCAATTATTCAAAACGGAACAAAAAATTCAGAACAAAAAGTGATTGGAACTATCAATACAATCACTAAATTGGTTGCTGAAAAAAACATATCATCGCCCGCTATTATTGTGATTGGCGAAGTGGTTAGAAATACTTCAAGCTGGATTTCCTATTTTCAGGAACATTTTGAAGATGAATTCATTTTTCAGAATTTAAATTTATAAAAATGATCGAGATTAAATATTTTGGAGCTGTCGCTGAAAAGACAAAATGTGAATTCGAAAAATTATCTTTTTCCGAAGAATTGTCTTTGCAAAAATTATTGTATGATTTAAACGAAAAATACCAATTTGAATCGCTTTCTTTCAGCGTAGCAGTAAATCAAAAAATAGTTTCAAAAGCAGCTGCTTATAATTTACAAACAAGTGATATTGTGGCTTTATTACCGCCGTTTGCCGGAGGATAAAAATTAATTTATGAGTGCATCAAACCGATATAACCGACAAATAATTCTTCCTGAAATAGGAGAGGATGGTCAGTACAAATTATCGAAAGCGAAAGTTTTGGTTATTGGTGCCGGAGGTTTGGGAGCGGCGATTCTGCCTTATTTAGCAGCTGCCGGAGTTGGCGAAATTGGGATTGTAGATGATGATGATATTGAGATTTCGAATTTACATCGTCAGGTGATTTACAAAAGTTCGGCTGTTGGAAAATCCAAAGCTGAAGAAGCGAAACTGATGATATCAGAATTGAATCCGCTGGTAAAAGTCAACGCTTTTGCAGAGAAATTATCAGGTAAAAACGCCATTTCGTTATTTCAAAACTATGATATTATTGTTGACGCAACAGATAATATTTCAATTAAATATTTAATAAACGATGCTTGTCTGTTAACCAATAAACCAATGGTTTACGGATCAATTTTTAGATTTCAAGGACAAGTTTCAGTTTTCAATTATCAAAACGGACCAACATACAGATGTTTGTATCCAGATGAAAACAATAACGCTTTAAACTGCGAAGATGCCGGAGTAATCGGAATTTCGGTTGGAATTATCGGAATGCTTCAGGCAAATGAAGTTCTGAAAATGATTCTCGGAATTGGAGAAGTTTTAAGCGGTAAAATATTAGTTTATAATATTCTCAATAACGAACAGCAAAAATATGATTTTGATAAAAGTGATTTTAAGTCAATAAGCAGAGAATCATTCGAAGAAAAATACTATAAATCTGAAGTTGAAGAAGTCAATTTTGAATCGATTTTGGATGAAATAAATAATGATGAGGTTCTATTTTTGGATGTTAGAAATGAAGAGGAACTTCCAAAAATCAATTTAAAAAATCAAATCCAGATTTCGTTGCCGCATTTAGAAAGTGAAATTGAAAAACTGGATAAAAACCAAACAATTTATGTTTTCTGTCAATCCGGAATTAGAAGTAAAATTGCAGTTGAATTGCTTCAAAAGTATCAATTTAAAAATATAAAAAGTATTGCTGGCGGAGTTTTAGCAATGAAAGATTTATTGAAAGAAGAAATAAAAATATAGCCACAAACTTTAAAATGTTCGTTATAGTTTGTCATTTCGACGAAGGAGAAATCTTCGTAAGTAGCTCGATAAAGATAAGCGAATTACTGCGGAGTTTCTTGCGAAGATTTCTCCTTCGTCGAAATGACAATATTGAGGTTAATTCTCTTTACTACAGATTTTAATTAGTGAAAATTAGTGTAATTCGTGGCAAAAGAAAAAATCATTTTAATCCATATAATCTGTGGCAAAAAAAAACATAAAAAATGAGTAAAAATGTATTTGTAGAAGGGCCGATATCTCCTGAATTTATAGCCGAGTCGATTGCGAAACACCAATCGAAACATACAATTGGGGCGCACAATATTTTTTTGGGACAAGTTCGTGCCGATGTAATTCACGATAATACAGTCGTGGCGATTGATTATTCAGCTTATACTGATATGGCAAATGAAGCTTTGCATACCATTCGCGAAAAAGCTTTCGCTAAATTCGATTTAACCTGCATGCACATTTACCATAGTTTGGGCGTTGTAAAAGCAGGTGAAATTTGTTTGTTTGTGTTTGTTTCGGCAACACGTCGCAAACAAGTTTATGAAGCAACAGAAGCGATCGTAAACTGGATTAAAACCGATGTGCCGATTTTTGGTAAAGAAATGTTTGAAAACGATACATTCACCTGGAAACAAAATACCTAATAAAACAGAATGGTAGATATTACGCATAAAATAAGCACATTAAGAAAAGCAACCGCAACAGCAATTGTAAAAGTCAGCAGACAAGAAACGATTGACGCTGTGGTGAACAATTTGGTTCCGAAAGGAAATGTGCTCGAAATGGCAAAAACGGCAGGATTATTTGCGGTAAAAAATACCCATTTATCGATTCCGGATTGTCACCCGCTTCCAATTGAATTTACTTCGGTTGAATATAAAATTGAAGGATTGGAGATTCAGATTATTTTCAATGTAAAAACCGTTTATAAAACCGGAGTTGAGGTTGAAGCCATGCACGGCGCATCGATTGTAGCGCTTACGATGTACGATATGCTGAAACCAATTGATAAAGAAATCGAAATTTCAACCATTAAATTGATTAATAAAGAAGGTGGAAAATCTTCTTTCAAAAATAAATTCCCGAATGCTATAAAAGCGGCAGTTTTTGTTTGTTCTGATTCGATTTTTGCAGGAGATAAAGAAGATAGATCGGGAAAAATTATTGTAGAGAAATTAGAATCATACGGAGTTGAAACTTCACATTATGAAATTATTCCCGATGAATTAGATATTATTCAGGAAAGAACAAAAGCTTACGCAAAAGATAATCAATTGGTGATTTTTACGGGCGGAACTGGATTATCTCCAAGAGATGTAACGCCGGAAGCTTTATCGCCAATATTAGAAAGCAGAATTCCGGGAATCGAGGAAGCAATTCGCGATTACGGACAACAAAGAATGCCGTATGCCATGCTTTCGAGAACTGTAGCCGGAACTTTGGGTAAAAGTTTAGTTTTGGCTCTGCCGGGTTCAACAAACGGAGCGAGAGAATCCATGGACGCTGTTTTTCCGCATGTAATGCACGTCTTTCATATTTTAAAAGGAAAAAATCATGACAGCCTCTAACACAATTTTGACGGATGGTTTTGGGCGCAGACACAATTACCTGCGCATTTCGCTGCTGGAAAAATGCAACCTGCGTTGTACGTACTGCATGCCGGCCGATGGAATTGCGCTTTCTCCTAAAGCCAGTTTAATGACGGCTGATGAGATTTTTGGTATCGCCCAGACTTTTGTACAAAATGGTGTTGACAAAATAAGATTAACAGGTGGAGAACCACTTTTGCGAAAAGATTTTCCAGAGATAATCGCAAAATTAGCAGCTTTAAATATTTCACTTTCGATAACTACAAACGGAATTTTAATTGATCGTCATATAGACACTTTAAAGCAGTTTAAAGTCAAAAAAATCAATTTGAGTTTAGATACGTTGGTTTTGTCTAAATTTCATTCTATAACGCTTAGAAATCAGTTTGAGAAAGTTGTTGATAATCTGCATTTGCTTTTGAATCATGATTTTCAGGTAAAAGTAAATGTCGTTTTAATGAAAGGTTTTAATGATAACGAAATTGTTGATTTTGTTAAATTAACGCAGTTTTTACCAATTTCAGTTCGGTTTATTGAGTTTATGCCGTTCGCAGGAAACGAGTGGGACAGAAGCAAAATGGTTTCTCAAAATGAGATTTTATCTTTGGTTGGAGATACTTTTGCAGAAGATGAAATTCAAAAACTGGAAGACGAAAAAAACTTCACTTCCAGAAATTATAAAATAAAAGGCTTTCAAGGTGATTTCGGAATTATAAGTTCAATTACAAATCCGTTTTGTGATAGCTGCAACCGAATTCGTTTAACAGCTGATGGGAAAATAAAAAATTGCCTTTTCTCGAATTCTGAAACTGATTTATTGACGCCATTTAGAAATAGTGAATCGATTACGAATCTAATTTCGGAATCTGTTCAAAATAAAAAGAAAGTCCGCGCCGGAATGGTTACAATTGATGAAATGAATGATCCTGCAAAACATTTTGAT
The DNA here is from genome assembly GCF_057808895.1 of Flavobacterium sp. FG68. Lineage (NCBI taxonomy): Bacteria > Pseudomonadati > Bacteroidota > Flavobacteriia > Flavobacteriales > Flavobacteriaceae > Flavobacterium > Flavobacterium sp. FG68. The sequence continues at coordinate 44,134 of NZ_JBMDIY010000031.1, forward strand.
AATCGTAGTATGATTGCGATTGGAGGGTAGTCCTTCGACTTCGCTCAGGATGACAGAGTGTTGGTGAGGTTTATATAATTACTGCTCATTGCAAAAAGCCCTTCGACTTCGCTCAGGGTGACACAAGTATTGTCAGGCTGAGCGAAGTCGAAGCCCTTCGCACAGTATGTCCTTGCGAGGAACGAAGCAATCTCACTATTATGAGTAACGTACCTATTGCTAGTGCGGTTGCTTCGTTCCTCGCAATGACTGGAATGCATAAAAAAAGGTTCAACTTTATTAAAGTCAAACCTTTCTTAGATATTATTTTTTCTTTTTAGCTTTAGCCTTCTTTTTAGACTTAACTTTCTTTTTAGCAATTTTTTTTGCTTTCGCTTTATCTTTTGCTTTTTTAGCTTTTTCTTTTTTCTTAGCTGCAGCTTTTAATTTTGCTTTCTTAGCTTTTTCTTTCTGCTTGTCTTTTTTAGCTTTCTCTTTTTTCTTAGCTAATTTCTTTTTCGCTTTGTCCTTTTCTTTGTCCTTCACTTTCTTTACTTTTTTATCAGATTTATTTTTAGCAGCTTCTACAGTTGTAGCTGCTTCATTTGTGCTTTCTTTTTTTGCATCAGAAACAGCAGTTTCTGTAACGACTGTTTTTGCTGCCTCCGGTTTAATAGTTGGCGTCAATACTTTTTTAGCAGGCGCTCTGCGTGCAGCAGGTTTTGGTGTGGTTACAGCTGTTTTTGAAACAGATGCTGCCGGAGCTTTTGCTGTAGCTGCTGGTTTTTTCACAGCTGTTGCAGCAGGTTTTGCAGTTGTTGATGCTGGTTTAGCCGTTGTCGCAGTTTTAACTGGAGCAGCTTTATGAACAGGTGCTTTTGCTGGTGTTTTTTCTTCAGCTTTTACACTTTCTGCTGCGGGCTGAATATTTTCAGTTGTAGGTGAATCGATTTTCTCTGGGGTTACTTCTTCGTTCTTGTTTTCCATATTTTTAGTGCTTTTAATGAGGATTATCATTAACAATGTAACTAAATTGTTAATTTACAGTTAAGTAAAGATAACTATAAAACAAGTCTCCCAATGTTAAGTTTTTTGATAAAATTTTAATTTAACTATCTGAAAGTGAATTTATTGAGTTTTTAGTAAAAAAATAAAATCAAAATTTCTTAACAATTCTACATGAAAAAATAGAGGAAATTGCTGTATAAATGCTGATATTGTTAAAAAGAGAGAGGTAAAATTGAATTGTGAATGTAAGATGTAAAATGTATTTACTTGTTGTTTCTTTTGAAAACGAGTTTCCTAGCCCTGATGGGAGCGGCATCCTTTTATGGTCTCGTCATTACGAGATAAAAGATATAGCGGACAGCAGGAATAAGCTCCTAATTATTCTATAAATATTAATTCTCGGTAATTTACTTCGTCAGTTCGCTATCGCTCGTGTCCAGAATTTTAAAATTGTTTTTTGGAGCTTCGCATAAGGAACAGCAATAATCTTCGCCTAAATCTGTAAATAAAATACCTTTTGGAATACCTTGGCTTTCGTCTCCGTATTCAGGTTTATAAAGTGTTAAGCATTCCTGACATTGATAAATATCTTGTTGTGGCTTTTCTTTTTTCTGCGTTTTTTCGGTGGATTCTGTTGTTGCGTTTCCGAGTTCATTAAAATATTTCCGACTTAATTCAATTAAAATCGTTGGCAGTTCGAGTTTGTCAATGTCTTGCGAATGTACAATGTATTCGCGTGTATTTGGATCGAAATTCTTGGCAAACAATACATTATAGGTATCTCGAATTTTAATGGATTCTAAAGCAGCTGGAAGTTCGTTTTTTTCAATTACGATAGAAGTAAAATAATGACCATCACGATTGTATTCGGAAATTCCGAAATTCAATCCGTAAGTACTGATATCAAATTGATCGAGCGTACGAACCAAAAATGTTTTCAGGTTCAATGCCCATTCCATTGCAACGGGTAAATGCCAGTTGAGTTCTAACAGCGAATGGCGAACGTTGATTCCACGTTTGCCTAAGAATTTTTCCCATTCTAGTTTTCGATCTTTTGGAATTCCTTTTATGATAAAAGATTTCCAGGGCGTGATACAGATTTTCCCAATTTTACAGTCGAAACACAAATCGCACATTTCTTTTAGGAAATCGAGATCGTATAAATTATTTCGCCAATACAATCCTAGCCAATATTGATCGATTCCCATTCTGTTCATTCCTTCGTAATAAGGAAACGGATAAAACGGAATGTTCAAAGGTTTGTCAATAGTTCTGTTATTGGTGTCTAAAGCTTCGCTTACCAGATTAAAAATCAAATCGATTCCTATAGATTCTTCGGCGGTAATTTTTTCGATTTCATAATAGAATTTGGCAATATCCCAGCTGTAAATTAAAACAGGATAAACTTCCATGCGTTCCCATTTTGGTAAACGAATATATAAGTACCAATAATCTTCGTGTTCTGAAGCAATGAAGTTTAAATGTCCGGTAAACAACGGAACCAATTGCTGTTTTGGATCGTTTATATTGACTTTAAGTTTGGGCTGTTCTTTAAAAAGTTCCAATATATAAAGGAATTTATTTCCGGTAAGCCAATTTGTATTTCTGAAAATATCTGTCGAAACATAAGACGAAACAATATTATTACCGCTTTTTTGATCGGGATAAACAAAATGATGTTTTCCTAAAGCTGTTTTGTCCAAAGATTTAAAGCCTTTAGGAAAAATAATGTCTTGTCTCGACCCAAATGAAATAGAATCCAGTCCTTGATCTGCAGCCATATTAACGACTTCTCTCAACTCTCCCGGCGAAATAACGCCTCCTTTTACTATTAATCTTGTTAACTCCATTTCTTCTTTGTTTCAGGTTTTCTTTGTTTCAGGTTTCAGGTTGCTTTACTTTGGGTATAAATTTTACCGCAAAGTTCACAAAGGATTTTCGCAAAGTTTAGCAAAGCTTTTTTACTTTATCTTTAGTAAGTTGCCAAAGTTCACAAAGCATTAAGTAAAGATTTAGCGCATAGCTTTGTGAACTTTTTTCTTTAGAAAATAATCTTAAGCAGAGAATATAAATCTTTGCGAAACTTTACAAAAAACCTTTGCGAACTTTGCGGTTAGATCTGCACAATCTAACAAAATCAACTAAACTTTACACTTTGCCAATATCTCTTTTACTTCTGTTTTACAACTTCCGCAGCCTAAACCGGCGCCTGTGTTTTTGCATAAATCGGTGAAATTGTTTACACCGCTTTTTATTGTTTCTTCGATATTTCCGGCTCCAACCTGACTGCAGGAACAAACTAATTTTCCTAAAACAGGTTTTGCGCTTGAGCTTCCTCTTAATAATAAATTTCGTTTGTCTGATAATTCGATTTTGCTTTCGATCATCGTTTTGAATTCGGCAAACTCGTTTTTATCGCCCATTAAAATCGCGCCAACAAGCAAATCGTCTTTTACGATACATTTTTTATAATAACGTTTTTTTAAATCAGCAAAAACAATTTCTTCAAATGAATCGTCGTTTTCCGGAATTTCGATATCGCCAATACTGCAAAGATTTAAATCTTCGAGTTTTAAAATATTCATTAAAACCGAACCTTTATAATAACTGCTGATATCACCCGCTAAAAAGTTAGCCAGAATATCGGCCTGTTCTTCGGCAGCAGAAGTGATTCCGAATAGTTTATTGTTGAATTCGGCGATTTCTCCAATCGCAAAAATATCTGGATTTGAGGTTTGTAAATACTGATTTACTTTCACGCCGCGTCCGCAGGAAAGACCGCTTTCTCGGGCAATTTCTATATTTGGAATAGTTCCGATGGTATAAACAATAGCATTTGCCGTAATGATTCTGCCGCTTTTTAAGGCGATTTCAATTTCGTTAGGATTATCGGTTTCAAAAACGGTGCTGACTTCATTATCAAAATAAATCTGAATATCACGAAGCTGTACTTCTTCGGCCAATAATTTACTGGAAATTAAATCCAACTGACGTTCCATTAAACGGGAAGCTCTTTGAATTATGGTTGTTTTTACTTTTTTATGTTTTAAAGCGGCGGCCAATTCTAAGCCTAATAATCCACCGCCAATAATCACAACATGCTGTTCTTCGGGCGGAAGATTAGTGCTGTCAAGATGTTTTTTTAAACGATCTGCATCTTCTTTTCTTCGTACGGTAAATCGGCCCGGAAGATGAAGCTGTGCATTTTCTGGAATAAAAGGACGGCTTCCGGTGGCTAAAATTAACGAATCGAAAGTGTGCGTTTCGCCCAAACTGTCTTTTATAATTTTGTTGGTTGTATCTATTTTATCGATCGCAACTCCGGCTTTCATGGTAATGTTGAGCTTATTTAAAGCTTCGCCGTCTTTTACTTTTAAAAGCTGTTCCCAAGTGAATTCTCCCGTCATATATTCCGGAAGTAAAACACGATTGTAAAACGGATTTATTTCATTCGAAAAAACAATAATTTCATCGGTTGTGTTGAATTCGTGGTAGTTTTGAATGAACCTAAAAGAAGCTGCTCCGGCACCCACAATTGCGATTTTTTGAAATGGTTTTACATATTTTGTAATCGAAACGGTGGTGAATTTAAAATCAGGTTCTTTTGAAACCGGATCTACAACGGTATTGGTTAAATTGTTGGTTCGGTTTAAATCATTTTCGAGTTGTTTTCCCCAATGCATCGGCAGGAAAACGACTTTTTCTTTAATTGAATCCGTAACTTTTGCTTTTACACGAACTTCGCCATTTTTACTTGTAACGGTAACAATATCACCATTTTTAATTTCATTTTTAAAAGCATCAATTGGATTTATTTCTAAAACCGGACTCGGAATATGAGTCAACAATCTTGATACTTTTCCGGTTTTTGTCATGGTATGCCATTGATCGCGAATTCTTCCTGTTGTTAAAATAAACGGAAATTCAGCATTTGGCTGTACCGATGTATTTTCTATTGAAACCGGAAGGTTGAAAATTGCTTTTTGTGACGGCGTATAGAATTTTTTATCAGTAAATAGTCGGGGAGTTCCCGGATGTCCGTAATCTGGAACGGGCCATTGAAAAGTGCCTTCGGTTTTTAATCGATGATAATTTAAAAATGAAATATCGATGTTGGTGCCTTTTGTAAGTGCACAATGTTCTTTGTAGATTTCTTCGGCACTATTAAAATTGAATCCATGAAAATTCATTTTTTTAGCAAAACGAATTAGAATTTCAATATCCGGAAGTGCTTCTCCGGGCGCATTTATTCCTTTTGAAAGATAAGAAATACGACGCTCTGAGTTGGTCATCGTACCTTCTTTTTCTAACCATCCGGCAGCAGGTAAAAGTAAATCGGCAAATTTTGCGGTATCTGCATTGTGTGAAATATCCTGAACGACTACGAATTTAGCGTTTTGAAGTGCTTTTTCGATTCTTCTGGAATCTGGTAAACTTACTAACGGATTGGTACAGATAATCCAAACGGCTTTCATTTTTCCAGATTCTAAAGCATCGAACATTTCGGTTGCCGTTAAACCCGGTTTATCTGAAAGTTCGTCAACGCCCCAAAAGTCCGCAACTTCTTTACGATGTTCGGGATTTGCGATATCTTTATGTGCGGCCAAAAGTGTTGCCATTCCTCCAACTTCGCGTCCGCCCATTGCGTTAGGCTGCCCCGTTAATGAAAATGGGCCAGAACCCGGTTTTCCAACTTGTCCTGTTAATAAAGATAAATTAAGCAAAGCGGTGTTTTTGTCAACGCCAACAGCACTTTGGTTTAATCCCATTGCCCAAAACGAAAGGAAACCTTTTGCTTTTCCGATTGTGTCGGCGGCGAGTTTTATATCGTTTACCGGAATTCCGCAGAGTTTGGAAGCTTTTTCTAAAGAAGTTCCTAAAACTAAATCTTTATATTGTTTGAAATTTTCTGCGTGATTTTTAACGAAATCATGATCTACGTATCCCTTTTCAATAATACGTTTGGCGATGGCATGATATAAAATAATGTCTGATCCGGGAATAATCTGCAAATGGATATCGGCAAAAGCGGCTGTATCTGTTCGCCTCGGATCGATTACGATTATTTTTGTTTTCGGATTTTTCTCTTTGTGTTTTTCAATTCTTCTGAATAAAATAGGATGACACCAAGCGGGATTTGCGCCGGTAATTAAAAGTGTATCAGAAAGTTCTATGTCATCGTAAGCAATTGGAACAGAATCTTCTCCAAAAGTCTTTTTATAGCCCACAACGGCAGAACTCATGCAAAGTCGGGAATTGGTATCGATATTATTGGTTTTCAAAAAACCTTTTACGAGTTTGTTTACCAGATAATATTCCTCTGTCAAACATTGTCCGGAAATATAAAATCCAACGCTGTCTGGGCCATGTTTTTTTATAATAGAAGAAAATACAGCTGCAGCGCGATCAAGTGCGGTATCCCAACTCACGCGTTCCAGCGGATAAGATTTACTGCCTCGCATTTCTGGATATAAAATTCGGTCTGAAGTATCATTAACTACGTAATGCAGATTCATTCCTTTAGAACATAACATTCCTTTATTAACCGGATGATCTTTGTCGCCTTCTACCATTACGCCGTTTTTGGCATCGTTGGTTACGATTATGCCGCAGCCAACGCCACAATAGGAACAGGTAGTTTTGATTTTGGTATTTTGCATTACAGTTCTTTTTTAGATACTATTTCTTGAATCTGCAGGGATTTAGATAAATCACTTATACAAAAATAAGTATTTTTACGTATAAATACGTATTTTTTAAATTTATTTTTCTATTTTTGATCAAATCAAATGAGTAACAACAAATTAGTTTTTAATCCGATAAAAATTAGGACTCATGAAAGAAGAGCAAACCGTTTGTTATTCTTGTACCAATGAAAATTGTTTTATCAAGAAACACCTGCATTTAGAACAAATGAGCCAGTTTGTTTCTGAAAAGCAGAATATTGTCTGCAAAAAATCGGATCAATTTATTACCGAAGGCGCGCCGTTGCAAGGACTTTACTTTATTTGTAAGGGAAAAGTAAAAACGGTAAAAACCGGAATTAACGGACGTGAACAAATTGTTCGCCTCACAAAAAACGGAGATACAATAGGTTTTCGCGGATTTGGAACGGGTAAAAAATATTTGATTGGTGCTTATGCGCTGGAAGATACGGTTTTATGTAATTTTAGTAATGAAACTATGCTCGATATTTTAAAACAAGTTCCTGAATTTACATATGCTTTAATGTTGTTTTATGCAGAAGAACTAAACAAAAGCGAAAACAATATTCGTAAAATTGCACACATGAATGTTCGTGAACGCGTGATTGATTTGCTGCTTTATATCCATCGTAAATTTGGACAAATCAACGGTTTAATTGATATTGATCTTTCTCGAAAAGAAATTGCTGATTTTGCCGGAACGACTGAAGAGCAGGCGATACGTGTTATTTCAAGTTTGAAAAAAGAAGAGTTGATAAAAACAGTTGGAAAACGTATTGGGATTTTGGAAGTTTCAGAATTGCGTTCTGAAATTATGGAGCATAAATACTTTTAAATGAATAAGTATAATTACTTATATTTTTCTAAAATTTGAATTGTAGTTTTATATCTTTCATTTTTAAAATCATCTTCAGATTGGTCAATTCTTTTATTAAGTTCTTCAATAGAAATTGAATTTGAAGACTTCGGATCTTTGTTGTATAATAGATTTTCAAGTTTGGAAATTAATTTTTCATCTTGAATATTTAAAAATTCTTTTATAAACTCTATTTTTCTAGTTTGTAAATCCATAACAGTGATTATTTTCGAAATTAATTCTGTTTTAATATTTTTTCAAATAATATAACCTTAGTATCAAGTTTTTCTTTATTCCGAATAGGATTGTATAATGCTGAATTTCTAAGCATAACCACTAAAGTTATTATTTCTTTTTCATTCAGTTTTTCTAAATCTTTTTTGAAGTAAAATTTTGAAGCATCTTTTATTCCAATGTTATCAAATCCAAAATCGTAGTGTACTAAAACGAATTTAAGACATTCGTCATGACTAAATTCTTTTTTTATTTTTAGCAAATAAAGAGCTCTTTTTAATAAAGATGTATTTCTAATATCAGTTCGAATATTATTTGCAGCATTTTGACAAGGACAACTTGGTTCTTTTATTTTTTTATAAATTTTATTGTATGTAAAAATAAAAGCTTGGAAATCTTCTTTTTGAGCATTTTTTAATTCTTTGGTTATAAATAAAAACTCTTCATTTTTATAAATAGGATTGAAGTCGCTCAGTAAATAGATAATTGAGATCATTAAAAAGATTGTAAATCCTAAAAGTATTTTTAATGATTTTTTGAGCATAAAAAAGAGAGGTTTTTTTGTAGAGACGCACCGCAGTGCGTCTCCACGTCGAGTATAATTTATTTTTTTCTGCCAATAAAACGAATTACAGAACCTTTTCCGTTATGGAATAAACCTTCGTTGAGTTCGATTTCTTTTTCTTCTAATTCGATGATTTCATAATTAAGGAAATCGGCTTTGATTTCTTCGATAGAAAATAAAGATTCGATATCTTTTGGACCGCCTACTTTTTCGTTTACGGCTAGATATTCTAAATGTTTTTTGCTGAAAGCCTCAAAAATAATAATACCATTTTTGCGTAATAGTTTGTCAAGCTGTTTGTGAATTGCCGATTTAATTTCTGCCGGAAAATGCGCGTAAATTAAAGCAATCGCATCAAATTGATCTTCGTGAAAATCCAACGTTTCTAATTCGCCGACTTGATAATCAATTGAAACATTGTTTGCTTCAGCCAGTTTTAAAGCTTTGTTTTTTCCTTCTTCGCTAATATCAAAAGCAGAAACGTTCCAGCCTAATTTTGCTGCAAAAATGGCATTTCTTCCTTCGCCTTCAGCAGGAAAAAGAATAGCGCCGGGATTTAGTTTTTCTAATTGTTCTTTTAAATAATTGTTGGGGTCTTCGCCGTACGCAAACTCTTCGCTGCTGTAACGGTCGTCCCATCGCTGAGTCCAGTTGTTCATGGTTTATATATTGAATTTAATTATTAAAGGTTTGTGGTCGCTGAGCGCTGTCCAATCTTGATAAGTTCCTATTTCGACACTTTCCAGGGCTTCAATAAAATCATTTGAAGCAAAGCAATAATCCAGATGATACGGTTTGTTTTCGTGTCTATAAAGATATAAAGTTGGATGCTCTTCTTTACCCTGAATTTGATTAAAATATTTATGATAAGTGCTAAAAATATTTTTGCCTCCTAATTTGTTTACAACCGTTGTATGATTGCCTTCTCTTCGTGGTTTATCCCAAATCGTATTGCTATTGAAATCGCCAATTAAAATGGTTTTGGTTTCTTTAATTAGATCTTCATAATAATTAATGGCTTTCCAGACCTGAGTTACATATTGTCCGTCTTTATCTTCAGGATTGTTTGCCCAGATTGCAAATAAGATAAAATCTAATTTCCCTCAAGTTACGGCTATTGGTAAGATATTTTTAAAGCTTGGATTATGGCAGTCTAACAATTGAAATCGATAATCGCTATAAGAGAAAACGCCAAGTCCTTTATGCGGATTTGTTCCGTACCAAAGAATATCGTTTGGCAATTGAATATTAGCAGGAAACTTTAATTTTTCAGGATTTTCACACTCAGAAATTACAGCAATATCAGGATTGTGAGCTAGAATGAATTCTGCTTTTTTTCTGAATGCCATGTTGCAATTCCAAGCTATGAGTTTCATTTACTGGAAATTTTAAAAATGACTAAGCAATCCAAGTTCCTTCAACTTCATCAATAATCCATTTATTATTGACTTTTTTAATATAAATTCTAAATCCTTGTCCGCAGCGGTCACCACAAGCAAAGCCAGCATCTAAAATTCCAAATTTTTTATCCTTGTCAAATTGTATTCTGGAAAAGAAAACTGCTCCGGAAAAAACAAAATCGTATTTGGCTAACCAAATCAGACCTCTTTCTTTTGGAAATTGAGAAATATTTCTAAGTTCAAATTTATTGTTGAGTTTTATGTTTTTAAAATCAAAAACATATTCACTTTCTCTTTTTTCTTTTGATGTAAAGATTTTAGCATTTTTAAAGTGTTTTTTGAAATCTTCTCTTAGATCTTGACTGTTATCTTTTAGTAATGGATCAAAAGCAACAATAATTTTCGAAGTATCTTTTTTAATTTTTTCTGTATTGATTTTCCATTCTAGTAATTTTTGCTTTTGTTCTTTCGTAGCTTTTGTACTATCCACACCAATGTAATGACCTGTTTTATCATATATTGATTCTCCATATTTAGGTGGGAAATTTGTATATAATCTTATATCAATACAAGTTGAATCGATTAAATCCGGAAAAATTTCGGTCATTACATTTTTCTCAAATTCTAAATCTGTGATTTTCTTTTCACAACTAGAAAAAAGGATAATTACGATTAGCAATGCTAAGTTTAAAAGTTTCTTCATTTACCAAATATAGCAATTTAAAAAGCAAAATAAATTTAAGGAAAACCAAAAAAATACCCTTTTCCAAAACTGAAAAAGGGTAAATTAAAAATGTATATTTTAGAAAATTAGATTAAATAGTGCTTGGTATTTTTCAATCTTAACCAACAAATTTTGTTTCACCACTATTAATGTCAATTTCAGCAAAATTATGTTTTCCAATAACGATAAGCAGCTTATTTGCATTATATCCTACATATCTAATTTCAGGTTCTCCTTTTTTTGGTTTTCCACAAACAGAAATTACATTAGTCTGCCATTTTAATTTGCTTCTTTTGTAGGCTGATATGGTCTGCAGATCATTTTCAACATAATAAATAATGTTGTCTTTTTTAATGCCTCTTTTTTGTGTTTTTGCGAAATTAATTTCAGAGTTTTTTGAAATTAAAGCATCATTGTATTTTTGGCCAATACCAGGTTGCGTAACAATGAAGGTTAACATTGATAGTTTTAAAAATTGTTTCATTTGGGGGATAGAATTTGGGGTTCGTAATCGATTCAAATATAATTAATTAAACGAGATATCGTAACTTTTTTGTAAATAAAAAAAATACCCTTTTCCGAAATAGGAAAAGGGTAAAATATTGAAGTGAATTTTGAAGAAAAATTATTTTTTCCAGCTAAAAATTCTAGGATTTACAGAAATCATTAACCACGCCCAATTGTTGGTATGTCCGGCATCTCCATTTTTGATAAATTCTAAAGTTTTAGAACCAAACATTTGAGAATAACCTCCTGAAACTGTAATGTCTTTTTTGAAGTTATATCCAAAAGTTGCGTCGATTTCAGTTCCTAAATAAGAATCTAATTTTTCAACTGGCGTCACTACATCAGCAGCAGATAAAAATACATGCGGAATCAAAGCAAACTGCCATTTGTTTACATTGTAATTCAATTTGACAAATGCATCTTGTAAACCAACATTATTTAAGTGATTTCCAACATAAAAATAATCCATATAACCGTTAAAGCCATGGTTGGTTCCAAAAATAGGATTGAAAGATTTAATAACAGTACTTCCGTCATTTGTATCTTTTCCAGAAAGGAATTCATATCCTAAACCAGCTTTAAAAGATTCCGTTATTTGATATCCAAAGTTAGCAGCAGCATTCCACGCACTTACTTGTTGGTCTGTGCTTTTTCCGGTTTGACCGTATGCCCAAAAATTAGTATCGATTTTACCTTTTTTATAAGCTATATAAGGTCCAAAAGTCTGTTTGTAATCTACTAATAGTTTGGTAGAAGGTGCAGGCTCAGGAGCATACTCGTAACCTGTATTCAATAATAAGAAACTCAAACCAAAAGCGTCATTAAATTGATTATGATACCATGCATATTGCAAAGCTTTATAGCTGGCAACAGTATAAGGAGTCTGAAGCACATTTTCGGCAGTAGAGTTATAAGCTCCCCCAAAATCTAATTTTTGTTTTTCAGTATGATATGAAACTGTAAGTGCATCATGGCTTTGTGCCTGCTGTCCCCAGTCTTGTTCTCCTAAAATACGCTGATTATCGTATGAAAGTACCTGACGTCCCATTCTGGCACTCCATTTTTCAGTAAAATTATATTGTGCCCAGGCTTCAAAAACAGCAACTCCGTTTTTATCTGCTGGAGCTGTTGGTGCAACGTCACCCCAGGTTCTGGTATTTTGCAACGTTAATTTTACAATTAAATCTTCTTGTTTATAATTGAAATTCAAACGAGAACGCTGTGAAATTTGTGAAGTTCCTTCCTGACCTTCTTGCAAAAGTTGTTTATATCCGTTTCGGTATTCAAAACGAGGCCTTATTTGTAAATTTACATCTAATTCTTGTGCTTGCATCGCTGCGCCAGTACCAAAAAGGAATAGAGCAATTAATTTTATTTTTTTCATAAAACTTGTAATTTTTTGATGGCGTAAATTTATAAGAAAAATAAGCCCTTATTAATGATAAAAGTCATTATTTTAAAATTTAATTGGTTACAGGTACAAGTTGCTGTTTTTCAATTGTTTTTACTGTTTTATGTTGTTTTTTGCTCATACTTTTGGTAATGGCATAATGCATCCAGACTAAACATCCGGTTGAAAAAAGCAGAATAAAAATCCATGAACTTGACCAGATTCCGGTTGCAGTTAATAAATATCCAAAAATAATAGGACCGAAGAAACCGCCCAAGCCGCCAATCATACCAACCATTCCGCCTACAACACCCACTTCATTTGGGAAATATTCGGGAATATGTTTGTAAACTGCTGCTTTTCCAATTCCCCATGAAATTCCAATCAGGATTACTAAAACTAAGAAAACCCACATATTAGCATCAAATTTAATAACGGTAATTCCTTTTGCCAGAAGTTCTTTTTTCTTCACGCTTTGATTTTCTGCTACTACAACTTGCTGCCATGAAGTTGAAGTTGGAAAAATAGCATTTTCGGCATTGTTTTCTTTTTTCTGTGCGACCGCAAAATCTGTTTCGCCAATCTTAATTTTATCATTTGTAACAGCGGTAATAGTTCCTTTTTTGGTTGCTAAAACGCCTGGGCCGGTAGTTGTAATTTCCATTTTCGGAATGGCTAATAAAGCACTCAAAATTACTGAAGATCCTAAAACCCAATACATCACTTTTCTTGCCCCGAATTTATCTGATAAATAACCTCCAAAAGCCCTGATTACGCCAGAAGGAAGACTGAACATTGTTGCAAACAAACCTCCCATAACTAAACTGGTTTGATAAACGTTCATGAAATTTGGCAGTAACCATTGTGAATAAGCTACAAAGCAACCAAAAACTAAAAAGTAATATGCTCCAAAACGCCAAACTCTGGCTGATTTTAAAGGAACCAGCATTTGAGAAACGGTTTTAGTATTGTTTTCCGGTTTTTTGTTTTGAGTGAAAATCAAAAAAGCAATCCCAATTACTACTAAAGAAATGGCATAAATAACAGGAAGTATTTTCCAGCCGTTTTGTGGATCTTCAATCGAAAAATGATTTAATAGGGAAGGGGCTAAAAAGGTTGTTATGGCTGCGCCGGCATTTCCCATTCCGAAAATTCCCAATGCGCGTCCCTGCCATTCTTTTGGATACCAAATAGAGGTATAACCAATTCCGACAGCAAAACTTGTTCCAACCATTCCGAAGAAGAAACTAAGTAACGCAAACATAAAAAAGCTGTCGGCGTAGGGAAGAAGAAACAACGGAATCGAGCTGAGAAGCAGTAAAAGAGAAAAAACATATTTTCCACCAAATTTATCTGTCAGTATTCCAATAGGCAGACGCATAATAGATCCTGTTAGAATTGGAATACCAAGAAGCCATCCTACCTGAACAACGCTCCAGTGGAAAATTCCGTTATCGACTAAAAAAGTTACTAAAACCCCGTTTAAGGTCCAGCAGGCAAAACACACGGTAAAAGCCAATGTGTTCAAAAATAAAATTTTGTGTGATTGAGATAATGAGTTTGTAGTTTTCATAGCACTTATATTTTTTGTAAAAATAAGTACTATAACTTAGTTAAAACATGCTAAAACGCAGTTTTTTGAAAAATAATTACGTATTTATACGTATTTTTTTAAATCAAAGAATACTCAGTTGCTTTATTAGAAAGTTCCATTAAGTTTTTTACTTTCAGTTTTTTCATCAGGTTAAAACGGTGAACTTCGGCAGTTCGTTTGCTGATGTCAAGAGCTTCGGCGATTTCCTTGTTTCCTTTTCCGGATAGTAAAAGAGTCAGAATTTCTTTTTCTCTTTTGGTAATCATCATTTCGTCGCTTAAGTTTTGCTTAGGTTCTAATGAATTTGATGGATTTGTCAATTGACCAATTAAGATTGAAGAAATGTCTCCACTGAAATATTTTCCACCAGCAGAAACCGTATGAAGTGCTTTTAAAAATTCTTCTTTGCTGGAACCTTTCAGTAAATAACCATCGGCTCCGGCTTTTATGGATTTCAATACGTATTCTTCCGATTCGTGCATCGAAAGCATGATGATTTTTATTTTATTATTTTCGCTTCTAAGTTTTTCTACTAGTTCGATACCAGTTAAGTTTGGCATACGAATGTCGGCTATAAGTAAATCGGGTTTTGTTTCGGCGACAACATCAAGAGCGTCGGCGCCATCAATTGCTTCGCCTACAACCTCAATGTTTGCTTCGTTTTCTAAAAGAGATTTTATTCCGTCTCTAACAAAAACATGATCATCTGCCAGCACTACACGAATGATATTACTCATAATTTACTTAATTTAGATTCTGGATTTTTACGTATATTCATCTATAAAGAAGACGCTAATATACGTAATTTTTTAGATTTTAATTTCTAACATTAAAATTTCTAATGTTGGAAATTTTAAATTCCAAATTGAATATGGAATTGTCAGGCTGAGCGGAGTCGAAGCCCACGTAAGTAGCTCTGCAAAGATTGTCGATTAAGATTACGCGGGCTTCTACCGAAGTCTCGGGATCGCTCAGCCTAACAAGATTGCGATTAACTTTGTCAAAGTTTAAAACTTTGACAAAGTTTGTTCTTTAATTGCCTCCAGCTTTAGCTGGAGGTTTTGTAGATAAAACAAAGGGCTTTAGCCAAATGTGTAAGTTTGGCTAAAGCCTTTTTGATACTTGTTTGTATACCTCCAGCTAAAGCTAGAGGCAATTGATTTGTTAGATGTACTATAAAATCAAATTATATTTTGAAAATGATTGCCCACGAGAGGGATAGGAGGAAGCTACCGAAGTAGCCCGGATAGCCCGACAACATCCCGATAAGAGGGCGAATAAAGACAAAGTAAATTTGCCCTCTTATCGGGATGTTGGGTCGCCCAGATGATTGTTTTTATTTTTTTGATTGTGGATTTACTTTGCGTGGGCTTCGACTTCGCTCAGCCTGACAATACTTTACGCAATTGGAATTTGGTACTTAAATATTGGAATTTAAAAATTTAGAATTTCTACTTCAGTATCGGAATATTAAAAGTAATCCTTGTTCCTTCTCCCGGAATTGAGTTGATGAAAACGCGGCCGTTGATGTATTGAATTCTTTCTTTCATAAATAAAAGTCCCATTCCTGATTCGCTGTTTCGTTTTTTATCGACTGAATTGATGTCGAAACCTTTTCCGTTGTCGTCGATTATAACGCTTAAAAGTGTCTCGCTGTGTGAAAGTTGTACGATAATATGTGACGATTCGGCGTATTTTATGGCGTTATTAATGGCTTCCTGCGTAAGACGGTAAATGTTGATCTCGATTAGGGAATCTAAACGCTGGTCGAAATCGGTTTTATTGTAAAACAGGATCTCTTTTCCGGTAAGTTTTGAAAGTTCCTGCGTTAGTTTTGCCAGTGAAGAAACGATTCCGTGATCGCTTAATTCCGGTGGCATTAAATTGAAAGTTGCGGTGCGGACACCTTTTATAATGTCAAGTGAAAGTTTTTTTAAATATTCAATTTTTTGTTCCGATTTTTCTCGGTCATCTAAATTGATGCTTTCCAGACTAAACTTTAATCCGGTAAGCATTTGGCCGATTCCGTCGTGAATTTCTTTGGCGATTCGATTTTGTTCGTTTTCCTGATTTTCAACAATTTTGCTTGAAATAATCTTTTGCTGATTGATTTTTTCGGTCGTGTTTTCAAGATTCAAACGTTCGACTTCGCGCTGCGCTTTTTTGCGTTCGGTAATGTTGAAACAAACAATCAAAAGTTCTAATTCATCTTTTTTGATGGTGACGGGAACCATCGATAAATCGAGCCAAATGGTTTGATTTTCTTTGTTTAAAATTTTGATTTCGCCCTGCCAGCCGCTTCTTTGTTTTTCAAAAATAAGTCGGTCAATATTGATTTGCTCTTTTTCATCAACGGTTAAAACTTCAGAGAATTTTTTGTTGGATGAAAATTTAGTGTAGTTTAAAAGTTTGGCAAATTTTTCTCCAATATGAATTATCGAACCATCGGGCGCAATTCGGCAATAGAGTAAAGTGTTCTCCATTGCATAGTTGAGTGATTTTAATTCTTTAACCGAATTTTCTTTTATTTCGCTGATGATTTCGGTATCGTATGCGAGTTTTAAAGCTTTCTTTTCTGAAGATAAAAGCCTTGTAATTAACCTTTCTATCTTTTTATTTGTGGGTTTAAAAATGAAGAAAAATTCTAAAAGCAGCACCAATAATGTAAAACCAAAAATCCAATATTCTATTTTGCGCTGTTCTGTTACTTTTTCGTGTGCTTCAAGATCGTATTGCGTTACAATCTGATTCATTTTTGAAAGAAAAGAACCTTCGTTTTCTAAAATAATCTGTACGAGTTTTTGATTTTCTGCAGATTGTTTTTTCTGCTTTAAATTCAATAAAAACGAATCAGTTGTTTGTGCAATTTTATTGAAAATTGGATTGATTTCCAGATATAATTTGCTGAGTGTTTCTGATTTTTCTTTTGGAAAGGCTAAACTGTCGCTGCCATTTTCGAGCGCGTTTTGGTTTTTTTTCCAAAGAGTTAAAACATTTTGTAAATGCGAGACTTGTTTAGTAGAAGCGGTATCAGAAACGTAATGCAGAATCAGAACTTCTTTTACGATTTTCTGGCTCAGCATTCTTTGTTTTCCCGAAAAATTGATGATTTTAGAATCGCTTAACTGCTGATTTAAATTGTATTGAACTAAAACCTGACTAACAATTATAGTTAAAGCAATAGTAAGAAGTGCAAAAAAATACAGGCGGCGTAAATTTTTGAATGTAATTTTATCTTCTTCCTGATTGCTTTTCTTCATAAAGTCAGTTTACAATCCTAAAGATGCTTTTATAAGATTTAAATTTTCTTCAGAATAATTGATTTTTAAGGCTTCCTGATGTGCTTTATCCGACATTTTATCCCAGGTTTTTTTGATGATATTTTTTAGTTTTTCTTCGTCGTGTTTATGAACGAAAGGGTCTAAATAATATTCTAAAAACACGAGACAAATTACATCTTCTAATAGTTGTGTTTCATGGTCTTTTTTAAGTAATTTTTTCTCTATTAAAAAAGAAACGCGATCAATGAAAGTTTGATCATAGCCAGCTTTTTCAAGAATTTCGGCTGTAGTTTTAGCGTGGAATTTCTTCAATTCTTCTCTCCATTTCAAATAACCCACACGATCCATTGGATATGATTCACGAGCAACTTTCCATCGGCAGATGTGCTGTGCTTTTGACGCAATCTGAATTTCTTCAGAAGCATTGGGTTCAAACTGCATCAGTCTTTCGTACATCCTGTTTGAATACAATAATTCTTTTGGATATTCTTTGTTTTGGTCGGTTTCGATGTTTGGATCTTGTGCGTTTTCAGCATCAATCCATTCGCTTGCTTTTTGAAAAGGTGTAGTCATTTTTTGGTTTGATAATAGATTTCAAAGATACGGAATTAAGTTTTTTTTAGCCACAAATTTCACGAATTAGCACGAATTATTGTTTTTGTTTTTTTGCCAAAGATTAAAGGATTTTTTGGATTTAATCTGGTGTTAAGTTTTTTTGCCACGAATTTCACGAATTCCACTAATTTAATTCGTGCTAATTCGTGAAATTCGTGGCAAATAATTTTAATCCTTTTAATCTGTGAAATCTGTGGCTTTAAAATTAATCTACAAATCCAACAAATACTTCGTTTTCAATTACTTTAATTGGATACGTTGCAATTTTTAAATCATCGCCATTTAAGTTAGAACCATCTACTAGTGAGAATGTTTTTTTATGCATTGGGCAGGCAATTTTTGGAATATCATCTGTAGATCCTGTCATTCCTCTTGAAAGTACCATTTCCATTTTGTGCGGACATGCGTTTTGGCAGGCGTACCATTCATTACGGCGTGTGAAATTGAAAATAGCAATCTGCTTGTTTTTGTATTTAATGCAGCCGCCGCGATTAGTAGGGAAATCTTCAACTTTGCCCACTTTAAACCAAATTGTTGCGTCGCTTGGGGGAACTGTTTCGTATTGATTTAAGATTTCTTCCATTTTGATTGAGTTTTGATTTCCTGTTTCTTAGCCCTCTTTTTACAATCAAGAGAGTTTTTGATGGCGCAGTAAAAAAGAGGGTAAGAAGGACAGCAAACGTTATTGATATTTTTTTGTTTTTTGGAGCTTTATGATGTTTTGCCACAAAGGCGTAAAGGCGCTAAGTTTTTTTTTAAGTTTTTATGACTTGACTTTGTGACTTTGTGACTTTGTGACTTTGTGCCTTTGTGGCAAGATATTTTTTAAGTCCAAGCTTTTGGCGCTTTTTGATCTCTTAACGGAACAAAAACTGCATTGTCGTCTTTCTCGTCTGAGTTTACGAAATGATTAAAGCGTTTTAATAATCTTGGTTTATCCAGAACTTGTTTCCATTCGCATTCAAAAGTGTTTACCAAAGTCTGCATTTCGGCTTCTAATGTTTCACAGATTCCTAAACTGTCTTCGATGATAACTTGTTTTAAATATTCTAAACCTCCGTCTAATTTTTCTAACCAGGTTGAAGTTCTAATCAGCGGGCCAGCGGTACGGATATAATACATTAAGAATCTGTCCATGTATTTGATAACCGTTTCTTTATCAATTTTCTCTGCTAATAAAACAGCGTGTTTTGGATTTGCTCCACCATTTCCTGCGATGTATAAATTCCAGCCACCTTCAACAGCAATTAATCCGAAATCTTTTCCTCTTGCTTCTGCGCATTCGCGAATGCAGGCCGAAACACCGCCTTTTAATTTATGTGGAGAACGGATTCCTTTGTATCTGTTTTCAAGTTCGATAGCAAATCCGGCGCTGTCGTCCATTCCGTAACGACACCAGGCATTTCCGACGCAGCTTTTTACGGCACGAAGCGATTTTCCGTAAGCATGGCCGCTTTCAAAACCATTGTCAATTAAGATTTTCCATATTTTTGGTAAATCACTTAAATGTGCTCCAAATAAATCAACTCTTTGTGCTCCGGTAATTTTAGTATATAAATCGAATTGTTTGGCTACTTCGCCAATCACAATTAATTTCTCAGCTGTGATTTCACCTCCGGCAACTCTGGGAACTACAGAATACGTTCCGTTTCGTTGAATATTGGCCAAAAATCTATCGTTTGTATCTTGAGTTGTAACGTGTTTGTTTGCCGTATCATTATAAATACTAGAGAAAATAGAAGCTACAACAGGTTTACAAACTTCGCAGCCGTCGCCTTTTCCGTGATGATCTAAAACATCATAGAAATTCTCGTATTTATTGATTTTTACTAAATCGAATAATTCCTGACGATTATAGCTGAAATGTTCGCAGATTACTTCTTTAACTTCTTTTCCAAGTGATTTTTGAGTGGCTTTTACCAAGTCAGAAACCATTGGTTTACAGCCGCCGCAGCCAGAAGTAGCTTTAGTTGCTTTCACAACATCTGAAAAACTAGCGCAGCTTTCATCTAAAATTTTACAGCAGATAGAGCCTTTTGTAACATTTTCGCAAGAGCAAATTACGGCTGTATCCGGTAAATCCATTACGCTTCCTAAACTTGAACCTTCAGAACCGTCACGAGAGCCTAAAATCAAATCTTCCGGATTTTTAGGTAAGGCCATTGCGTTACTGTAAATCTGGAAAAGCGAATTATAATCGCTTGCATCTCCAACCAAAATTCCACCTAAAAGCGTTTTAGAATCTTTGGTAATATTGATTCTTTTGTAAACACCGCTTAATTTATTCTCATAAATAATTGCGGTTACATTTTCATTTTCAACAAAAGGATCACCAAAACTTGCCACTTCTACACCAATTAATTTTAATTGTGTCGACATATCGATGGTTTCTCTCATGGTTTTAGAACCATTTAAGATTTGCTCGGCGGCAACATCGGCCATTTCGTAACCCGGAGCAACAAGTCCGTAAATATTTTGGTTGTAAAGTGCCGCTTCGCCAATAGCATAAATAGAAGGATCTGATGTCTGCATTTGATTGTTTACCACGATTCCGCCTCGTAAACCCACTTCAAGTCCTGAAACTCGAGCTAATTCGTCGCGAGGTTTAATTCCGGCAGATATAACTAACATGTCTACTTTTAACAATTCGTCGTCAGCAAACATCATTCCTGTTATACTTTCTTTTCCGTCAATATATTGCGTTGCTTTGTTAAGATGGATTCCAATATTTAATTCTTCAATTTTAGATTGAAGCATATCGCTTGCACCTTTGTCTAATTGTCTTGGCATTAAACGCGGAGCAAATTCGACAACATGCGGATTCAATCCTAAATCCCTAACGGCTTTTGCAGCTTCAAGACCTAATAATCCTCCGCCAAGAACAGCGGCTTCGGTTGCGCCTTTTTGTTTTATCTTTTTGGCATAAGCCATAATAGCATCTAAGTCTTCGATGGTTCTGTATACAAACACGCCTTCTTTTTCGACTCCGTCAATTGGTGGAACAAAAGCTGATGAACCTGTTGCTAAAACTAAGTAATCGTACGTATGTGTTTTTTCTAAATGCGTATGTATTGTTTTTTCGGTACGATTTATATCTGTAATTAATTCAGATGTGTTTAGAATAATGTTGTTTTCAGCGTACCATTCGGTTGTAGATAATGATAAATCATCGGCCGTTTTTCCTCCAAAGTATTCACTTAAGTGAACACGGTCGTAAGCACGCCTTGGTTCTTCACCAAAAACGGTAATTTGATACTTTTCTTGTTCTGATTTTGCAATGAACTTTTCGCAAAATTTATAACCAACCATGCCGTTTCCAACTACTATTACTCTAATCATGATTTCTTTAATTAAGTATTACTACGCAAATATAAGTATTAATACTTATAAAAATACGTATCACAGGTATTTTTTTAAGTAGATGTAACATTTGAAGAATACGTATTTCATCGTAATCTTTTACGTAGTGCGGGTTTTTAATGACATGGAATGCTGATAATTATTTTAAATTTGAAAAGATTCTAAATAAGAAATTCAAAATATTGTCGTAAATTCATAAGAATTTTACTTGTATTTTGTTAAATGATGTTATTTCAAATAAAGCGTTATGAAAAATATACTTTCACTTTTGTTCTTACTTTCTGTAATGACTGGCTGTAAATCTACAGCAGATAAAACTTCAAATACACAAACTATTTCGGAATATGGTTCTCAGGAAGATGAAATGAAATATTATTTTACTGCAACCGGAAATGAGCCTTTTTGGGGCTTAAAGATGGGAAATGAGGAGATTATATTCACTTCTTTAATTCCGGGAAAAGAGAAACTTGTTTTTGCGCCTGTTGATGCAATTAAAGCTATGGATGCTAATGTTAAGATGTATAAAGTGGCAAATGAAACATCGACAGCAACTATTACAATACAGCAGGTAGATTGTCAGAATTCAATGTCTGGTGCCATTTCACCTTATAAAGTTTCGATAGAAATTAAAAATAATTCAGAATTAGAGGCCAAAAAAATTGGTGGCTGCGGAAAATATAATACAGATTATCGCTTACATGATATTTGGGTTCTGGAAGAACTCAACGGATTCAAAGTTTTTGTAACGGACTTTCAAAGAGAATTGCCAAGAATCGAAATCAACTCTTCTGAAAATAAATTTATGGGTTACGGCGGTTGTAATGCAATCAGCGGAACTATTTTTTATGAAAAGAATTTACTTCGATTCTCCAAAGTTATTTCGACTTTAATGGCTTGTGCGCCGGGAAATAAAGAAGGAGAGTTTACTAAAGCATTGCAAAATACGACTACTTATAGTATTGAAAATAACAGGTTGACTTTGTCAAATCCTTCGGGTAAACTTTTGGTTTTTAAGAAAGTAGATTGAAAATTTTGAATTTTAAAAATGTCTTAGAATGGTTTAAAAATAACTTATAGTAACATAAAGATAACTTAAAGCTGGAATATTTTTGTAAAATAAAACTTATAAATATTTATTTTACATGAAAAAGATTTTAATGTTGTTTATTGCAGTCTCATTAGCTTATAGCTGCAAGTCAAGTAAGACTACAAATTCTACAGCTGCGACTAACGAAAACGCAATCGAAAAGAAATTACAACAAACCTGGATTTTAGAAAACTTAAACGGAAAAGTAATTACTGAAAAAGATTTTTCTAATGCTCCAAAATTAGAAATGTCTTCATCTAGTTTTTCCGGGTCAACAGGATGCAACGGTATTAAAGGAAGTTTAGAATCTGATGGTGCAGGAAAACTTAAGTTTCCTAATCTTACATCAGAAACTAAAAAATGTGATGCAAAAAAAGAAGGCGAATTTATGCAGTTATTAAGAACGACTTCTGGTTATTCTATTGAAAATAACAAGCTTTACCTTTCTAATCAGTTTGGATTGACAATGTCCTTTAAAAAAGGTTAATTAAAAAATGAAAGGCTTCGATTAATTTCGAAGCCTTTTTTTATTTTGTCATTTCGAGGAACGAGAAATCACACTAGTAATTCCGCAAAGAAAAAGATAAAAAAAATCCGTGCACATCCGCGTTTTCGCGTAAGCGAATCCGTTAAATCTGCGTGCCATCTCACATTGTTATTCCAATAATTCTTTAGGATCTTCATCATCACCTTCAATAAAATCCAATTCTAAAGCTCGTACAGTCTGAACCGCATTTCCAGCAATTCCACGAATCGATCCGTACATTCCTAAAGTGTTGTGAACTACTTTTTCGATTTGTTTTTCACGTTGTTTCCAGATTCTCTGCATGGCTCTTTTTTCGGCATCCAAATCACCTTGCATTTGGGTAAAACCTTCTACAATTCCTTCAATCTGCAAACGGAATTCGTTGCTGGTTAAAAAATCATACAACATCGACATTTTATCGCCTTTGTTTTCCTGCGCCTGAACGGCCTGACTTACCTGAATTAGTGACTGACGCAAAACGGCGCTTAAACCTTTAAATTCTTCATACGTACAAATCCAGATTCCGTCGCGCATTCCCATACGTTCCATTCCGGCCGGCATTACTTCAGTAACTAAAACACCAATATTGGCTCTTTTAGTTCTAATATCATTTTTGAACTTTTCGATCCAGGAAGGCTGAAAAGCTTTTGTTCTTTTACTTTCGTAATAAATAGAACCGCAATTTTGCAATTCGCGCGTGTTTACAATTTGAAGGCAATCGGCACCATTTGCGCCTTTTTTGATTTCATCAATGCTGTCAAGCGGGAAATTATTTGCCAGCCATTCTTCAATCGCTAATTCCATTACTTCGCCTTGCAATTGCATAGAACCTTGTTCCTGCTTGCGTTTCATTTCTTCAATCAGCTTTTTTTGATCGTCAGATTGTTTTTGATATTCCTTGATTTTCAGCTCGTTTTTCTCTTCTTCCTGTTTGCGAATTTTATCGCGTTCCAGAACCAAAGTAGCGTTGAGTTGCTTTTGCGCTTCGGCTTCAATTGCTTCTTTCATTTCCAGTTTTTCACGCTGTAATTTTGCAATTTCGCCTTCCATTTTATTTAATTCTCTGATTTTTTCTGACTTTTCAGAGAGTTCTTTTTCCATTAAAAGTAAACGGTCTTTATTTTCTTCTTCGAGTTTAATTTTAAGTTTTTCAGAAATTTCTTTTTCGGCTATTTTTCTTTCTCGGTCCAATCGCTCGGCAAAAAGTTCGTTTTCCTGTTTCTTTTTTGCTTCAAATTCGGCTTTTGCTTTTTCGAATTGTTCGTTTTTAAGCTCTAATTCTTTATTTTGGATGGTAGCTTTTTGTTGAAATTCTTTGCGTATGCTATCTTCCAACTGATGTTTTAAAACATCATTGACATCGATAGGAGTTCCGCAGTTTGGACACTGAATTGAAGATTGTTCAGCCATTTTTATTGATTTTATTTTGTAGAATTATAATTTGCTAAGGTATTTAAAAGTTCTGTTTTTATGGGTGAGATTGGTGTGATAAATTGTAACGATTTTTTGTTTGCCACGAATTACACAAATTTCCACTAATTAGTTTTGATTAATCTCGCAAAGACGCAGAGGCGCAAAGTTTTTTTTAGCCACAGATTAAAAAGATTAAAAGGATTTTTTTCTCATTTTATGTCATTTCGACGAAGGAGAAATCTTCGCAAGTAACTCCGCAACGTAAGCCAATCTTTGCCGAGCTTCTCGCGAAGATTTCTCCTTCGTCGAAATGACAAACTTTGGGCATACCATTAAATATTAAATAAAAAACTTTGCGTCTCTGCGCCTTTGCGAGATTAAATTATAAAGTAATCTTAGCGAGAACTACTTTTACGCAATAAAAAATCGACTGCGGTTTTAGTAATCTCAGATTCATCTTCTTTTAATGTAATTATTGAAACATCTGTCCGCAAATTGACTTTTTTTAATTCAATAAAGCCTATTTCTGGATCTTGATTGTTTTTGGCAATATTCGAAGGAACAATTGAAATCCCTAATCCGTTTTTGACTAATTGTACGATTGAATTAATGTTGTTCGCTTCGTGAATTATCTTTGGCGTAAAGCCATAAAAAGCACAAAGTTCTAATAAAACTTCATGATAATGTGGTGCATAATCTTTGTTGAAGAAAACGAAAGTTTCCTCTTTTAAATTTAATATCTCTTTTTCCGATTTTATTTGAATGATGCTTTTATTATAAACCAATGAAAAACCATCCTGAAACCATAAATGCGATTGTATTTTGGGAGATTTTATGGGAGAACGTATAATTCCCATTTCGATTTTTCCTTGTTCTAAAGCATCAATTTGTTTGGTTGTAGAAATTTCAAAAAGCTTGAAATTTACATACGGAAATTGTATTTTTAAATGTTTGATTAAATCTGAAATAACTGCCGAATAAATGGAACTGATATAAGCAATCCTAAATTCGCCCGAAACATTCTCGGCAATCTTTTTAGTTTTTAAAGATATATGTTCCAAATTTTGAAAAAGTGCTTTGACTTCTTTTTCGAAATATTTTCCAGCTTCAGTAAGTGCTACTTTTTTATTGTTCCGAATGAAAAGCTTTGCCTGAAGTTCTTCTTCCAATTCAATAATTTGTCGGCTTAATGGCGGCTGGGAAATAAAGAGTTTTTCTGAGGCTTTAGTAAAGTTCAGTTCTTCGGCTACAGCCAAAAAATATTTTAGATGACGCAATTCCATGATACTTTAAAGGTATTATTAATTGATAAAAATAGTATTTTTAAAGTATTTATGAAAAGGATAGTTTTGAAAAAGAAAAACAAGTCTCTCGCAGATCTGGCAGATTGAGCAGATTATTAGTTTAGATAAATCATCTTAATCACAATATTCCAATCAATAATAGCAAAAAGATTCGCTTAATCTGCCAGATCTGCGAGAGATTAAAAAACAAAGACTATGAAAAAATCAACTGTTACAGAGATTAAGGAACGATTTGATAATGATGTTGAACGATTTTCGAATTTAGAAACGGGACAATTATCTACAATTGACGCCAAAATTTCTTTAGAATTAATTACCGAGGCTTCAAAACGAATTGTTCCAAATGCCACTCATGTTTTAGATATTGGCTGCGGTGCCGGAAATTATACTTTAATGATGTTGTCTAAATTGCCAAATTTAAACTGCACTTTGGTCGATTTAAGTTTGCCAATGTTGAATAAAGCTTTTGAAAGGGTTTCAGCAGAAACAAACGGAAAAGTCGAGATTAAGCAAGGTGATATTCGCGAAGTTAAATTAGAAGAAAATAGTTTTGATATTATTTTGGCTGGAGCTGTTTTACATCATTTACGGGATGATAAAGATTGGGAAACTACTTTTATAAAGTTGTTTAAATTATTAAAACCGGGCGGTTGTTTTATGATTTCAGATTTAATTACGCAGGATACAGAATTATTAAATGAATATACCTGGCAGCGATACGGTGAATATTTAGAAGGAATTGGCGGAGCTGAATATCGTCAAAATGTATTTGACTATATTGCCAAAGAAGATACCCCAAGATCAATGAATTATCAATTGGATTTGATGAAAAAAGTGGGTTTCAAAAGCGTAGAGATTTTACATAAGAATATGTGTTTTGGCGCTTTTGGCGGAATTAAATAAAAAGTTTGCCACGAATTACGCTAATTTCCACGAATTTTTATTTCTCTAGTTAAAAAAAATAATTCGTGAAAATTCGTGTAATTCGTGGCAAAAAAAACTTAAATAATATCTACAACAATTTTTCCAATTGCAGAACCGTCGCTTACAGCTTTGTGAGCTTCCATTGCATTGTCTAAAGTGAATTTTCTAGGATCAATTAGTGGTTTTAGCTTTCCTTCTTCAATTAATTTTGTTGTTTCTTTTAAGATATCTCCGTGATGTTTTCGGTTTTCGTTGCCAATCATTGGACGTAAAACGAAAACACCGTGAATACTTGCTGAACGAAGTGAACTTGTTGCTAAAGTATGTGTTCCGAAAGCATAACAGCTGCTAATTTGCCCGTAATGACGAATGGCTTTAAATGAATCGTCAAGAGACTGACCTCCAAGGGTGTCGTAAATAATATCAAAACCTTTTCCGTTTGTGTATTGATTTACATAATCTTCAACGGGTGTGTTTTTATCAATCGCAGTTGCTCCATACGATTTTACAATTTCTGCTTTTTGAGAAGAAACCGTTGCATATACATCGGCACCAAAAATTTTAGCCAGTTGTACGACCATGTGACCAACGCCGCCAGCTCCGGCGTGAACCAAAACTTTGTCACCTTTTTGAACTTTCGCTCTGTCAATTAAACCTTCCCAAGCGGTAAGCAATACTAGCGGAATTCCTGCAGCTTCTTTCATGGTTAGGTTTTTAGGTTTTATAGCCAATAAATCAGCATCAACAGCTGTATATTCTGCTAAAGTTCCCTGAAGACCAAGAACGCCGCCGGCAAGTCCGTAAATTTCGTCACCAACTTTAAACTCCGTTACGCCTTCGCCAATTTCTTCAATTACTCCGGCAAGATCTGTTCCTAATATAGCTGGTAAAACAGGTGATGCATAAGGTGAAAGTCCAAGTCGGATTTTGTTATCGATTGGGTTTACACCGCTTGCGTGTATTTTAACTAAAACTTCTCCTTTTTTAGGAGCTGGTTTTTCAATCTCAGTTTTTACGAACTCAGATTCGTATGTATTGGTGAAAAGTGCTTTCATAGCCTTATTTATTAAAGTATTTGGATTGTTTTGTAAACCTGAATTGGTGCAGAAGTTAAGGCTTCGCTTTTAGCAATAAAGTCTAGTAAATAAGGCTGATTGTTATGAATATCAAGTCCGGCCTGATCTTTCCATTCTTCCCAAATAATGAAAACATTATCAGTTGTATGAAGATCGTAACGAACGCAGGCTTCTTCTTTTCTGGTTTGTGTAACAAGGTTTTGAATCAAGATTTTAACTTCTTCAATATTTTCTTGTTTACTTTTTATAATTGCAGTGATTGAGATCATGATTATAGGTTTTTAAAGGTTTCTTCTAAATGTTTGGTGTAATTTTCTTTGAAGATGACAATGTTTTCTGCAGTTGCACCTTTTTCAACGTCGTGGAAATGGAAACTGTTTAATTTTTCCATACCTACAAATTTATTCATTTTATGGAAACCAAACATAGCTCCTTGATCTACAGATGTTTCTTCGAAGAATTCTCCCGGAAGTATAAAGGCTGTTGCAGGCGCATTCCAACTTGTAGTCAGCATATATTTACGTCCGTGTAATTGTCCGCCTGTTCCGTAATTGATATCAGGATTTACCCGGCTTCTTCCGTCGCTTTTGTAAATTCCTTTGTTGTGTCCGGCTGTGAAAACGTCGTCGATGTATTTTTTGAAAAGATTTGGTAATTGAAACCACCAAACTGGCGTGTGATATACTACAACATCTGCCCAAACAAATTTTTCTACTTCTTCGTCTAAGTCAAAGTTTTGTTTGATGTCGGTTGTTTTTATTTCGAATTTGTTACTGTTTTTTAAGTATTCGATTGTCCAGTCGGTAACGGTTTCATTGAATTTTCCGCCTGAATGTGCAAAATTTTGGCTTCCGTTGATGATAAATATTTTCTTCATTTTATATGATTGTTTCTTTTGAAAATGGATGCGTGAGGGATAGGAGTGGAAATCCTTTTGTGCCTCGTTTTTTAACGAGACACAAAAGATTGTAACGGATAGCCCGGCCCTTGGGACACGCCCAAATCCTAATTATTTAATTTTTTGAGATTTTTTTTGAAACACATAGAGACATAGATTTTTATTTTCTAAAAAAGGTAATTGAAAGAAACTAGTTTCTAACACATAGTTTTCAAAGTTTGTCATTCCGAGGAACGAGGAATCGCACTAGAAACTCTATAAAGAATGTCGACAATCTTTGTCGAATCCCGAGTGCGATTCCTCGTTCCTCGGAATGACAAGATTGTGTGGCTATGTTTTTTTAAACAAGTGAAACGCCTTTACCGACAAAGAAAAAACTATGTTTCTATGTGTTTAGAATATTATTTAAGTTTCGAAATTGCCTGATTAATAAATTCCAATTCTGAAGCTGATAAATCGAAATCCATTGTTTTTGCGTTTGAAATCGCTTGTTCTGCATTTCTTGCTCCGGCTAAAACAATTGTAATTCCTTTTTGTAAAGTTGTCCAGCGTAAAACCAATTGCGAAATTGAAATGTGTTTTGCATTTGCTAATGAACTTAATTCTTCAACTAAAGTTTTTACTTTTTGAAGATCGAATTGACCAAAATAACCATTTCTATGATCATTATCTTTTAATTTACTGTCGGTGAAATATTTTCCGGTTAATAAACCTCTTTCCATTGGGCTGTAAGCAATGATTCCAATGTTTTCCTGAATGGTAAGTGGCACTAAATCAGTTTGAATAGCCTGATTCAGCATACTAAAAGGAACTTGATTTGAAGCTAACTGAATTGTTTTTTGCGCTTCTTTAATTTGTGCTTCATTGTAATTACTCACTCCGGCGGCTCTGATTTTTCCTTGTTGAATAAGGATTTCCAAGGCTTCCATAGTTTCCTGAATTGGAGTAGTGGAGTCTGGCCAGTGAATTTGCAATAAGTCGATATAATCTGTTTGAAGACGTTTTAAGCTTTCTTCAACTTCTTTTATGATATTACTTTTTGAAGCGTATTTGTAAATTGGTAATTTTTTTCCGTTGTCGTCGGCATCAAAAAAGAAATCTCCTTTTCCGTTATTGCTTCCGTCCCAAACCAAACCAAATTTGGTTAATAATTGCACTTTTGAACGATCTTGAGATTTTAAAGCTTCGCCAATCATTTCTTCACTTAAACCAAATCCGTAAAAAGGAGCGGTGTCGATTGTAGTTACGCCGTGTTCGATTGATGCGTGAATGGAGTCGATTGAATCTTTCTTTTCGTTTCCACCCCACATGTTTCCGCCAATGGCAAATGCACCGTAAGTTATAGTTGATAATTCAAGTTCTGAGTTGCCTAATTTTCTATATTCCATGATGTTAAAATTGATATCTTAAAATTATTTGACAAAATTATACCATTTTTTTAACTGTTAAATTGTATATATTTGTCTTTTTTAGGTATATTTGCATCCTGAATTAATTGCTGCAGATTATGAAAAAAGAAAATTTATACGAACCGTTTACAGTATCTTTTGAAACATTGGATGAATATCCGGATGTTGGAGATCGTCATAATTTCTTTGAATTGGTTTATATTTTGGGCGGAACTGGAACGCAATGTATCAACAAAAATATTTTTGAATATGATGCGGGACATATGTTTTTATTGACGCCTGAGGATTGCCATAATTTTACAATTGAAACAGAAACGAAGTTTTTCTTTTTGAGGTTTAATGATATTTACTTGAAGAATTCCAGTCTGCAAAATGAGAATATTCAGCGTTTGGAATATATTCTGCAAAATGCGAATCATCAGCCGGGTTGTATTTTAAAAAATCATGCTGATAAATGTCTGGTGAAAGTGATGGTTGAAGCTATTATTCGTGAACATCAGGATAAAGATGTTTATAATAAAGAATTGATTCAGCAATTGGTTAATACATTGATTATTATTGTAGCAAGAAATATTGCGAAGTATTTACCGGAGCAGGTAAATATTAATTCTGAAGCCAGAGCGATGGATATTCTGCAATATATTCAGACGAATATTTATTATCCGGAGAAGATTAAAGCGGAATCTATTAGTGATTATTTCGGAATTTCGAATACGTATTTGGGACGCTATTTTAAGAAACATGCGAGCGAAACGATGCAGCAATATATTAGCAATTATAAAACGAAGTTGATTGAACATCGTTTACAATTCAGCGATAAGCGTATTAATGAAATTGCGTATGAATTTGGTTTTACGGATGAAAGCCACTTTAATAAATTCTTCAAGAAACAGAGAGGGAATAGTCCTTCGGAGTTTAGAAAGACGATTCGTATTAGTGCGTGATGAATTGGCACGCGGATGACGCGGATTTAAACAGATTTTTTTTATTTTTTATTTTTTTGCCACAGATTTATTGGATTAAAAATGATTTTTTAATCTGTGTTAATCTGTGTAATCAGTGGCGAAAAATTAAATAATTTTCTTAATCACGCGTAGTTTGTGAGTGTGTTTGTTTAATTCTGGATTGTAAATTCCGGTGTGGTCTAAACGGTCAATACGTACTTTTCCACTTGCGTGAATGATGTAATTATTCTCCATAATGATTCCAACGTGGATGATGTTGCCTTCGTCATTGTCAAAAAAGGCTAAATCGCCAACTTCGCTTTCTTCAATAAAACTTAAAGATTCTCCTTCGAGTGCTTGTTGTGAAGCATCGCGATGAATTTTATATCCATTTAGTTTGTAAACCATTTGTGTAAAACCAGAACAATCGATTCCGAATGGCGTTTTTCCGCCCCATAAATACGGAGCATTCAAATACATGAAAGCTGTATTTATTAAGGCACTTTTTGGTTTTATGCCACTGGTTTTTGTTCCTTCAAAATCAAAATTAGAAGTATTGATTTCGCTATTGTGCAGGAAAGATAAAGATGCTCCAAGCGGAATTGGAAGTAATAAGTTGTTAGGCGCAGTGATGTAGTCAATCAAATCGGCATTCAAAATAATGGCTTCTTTGCTTAACTGATTGTACTGCTCCTGAGAAATTATCTGATATTGTTTAGAATCTACCCAGCCTATATAATCATCAAACTGAATTTTTATTCGTGCCCATTGATTTTGGCGTTCTAAAATTTCGATGTGTTCGCCAAACAAAAGTTGTGTAACGATTTCACTTCTGTCACTAGGCTCAGATCGAACGGGTACTATGGCAAGATTGCAGATTCCGAACATTTAGATAATGTATTAGTTAAAAATTAGGAGTTATTAATTTCTAATAACTCCTAATGAAATATTATTTTAAGCTCTTTCGATAACAATTGCAGATGCTCCACCGCCGCCATTGCAAATTGCAGCCGCTCCGGTTTTTGCATTGTTTTGTTCTAAAACGTTTAGTAAAGTTACAATAATACGAGCTCCTGAACAACCAAGAGGATGTCCTAATGAAACAGCACCACCGTTTACGTTTACTTTATTGTTATCAAGATTTAAGATTTTTGAATTGGCAAGACCAACAACTGAGAATGCTTCGTTGAATTCGAAATAATCAACATCACCAATTGCAATTCCTGCTTTGTCTAAAGCTTTTGGTAACGCTTTTGCCGGACTTGTAGTAAACCATTTTGGTTCTTGTGCAGCATCGGCATAACCTTTTATGTAAGCTAAAGGTTTTAAACCTAAAGCATTTGCTTTTTCTTCAGACATTAAAACTAAAGCCGCAGCACCATCATTGATTGTGGAAGCGTTTGCAGCAGTAACTGTTCCGTCTTTGGTGAAAACAGCACTTAATGAAGGAATTTTATCCAATTTTACATTGGTGTATTCTTCGTCTTTAGAAACGATAATTGGTTCGCCGCGTCTTTGTGGAACTTCAACAGGAACGACTTCATTATCAAATTTTCCGGCATCCCAGGCTTTTGCGCTTCTTTCATAAGACTGAATAGCGAAATTATCCTGTTCTTCACGGCTGATGTTGTATTCAGTTGCACATAAATCAGCGCAAACTCCCATTGCGTTGTTATCGTAAGCATCTGTCAAACCATCTTTTTGCATTCCGTCGAGCATTGTTGCAGGACCAAATTTGTTTCCGGCACGCATTTGTACGTAGTGTGGAATTAAGCTCATGCTTTCCATTCCACCGGCAACTACAATTTCTGCATCACCGCAAGCGATTGCCTGTGCGCCAAACATTACAGCTTTCATTCCAGAGGCGCAGACTTTGTTTACTGTTGTGGCAGCAACTTCGTTTGATAATCCTGCAAAAAGTGCAGCCTGACGAGCCGGAGCTTGTCCAACGCCTGCCTGGATTACGTTCCCCATGAAAACTTCATCAACTAATTTTGGGTCTAGGTTAATTTTTGAAAGGGCTCCTTTTATGGCAGCAGCTCCTAATTGTGGTGCGGGTACGGTATATAACCCTCCCATGAAACTTCCGATAGGTGTTCTAACGGCAGAAACGATAACAACTCTTTTGTTCATTTTCTGTTTAATATTAGTTAATGTAGCAAATTTACTCTTTATTTGAATAAATTCAAATTTTGCATCAATTGGAATGGATTTTAAATTGAATATGAATTTTTTGTTAATTCTATTCGTTTGATTGTGAAGTGTTTTAGAGAAAAGATTAAAAAAACTTAAAAAAAAGCGAAAAAATAGTTGTGAGAAATGGAATGTTGTCTTACATTTGCAACC
This sequence comes from Flavobacterium sp. FG68, assembly GCF_057808895.1. NCBI lineage: Bacteria > Pseudomonadati > Bacteroidota > Flavobacteriia > Flavobacteriales > Flavobacteriaceae > Flavobacterium > Flavobacterium sp. FG68. The sequence goes on from NZ_JBMDIY010000031.1 coordinate 77,279, forward strand.
GCAAAACAGAACACGTTTCTTGAGCTTGGAGAGGTGCCAGAGCGGTAATGGAGCAGATTGCTAATCTGTCGACGGGTAACCGTCGCCAGGGTTCGAGTCCCTGTCTCTCCGCTTAATTTTTGCCTCGGGGTGTAGCGTAGCCCGGTTATCGTGTCCCGATTGAGATCGGGAAGACCACAGATACAAATCTATGTCTAATTCGGGGTGTAGCGTAGCCCGGTTATCGCGCCTGCTTTGGGAGCAGGAGGCCGCAGGTTCGAATCCTGCCACCCCGACTAAAACTTTAAGCGATAAAGTTTTAAAATAAATGGACGCATAGCTCAGCTGGATAGAGCATCCCGATTTTTAATCGGGACGGTCAAAAGGTTAAGTTTAAAGTTAAAGAAAATGGACGCATAGCTCAGCTGGATAGAGCACCTGCCTTCTAAGCAGGCGGTCGAAGGTTCGAATCCTTCTGCGTTCACGAAAAGCCACTCAAATCGAGTGGC
>NZ_JBMDIY010000032.1:0-76552 GCF_057808895.1 Flavobacterium sp. FG68
TTTTGGGGTTCAAAATAAAAGATTGGAACGGATAGCGGGATTAAGCTCCTTATTAAAAGTAAATTCCAAATTTTTTAAATTCCAAATTCCAAACTCAAAAGGGCTTCGACTTCGCTCAGCCTGACACTTTCTATATATTAGGTATGGGTTAATTAGATTTTTTTTATACGTGACGTAGACGCACTGCTGTGCGTCTCTACGGAAAATTGGGACGTAGTTATAATTTTGTACTTATATATATAAACAACAAACCCGACAGGTTTTTTAAACCTGTCGGGTTATGAGAATGAAACTACTCTTATATATAGTATACTTATATAAGTATACTTTCATTTAGGCTATCAATTGCTTCTTTTGTGATTTGAATGCTTTTTAGTTTTGCCTGATGATCGAAGATTGGACTTGTTACCATTAGTTCATCGATTCTTGCGTAGTCGATAAACTTTTTCAAATCGGTTACTAATTGTTCTTTGTTTCCTGTGAAAGTTCCAGCTGTCATTTGATTAACATGGAAACGTTCTGCTTCGTTCATGATATCATCTAGTGACGGAACTGGCGGCTGTAATCCTTTACGATCGTTTCTAATTAAGTTCAGAAACATTTGATACAAACTTGTAGACAATAATTCTGCTTCTTCATTGGTATCTGCTGCAATTATATTCAGACAAGCCATTGTTTTCGGTTTATCTAAATATTCTGAAGGCTGGAAATTTTCGCGGTAAAATTCAAACGCCTGAATCATCAGTTTTGGCGCAAAGTGTCCGGCAAAAGCATAAGGCAATCCGTAGGCTGCGGCCAAAGCTGCACTGTCCATGCTTGATCCTAAAATCCAGATTGGAACTTTTAGTCCTTCAGCTGGGAATGCTCGAACTTTTCCTGTCGCATTTTCGCTTGAAAAATACTCTTGAAGCTTACTTACGTTTTGCGGGAAACGCTGTGCCTGCTCGAAAAAGTCTTTTCGAATTGCTTCCGCAGTTGGCTGATCTGTTCCGGGTGCTCTTCCTAAACCTAAATCGATTCGGTTTGGATAAAGTGTTTCGAGTGTTCCAAATTGTTCTGCAACTACTAAAGGAGAATGATTCGGCAACATGATACCGCCAGAACCTACTCGGATATTTTTGGTCTGACTTGCCACATAACCAATTAAAACCACTGTTGCTGTACTTGCAACGTGTGCCATATTGTGATGTTCTGCAAGCCAAAATCGCTTGTATCCTAAAGTATCTGCTAATTGCGCTATGTCTTTTGTTTTTTGAAATGTTTCTGTGGCATTGCTATCCTGAGTGATGATAGCGAGGTCTAATAATGAGACTGAAATTGGGTTTTTCATATAAAAAAATGCTAGTCGACAAAATTAACTCATTTATACGGATGCCTTTTGTTTTCTAATGTTAATAGATTTATAATATTTCTGAAACGCTTCAAAGATATAATTTTTAACAATTAATTATTGTTTTACGATAATTAATTATACATTTGCAATATCAATCTAACTTTTCTATATATGAAGACAACTCATATTGTATCCAGAATATTATTTTACTTTACCCGATTTTTGTCTGTGGTTTATTTCTTTTTGGCCGGATATTCTGTTTTTACATTAATTACAGGATTGTTTCTGACATTTAAAGACAACGGAAAGTATTTTCAGGTTTGTTATCCTTTTACTTCTCATCCTTTAATGATTGGCGATTACAATCTGCCGTATATTCTTTTTGATTTTTTGGCTCCGTTGAGTTTGTACGGCCTTTTCTTTTTATTGAGCAGTAATGTTTTTAAAGTGTTTTTTCAACCTAAATTATTTACTGTAAATGGAATTTCTCATTTAAGGCGTTTCTATTTATCCAATTTATTAATTCCAGGTATTGTAATATTTGTGGCTTTCTTTTTTGTTCCGCTGGATAATGAAGTTTCGCTTTTTATTCTATTGCACGGAATGCTTGGTGTTTTTGCTTACTTTTTAGCGGCCATTTTTAAACAAGGTTTAAACCTTCAGAACGAACAAGACTTATTTATATAACTATGCCAATAATTGTAAATGTTGATGTAATGCTTGCTAAACGTAAGATGCAGAGTAAAGAGTTGGCAGAAAAACTAGATATTACGCCTGCCAATTTATCGATTCTAAAAACTGGAAAAGCAAAAGGAATTCGGTTTGATACTCTCGAAGCTATTTGTAAAATATTGGATTGCCAGCCTGGCGATATTTTAGAATACGTGGCAGAATAGCTTTCTTTTAAATTTTATTTCACTCTTAATAAATCGGTTTTTGAAGCCGAGAGGTAATCTATTGCCTAATTTTTTCAAATCATAATTTAATTCAATCATCAAAATCAATCAAAAAATGAACAGTTTATCAATCCAAAATCTCAGCAAAACGTATGAGAAAGGCACAAAAGCGATTGACAATTTATCGCTTGAAATTACAAACGGAATGTTTGGTTTACTTGGCCCAAACGGCGCAGGAAAATCGACTTTGATGCGAACTATTGCGGCTTTGCAGGAACCCACTTCGGGAAGTATTGAATTTAACGGAATCAATATTCTGGAAAATCCAATGTTCATCAGACAAAATCTGGGTTATCTGCCACAGGAATTTGGCGTTTATCCTAAAATTTCTGCTTATCGTCTGCTCGATCATCTGGCGGTTTTAAAAGGAATCGTCAATAAAAAGGAACGTCACGATCAAATCTTGTATTTATTACAGCAGACGAATTTATTGCAATACAAAGACAAAGCGGTTCATTCTTTTTCCGGCGGCATGCGTCAGCGCTTTGGAATTGCTCAGGCTTTACTTGGAAATCCGAAGATAATTATTGTGGATGAACCTACTGCAGGACTTGATCCGGAGGAAAGAAACCGATTTAATAATTTGTTGAGTGAAATTGGCGAAAGCATTATTGTGGTTCTATCGACGCATATTGTGGAAGACGTTCGCGATTTATGTCCAAAAATGGTGATTATCTCTAATGGAAAATTGATTTTGGAAGGAAAACCAAACGAAGCCATCGATTCTTTGAAAGATAAAATCTGGATGAAGGCGATTGATAAAACAGAACTGAAAGACCATCAATCGAACTTTAATATCATTTCGTCCAACTTAAATTCAGGGAAAATCAATATTCATGTTTTCTCAGATGAACGGCCAGATTCCGATTTCGAATTGATATCGCCAGATTTAAGCGATGTTTATTTTAGTGTTTTAGCTCAAAATCAACTTAAAAAATAGTGTTATGCTTTCTAAATTAATTCAATTTGAATGGCATAACAATACCAGAAGCTGGACTTTTTATGCCACGTTTATCATTTATTTGGTTTTAGGATTTTTTGTGAGTGCTTTTGCCAATTTCTCTTTTTCGGGTGCTTATAAAAATAGTCCGTATGTGCTTACTTATGCGATTGGCCTGATTTCGTTAATGACGATTTTTTCGATTACGCTTCAGGCTGCGCAGCGTTTTTTAAAGGAATATGAAACGAAATTCGATTCGATTATTTTCTCCTCTCCTATTTCTAAGTTTCAATATTTGGCTCCAAAATTTATTACTGCGTTTATAATCGCCGTAGTTTCTTTTGGTATGTTTATCGCGGGAATGATCATTGGACATCAAATGTCGTGGCTTTCTAAAAGCGAAATTGGTCCTTTTGAAATTATAAATTATCTCTGGCCGTATTTTGTAATTGTGATTCCGAATATTTTCCTGTGTCTTTCTATATTGACGGCTTTGGCCTGGCTTACGAGAAGTAAACTTTTTATTTATGTTGGCGGTTTATTAATTTATATCTTATATATCGCGGGTTCGATTTTTTCGAATTCGCCGATATTTGCAAATGCTTCTCCATCTTCGGCGAAAGCTATGTCTTTGGCAGCAAAAATAGATCCGTTTGGTTTGGCAGCGTTTTTAGAACAAACGAGATATTGGACTTCAATTGAAAAAAATACCGAACTGGTTTCGCTTTCGGGTAACTTTTTATTCAACCGATTATTGTGGATTTTGGTTTCACTGTTTTTGCTTTTTATTTCCTATCGCTTGTTTTCTTTCCGAAAAACGAAATCCAAAAAGGTAAAAATGCCTAAAGTTATTTCAAAACAAGCAAAAGTCTTTTCTTCGGAAATTCCAAAAAGCATCGAGTTCAAAACTTTCAGGCATAATTTTGCTGTTTTTAAAAGCAATATCAAACTGGATATTTTTTTAGTTCTAAAAGGAATTCCTTTTTTATTGATTGTTCTTTTATTTTCAGGATTATTGGCAATCGAAATTTCGGATGAAATTGACGGCGGAATAAGATTAGCGGAAAAAATTACAGATACTGCTTTGATGATTTCCACCATAATGGATCGCCTTCCTTTTATTCTGATTTTAATTCTGCTTTTTTACAGCAGTGAATTATTAAACCGAAGCGAAAATTCGAGATTTGAAATGCTGGAAAATACAGCACCGCATTCTCAATTTATAGTTTTACTATCAAAACTAACGGCACTTTTTATTATCCCACTAATCATAATCAGCATTAGTATTTTGATTGGATGTGCCTTTCAGATTGCGAATGCCAATGCTCCAATTGAAACTGGTCTTTATCTTTCTTTGTTTTATTATTTAGGATTTCCGTTGTTGCTGATTTCAATTCTAGTAATTGCGATTCAGACTTTTATTAAAAATAAATACATCGGACTTTCGGTTGCTGCTTTTGTCTGTATTTTGTTTTGTACGGGAATTGGAGAACAATTGGGAATTTCGCATCCTTTACTTCGATTTGGAGATGCTTTTAAAAGAGAGTATTTTGATTTGAATGGTTTCGGAAAATACACTTTCCCGTTTCATATTTCGATGTTGTACAATTTCGGATTGGCTTTACTGCTTCTTACTTTGACTGGAATTTTGTGGAAAAGAAACGCTTCAATTGTAAAAGCTTTTAGAAGAAATTCATTTAATGGCATTCAAAAAGTAACTTTCTTCTTGGGAATTATTCTTTTTATTGGTTTTGGAAGTTATCTTTTTTATAAAACGAATATCGAATATCCATATTTGACCGAAGACAATCAGAATAACTGGAGCGAGCAATATGAAACTCAATTTAAAAAATATACCAATCTTGCGCAGCCCACAATTGTTTCTGTAGAAAGTAAAGTTGATTTATTTCCTGATGAAAATCGTTATAAAGTAAAAGGCGTTTATGAATTGATCAATAATTCTGAAAAATCAATTGATAGTTTACTCCTATATATAGATCGAAATTCAAAACTGACTTCTGTTGAAATTCCGAATTCTAAAAATCTCGATGATGTTTCGGCATTTCATCATTATTGGTATCGATTGGAAAAACCTTTGTTACCTCAACAGAAAATGAAAATGAGTTTTTCTTTTGAGTCGTCGTGGTCACCATTTAAAGGACATACTGCCTTTAATTCTATAATCGAAAATGGTTCGTTTATGCGAATAAGCCGTTACTTTCCGCTTTTTGGTTATCAGGAATCAAATGAAATCAGCAGTAAAAAAGAGCGAACAAAAAGGCATTTGAAACCGCAGACGCCTCTTAAAAAACTGGAAGACAAATCGGAAATTAAATATGATTTTATTGATTATGATGCTGTGGTTTCGACTTCTGAAAATCAAACGGCGATTGGTGTTGGAGATTTAATTGGGAATTGGAAAAAAGACAACCGTAATTATTTTCATTATAAATCTAACGGTAAGATTCCGTTTCGATTTGCTTTTTCTTCTGCCGAATATGAAATTCAAAAAGCCAATTATAAAGGTATTTCTATTGAAGTTTTTTATGATAAAAGACATTCCAGAAACATCAAAAAACTAATTCAGGATGTAAAAAACACTTTAGATTACTGCCAGAACAATTTTGGTAAATATCCGTATAAAACAATTCGCTATGCCGAAGTTGCTGCTTTCGCCGATGGATTTGCTGCGACTTCTTATCCGTCTACGGTTTTTATGAAAGAGAATTTCGGATTTTACAGCAACCTCAACAATAAGGATAAGGAAGATGTAATTAATCAATTAACGGCTCATGAATTGTCGCATGAATGGTGGGGAAATTCACAAATAAGTCCGGAACAAAAAGAAGGAAGCTGGATTTTAACCGAAACTTTGGCGCAATACACAGAACTTATGCTTTATGAAAAAGAGCATGGTTTGGAAAAAGCGCTCGAAACTTTAAAAATTCATCTGGATTTATATTTGAGCAGCCGAAGTTATGATCCTGAAACACCTTTGTATAAAACGAATTACGATACACCGCATTTACCTTATGATAAAGGAATGCTGGTAATGCATCAGCTTCGGATTTTAATTGGTGAAGAAAAAGTAAATCTGGCTTTGAAAAATTTTCTGAATCATTATAAATATCCAAATCCGTTTCCTGATTCTGAAGCTTTATTAAAAGAGATTTATGCTCTTACGGATAAAGAGCTGTATTTAAAATTAGATGAAATGTTTAAGCAGATTATTACGTATTCTTCCAAAATAGAATCGGTTTCAAGTATTAAGAAAACTGGTTTTTATGAAGTTTCTTTTAAAGCTGATTCTAAAAAGTATAAGGAAAATGCAAGTGGAGAACGAAAACAAATTGTAAACGATGCCACTATAGATATTGGTATTTATGATGAAAACGGAAAATTGTTTCGTTTCCCTTTCGCTATCAAAAACAATAAAATTGAAGGCAAAGTTAAACTCAAAACAAAACCTCAACGCATTGTTATTGATCCGTATTTAATGAACATTGATACTTTTATAAAGGACAACGAGAAGGAAATTGATTAGTCTTTTTGCCACGAATTCCACGAATTTTCACTAATTATTTTTTTGCCACAGATTAAAAGGATTAAAATGATTTTTTGCTTACGCTAAAGTTTATCCTCAAAGTAAATAATCCAAATAATCTTTTTAATCTGTGGCAAAAAACTTTTACTTCAGCTGAATTAAAATCTGCTTGTGAGTTGTTTTTCCATCGTCTTTAATTTTTAAATCTTTATTTGATTCGATTTCAAATTTTGAAGAAGTATCGATTGCTAAAGAAATATCTTTATTTCTAAAAGTTTCTGGAATTTCAGGCAGTTCAATTTTAACTTCTATTTCTTTATTTTTTTGTTTGTAATCGACTTTGATTCTGTCTCTTAACCAAATGTATTCGTAAACTTCCTGCCACGGCGCCATCCAGATTGAATCGTTTCCTTTTACGCCGTATTTATTGGCAAGCGTTGTCATATAGTATTTAAAATCAGGAAAACGCATGCTTAGATTCCACAGATTTGAGTTTCCTGTTCCGTGGGTAAATTCGTTAAACCAAATTGTATTAGGTTGTTTTACAATTGAATCTATAGTTTTTAAATAACGATCCATCGTTTTAAAACCGATTGTATCTTTTGAACTCTGCACAAAAGTTCTGGCCGTAATCATTTTATCTAGATTTACTTTTGAATCGACATTAAAAACGGGTCCAACACCATAATAAGATGCTACAGAAAAATGTCCGTTATTAAGTGCCTCTTTTTCATATTCCAAATAATATTTCTCATCACCTTCTCCGCCCGGAACCACAAAATGAGACATAGTAAAATCCAGATTTTGTTTTATTGAAGTGGTGTTTTCGGTTACTTCTGTTTTATAATTTGTTCCGTGTTTAGTGGCATGATGAAAACTGTGATTCAAAATATCCCAGCCCGCATTGTACATTTCTTTAATTTCCGACCACGAAAGATGTCCGCGATTTGCCGGTAAATCACGAATTGCGCCGCCATTTACTGCCAAAGCCAATTTAAACGGAATTTTATTCCCGAATCCGTCTGAATAAAAAAGACCTTTTGAAATTGTTCCGTCTCCGCCCTGATCGATTTTCCATTCGTTTTTATCCGGACTGCTAATTTTTCCTCCATTCAATAATGGAAAAGCCGTTAAATAAGCAGATCTATAGCCATCGTCAAGCGTAAAACTGTAAGCAAAATGTTTATTGAATTTTAAAGGAGCTGGTTTTATTGTGACTTTAACATCTGATTTTAATTTGATTTTAAAGGAAATGGTTTTAGCTTTTGAAGAATCTATTTTGGTATTAAAATCATTTGCAAAACAAAAAGAAATCGAATTAATTAGGAGAACGAAAGTGAATAAAAAGGATTTTATTCGGGAATGTGGTATTTTCATTTTAAAGTTAGAATTAGAGATTCTAAAGATACATATACTTTAAAATAAATTGATAATTGTTGAGTGTAATAATTGAACGCGGATAAAACGGATTCACTTCGTGAAGACGCGGATTAACGCTGATCTTAAAAAAATCCGTTTTTATCCGCGTCTTCACGAAGTGAATCCGTAAAATCAGCGTCTAATTTTAGTAACACTTAAGGATTCAAAAAGAATGATATTTCAACAGATTAAACATATTTAACGAAATATAATAGTTCTCTATAATTCAAAATAGCAGCAAATCCTCTATAATCAACACTTCGCAAAAGGGCATGTAGATTGTATTTTAAAATACAACTAAAAATCCTGCTATGTATCTATCTAATACAAAAACAATTGTGTTTATTTCGGGAGCTTTTGTGAGCCATTTTTATTGGGAAGAATGGATCGCTTTTTTTGAAAATAAAGGATACAAAGTTGTAGCTCCGCCCTGGCTGCATAAAAATGATTCGGCTGAAAATTTAAGAAAACTAAATCCGTGTGTAAAAACTGGATCTATCAGTTTGTTTGATCTTTTGTGCTATTATACCGAAATTATTGAAAAACTTCCGGAGAAACCTATTTTAGTGGGACATTCTTATGGCGGACTTTTAGTACAATTGCTGGTTCAGAAAAATTTAGCGGAAGCTGGAATTTGTATCAATTCCTTTCCGCCCAAAGGCTTTACATCTTTAAAAATTTCCTTTTATAAAATTATTTTGGGTTTTTCGTGCGACATTTTTTCTTCTAAAAAAACTTTCATTTTATCATTCGAAAACTGGAAAAATATATTCTTCAATATTGCATCAATTCAAGAACAAAAAGCAGAATATGACAAATTCATTATTCCTGAATCTAAAAAAGCTTTGTGGAATTTATTTTCAAAAAATGCTAAAATCAATTTCAGAAAAAAACATGTTCCGCTCTTTTTTATTTCTTGTTCTGAAGACCAAATTATTCCACCAAAATTGGTTCATTGGAATTTTAGAAAACATAGAAATCTACATTCAATAACTTGTTATAAAGACTTCAAAAACAAAAATCATTTTGTCATACTTCATCCCGAATGGCAGGAAGTTGCAGAAAGTGTCACAAGATGGATTGAAAAGGTTACTTAACTTAATTAATTTAAACACATAGAAACATAGGTTTTACTGGTTTGAAAAAGGCGTTTCACTTGCACTAACAAACATAGCTATGTGTTAGAAACTGGTTTCTTTTAATTTTCTTTTTATAGATAAAGAAAAACTATGTTTCTATGTGTTAAGTTTTTATACGGTAGATTAACTTATTTCTCGCTTAATTTCTAATTTCTTGATTTTTGAATTTAAGGTTGAAGGATGAATGTCTAAAATTTCGGCCGCACCGCCTGCGCCGGAAATTTTTCCGTTACATTTTTTAAGGATATATAAAATGTAATCGCGTTCATTTTCTAAAATGGTTTTAATTGAAAAAGAATCGGTATTTTGCTGTGCGTGCATTTTTGATGAAGGCGAAAATTCAATTGCTTTAATTGTATTTCCTTCTGTCAATAATAATGTACGCTGGATAAGATGCTCGAGTTCTCTAATATTTCCCGGCCAATCGTAATTTGTTATTTGCTGTAAGGCATTATCAGAAAGCATTGGCACTTTTCGATTCATTCTTTCGCTGTAGATTTTTATAAAATGATCTGCTAATTCGGGAATATCTTCTTTTCGTTTTTTTAATGATGGAACTAGAATTGGAAAAACATGAAGTCGGTAATACAAATCCATTCTAAAACGTCCGGCAGCCACTTCTTCTTCCAGATTTTTATTGGTTGCAGCAATAATGCGGACATCAATTTTTATTGGTATAAGTCCGCCAACACGTTCTATTTCACGTTCTTGTAAAACACGCAATAATTTTACCTGAAGTTCTAATGGCATCTCTCCTATTTCATCCAGAAAAATTGTTCCGCCGTTTGCCAATTCAAATTTTCCTATTCGTTTTTCTAAAGCTCCTGTAAAAGCCCCTTTTTCATGTCCGAATAAAAGAGATTCGGCAAGGTTTTCAGGAATGGCACCACAGTTTATAATAATTAATGGTTTGTCTTTTCTTGGCGATAAATCGTGAATGCTTTTGGCAATTTTTTCTTTTCCGGTACCGCTTTCTCCTAAAATTAAAACGGAAGTATCTGATGGTGCTACTTTTTTAATGTAATTAAAAACCGTTATCATTTGTGAACTGTTGCCAATTATTCCTTCAAAACCAGATTTTGTATTTTCGGTTTTTTCTTTTTTCTGCGGAATTTCTTTTGTTTCTAAAATTGTTGCTGCAGGCGAATAAAAACGGGAAATAAATTGTGAAAATGTATTTTCAAGATTGGATAACAGTTTCAGATTTTCATCGGAATAAACATTAAAATTACGGCTGTAAAACGTAAAACAAAAACGCTGTGAAACTGCAATTGAAAGCGGAAAAACCAAATACGATTTGATTCCGAAATTATGCGAAATAATTCCTTTTATCGGCGCAGCCTGAAAATTATTAATCAGTGATTCTTCACTGTAAATAACTGGTTTTATGTCTATTTGAGATTTTATGTATGTTTCGTTTAACTCTTTTATGGATATATCGGCAATTTGAGAAAACTTTTGTACGCTTATAATTTGGTACTGATCGATATTTTTTCGGATGATTCCGAGGTTCGAATATTGTTCTGCATTTACAAATCCAGCTTCTAAATAATCAAAGCAAATAAACGTTTGAATGATTTTAGCAAAAGCCAATAAAGCTTCTTCTAGTTTTAGGTTTGAATTGATTAATTCTGTAATCTCATTTTTCAATTCCAGTTGCTGCATTAACTGCGATTCGAGACTGTATTTTTGTCTGTAAAACGCGATTTCGAGCGTTGTTAGAATATCTTGTTCCCTAAAAGGTTTTACAATAAATCCGTATGGCTGTGTAGTTTTGGCCTGATCCAGGATTCTCTTGCTTGAATTTGCCGAAATAAAGATAAAACCGATATTTTTTTCCTTTAAAATATGTGCCAGATAAATTCCGTTTTTATCTCCTTTGAGCATAATATCCAAAAATACCAAATCTGGTTTTTGGGTCTGAATTACATCCAAAGCCTGATCGACAGAACGCACAATTCCTATAACATTATAATTTGCTTTTTCTAGTATTAACTGCAAATCATGTGCTTCAATAAATTGATCTTCAACAATTAATATTTCTTTTTTAAAGTCGGTTTCGTCAGATTGGGTGCTTTTATCAGACAAGGTTCCCATAAATGTAGTATTATTTATATTATAATTTTATAATTCACTGGCATAAAATTAGTTAAATATCGCCAGTAATTTCAGTGTTTTGGAAAAATTAAATTAAAAAAATCATATTTAATGTGAATTTTCTTGATATTTTTTAAAAAAACCACACTCCTTTATTTCTATATTTGTTTACTAAAACCAATCCAAAAAACTAATTTTTAACAAATTATGAAACGACCTCTTACTTTCTATTTGATTTTGTTAATTACCAATTCATTATTTGCACAAATAGCCCCTGCTGTAGCTAAATATGATCTTGCTAAAAAGAGATTATTAATACAAAGCTGTTCTACCTATTTATTTAATGCCAATCAAGGTGCAATAGATGTTGATAGTGCTGTAGTTGTTGCTTGCAAAGCTTACAAATTGCCTGTTTCATTAAGTTATACTGAAGGTTTTAGTGATGATACAAAATTAATTGGAAGTGAGTTCATAGATAAAGGAAACATCACTTCTGTACTAAAGCTTTTGGCTAAATCAAAGGGTGAAGACCAAATTAAATTATTACTCCAATTAGGGAGTTTTTATCTTTTTAAACCGGGAACAAAACCGCAGGATTTAAAAAACGCAAAACTTTATATTGACAAAGCAGTTTTGGCAAGTAATCAAAGTAAAATAAAAAGATTACAGCATCAAAGTTTATTGTTATTAGGTAAATATTATTATCAGGCTAATAATCAGCCGGAAGGCAAAAAAATATTTTTGCAGGTTATAGACGAATGCCGAAAACGAAATGATAAACTGACTCTTGCCGAAGCGCTGGATGCTTACGGAACACTTTTATTCAATTTAGATCCTGAAAAAGAAAAAATACTGCAAGAAGTTGTTTCGCTTTATGCTTCTTTAGGTTTAGAAGAAAAGAGAATAGAGAATTACACCAAAATCACGACAATCTATTTTTGGACAAATAAAGTAAATGAAGCTAAAAAAAGATTGTATCAAAATTTAGCTGATTTACGAAAAATTGGTTTTACACATGAGCAATTTGCAGAAACTACAATTGTTTATATTGAACTGGCAATGCACAATATACCAAACGCATTATATTATGCCCTAAAAAGTGTAAAACGAATGGATGCCGAAAAGGATTATACTTTTGGTGACATTTTTTATATGCGTTTGGGAGATGTATACAATCATTATGGTCATCACGAAGAAGCCTTAGAATTGTATAAAAAGAGTATCGAAATAGGCCAGCATACTATTGATACCGGTACTTGGTACAAAAGTTTTTACAGCGCTGTAGCGGCTTTATCTTTAAAGGGAAAAACTAAGGAAGCGATTGTTTATATCAATTCAATGACAGAAAAGCATCCTCCTAAAAGTACTTTTGATAAAATGTCTGTTGCGTATGTTAAAGCCAATTCTTATGACGAAATAAAGGATTTTGTTAAAGCTGAAAAATACTTTAAAGAAACTGCTTATTATGCACAGCAGTTAAATGGCCCGGAAACTTTTAGAGAAGTTGTTCACGAATATATTATAATAGCTCTTTTTTATATCAAAATTAATAAGCCTCAAGAAGCTAAATTTTATTCTGATAAAGCTGCCGCGCTTTTAAAAACAAATGACAAATATAATTCGCATGCACTCCAGCTTTTATTGTATAAAACAGACTCGATCAATGGTAATTTTAAAGGTGCTCTGGAACGTTTTAAAGATTACAAAAAAATAATGGATTCAACTCATGGAGTGGATAAAAACAAACAAATTGACGAACTTAAAATTCAATATGAAACGGCTAATAAGGAACAAAAAATTAAACTTTTAAATAATCAGGATAAATTGCAAAAAAGCGAATTGCAAAAATCAAAACTTTTAAATAGTGTCTCTATATGGAGTTTAGTATTGTTACTGCTTGTAATTGCATTATTATTTAACCGATACCGATTAAAACAACGAAATCATGCTAAACTTGAAATCAAAGAGAAAGAAATCAACCAGAAAAATATTAATCTTAAACATTTACTGGATGAGAAAGAATGGCTGTTGAAAGAAATTCATCATCGTGTAAAAAATAATCTGCAAACTGTAATTAGTCTGTTGAACTCGCAATCAGCTTATTTAGAAAATGATATGGCATTGTCGGCGATAAAAAACAGCCAGCACAGGATTCATTCGATGTCTTTGATTCATCAGAAATTATACAATTCCGAGAATATTTCGACAATCAATATGCCAAATTATATTAAGGAATTGGTCGAATATTTACGAGATTCTTTTTCGCTTGGGCAGAGAATTCGCTTTGAAGTAAAAATCGATCCGCTGGAATTAGATGTTGCACACGCCGTTCCGCTTGGATTAATTTTGAATGAAGCGATTACGAATTCCATCAAATATGCTTTTCCCGAAGATCGAACGGGAATGATTTATATAACGCTTGAAACAATAGCCGAAAATGAATATCTCTTGACTATTTCTGATAACGGAATTGGTTTTGATTTGAACCTCAACAATACAAAAGCGAACTCATTTGGAATGAGCCTGATAAAAGGTTTAACGGATGATCTTGACGGAAAATTGACAATGGAAAATAATAACGGAACCATTTTGAAAATTGAATTTTCACAAGAATTTCCTCTGAATCAAAAAAGGAAAATGATTTAAAACCTACATTTGTACATCAAAATACCTACTTGGTTTTAGCTATCTGCAAATGACACACAAAATTTTAATTATAGACGACGAAGAAAAACTGAGAAGCCTGCTGGCGCGTATTATAAAATCGGAAGGATTTGAAGTTATCGAAGCCAAAGATTTAAAATCAGGTTTTAAAAAACTGGAACAAACAGATATTGATGTTGTTTTATGTGATGTAAAACTGCCTGACGGAAATGGTGTTGATTTTCTTCAAAATATAAAAGGAAGTTTTCCTCTCATAGAAGTTATTCTTTTAACTGCTTTTGGAAATATTCCGGATGGCGTTCAGGCAATGAAAAATGGCGCTTTTGATTATATTGTAAAAGGCGACGATAACGACAAGATTATTCCGCTTCTTTATAAAGCGGTTGAAAAAGTGCATTTACAAAAGAAAGTACAGCAACTTGAAAAACGCATCAACGATAAATATTCTTTCAGCACTATTATCGGAAAATCAAAAGGAATTGAACAGGTTATTGATTTAGCACAAAAAGTAGCCAAAACCGATTCGACTGTTTTACTTACTGGCGAAACCGGAACCGGAAAGGAAGTTTTTGCACAGGCCATTCATGAAAACAGTAATCGCGTCGGTAAATCTTTTGTGGCTTTAAACTGCAGCACTTTTAGTAAAGAAATTCTTGAAAGTGAACTTTTCGGACACAAACAAGGCGCTTTTACGGGAGCTTTAAAAGATAAAAAAGGTTTTATTGAAGAAGCCAATGGCGGTACTTTATTTCTAGATGAAATTGGTGAAATGCCAATTGATCTTCAGGCTAAATTATTGCGTGTTTTAGAAACTTCCGAATATATTCCTGTTGGTGATACAACTCCAAAAAAATCAAACTTTAGATTAATTGCCGCTACAAATAGAGATTTAAAAACAGAAAGCGACGAACATCGTTTCCGTTCTGATTTATATTTCCGTTTGAATATCTTCGAAATTAAACTTCCTTCTTTAAGAGAAAGAATTAAAGATATTGGGGTTTTAACACATCATTTCGTGAAACAGTTTTCTGAAAAAACGAATAAAAAAACATTACATATCTCAGATGATTTTCTGCAGAAATTAGAAAACTATTCCTGGCCGGGAAACATCCGCGAACTTAAAAATATTATAGAAAGATCAGTTATTTTGAGTAATGGCGATACTTTAACTTCAGATGTTCTGCCTTACGAAATGCAGCATCAAGCCGAAAAAAGCACCAAATCAATGTCGGCTTTCTCTATGCAGAGTGTTGAAAAACTGCATATTCAAAAGGTTTTAAATTATACTAAAGGAAATAAAGCTGAAACCGCACGATTATTAGAAATTGGGATTGCGACTTTGTATAGAAAGCTGGAAGAATATGGGATAGAAAATTCCAAAATTTAAATTCCAAATTCCAATATCAATAGCAATTTCAAATTTCAATTTTAAAGGAGCCTACATTTTACAATTCACAATTTATAATTAATTAAATAAACCTATCATTTCAATAAAAGCTTATCAAAATGATAGGCTTTTTTTATGCCTAATTTTTGGCATATAACTACATTCCTTTTATTGACAGCACTTTAGCTGTAACTCAACTTTTTCGGAACATATTTTGGCATAAGGAGGGAGAACATTAAAAATTCATTCCAAATGAAAAATCAAGTAACCTCAATCTACAAACAAGCTGAACGGTTTGCCGAAATCACTAAAAAATCTATTATTTCAGGCAATATCGTGAGAGCAAAGAAATGTCTGGCTCTTGCCGAACGTTTGTTTATAACCGGAAGCATCGAAACTAAAAATGCCATTTCTAATGTGTATGTTTTTTCGGTTTCTTCTTTTATGGAAGTGCGTCACTGCAATATTTCTCATCTATTTCCGCAGACACTTAAAGCGGAATATATTAAGCAGGTTAATGCCTCTGGTGTTTAATCGTTTAACCGCCAAACGACAATCTAAAATCTGAAATCTAAAATAATCATCCTATGATCACTTTTCTTTTACTCTTACTGGCCGTTGTGCTGTTTGTAATTTGTTTTCTCTCTGTTGAATTTTTTGAAAAAATCTAAATCATGACCGCACTATTTATTATTTCAATCGCCGTTTTCGTGTATTTGGTTTATGTATTAATCAAACCCGAAAAATTTTAAAAAATGAATTTTTAGAATTTAAGATTCTCTCAAAGAAATCTAAAATCAACAATCTAATATTAAATATATGAACACAGAATTATTAGGCGTCATTGGTATTTTTATCCTGACTATTGTTTTAGCTATTCCATTAGGAAAATACATTGCTAAAGTTTATTTGGGAGATAAAACACTTCTTGACCCGATTTTCAATCCAATTGAAAAATTTATTTTTAAAATCAGCGGTATTAATTCCACTGAAGAAATGAACTGGAAACAACACTTAAAAGCACTTTTAAGTATTAATATGGTTTGGTTCTTTCTTTGCTTTTTTGTCTTATTGTTTCAGGGTTCTTTACCTCTTAACCCGGATAACAATCCATCAATGACGCCTGATCTGGCATTTAATACTGCTATTTCATTTTTAGTCAATTGTAATTTACAGCATTATTCAGGCGAAAGCGGGGTTTCTTACCTTTCACAAATCGTCTTGATGTTCCTTCAATTTGTTTCTGCAGGTATTGGGATGGCTGCTGCCGCTATGATTTTTACAGCAATGAAAGAAAGAACGACAGAACAATTAGGTAATTTTTACAATTATTTCATCAAAAGCTGTACTCGTATTTTATTACCACTTTCAGCAATTGTAGCTGTTGCACTAGTATTTAGCGGAACTCCAATGACTTTTGAGGGTAAAGATGCTATTACAACGCTGCAAGGTGATCATGTAGAAGTTTCTCGCGGACCTGCTGCAGCATTTATTGCTATTAAACATATTGGTACAAATGGTGGTGGATTTTTTGGAGCCAACTCGGCGCATCCATTAGAAAATCCAACTTATTTTACTAACGGAGTTGAGCTTTGGGCACAAATGATTATTCCGTTTGCCATGATTTTTGCTCTTGGATTTTACCTCAACAAAAGAAAATTATCAAACATCATTTTTGGTGTAATGACAGTTGGATTTTTACTATTGGTTGTTCCAACAGTTATGAGTGAAATCAACGGAAATCCAGCCATCGAAAAAATGGGTATTGCACAAGCAACCGGAGCGATGGAAGGAAAAGAAGTTCGGTTTGGTCCCGCAATGTCAGGTTTCTGGAGTATTGCTACAACAGTAATTTCTACAGGTTCTGTAAACAGTATGCACGATAGCTCAATGCCAGTTTCTGGCGCTATGCAATTATTATCTATGATGGTGAATGCCTTTTATGGCGGATGTGGCGTTGGTATTTTGAACTACTATATTTTCATTATTCTGGCTGTTTTCATTTCCGGACTAATGGTTGGTCGAACTCCTGAATTTTTAGGAAAGAAAATCGAAGCACGGGAAGTAAAAATTGCTGCTTTTATCGCTATTCTTCATCCTTTATTAATATTAGCCGGAACTGCTTTAGCTTCTTATTTTGCTGCGCATGACACTGCAATGGGTTATTGGTTTAACGGAAATGCAACAGGCTGGTTAAACAATCCAGGAAATCACGGATTCTCAGAAATGTTATACGAATACACTTCAAGTGCTGCTAACAACGGTTCTGGTTTTGAAGGTCTGGGAGATAATAATCCGTTCTGGAATATCACTACAGGAATTGTATTACTGTTAAGCCGTTTTATTCCAATCATTGGGCCATTGGCAATTGCAGGTTTACTGGCAGGTAAAAAATACATTCCAGAGAGTGCAGGAACTTTAAAAACAGATACCTCAATTTTCGGAATCATGACTTTTGCCGTAATCGCAATTATCGCAGCTTTATCATTCTTTCCAGCGTTGGCTTTAGGTCCATTGGCAGAATTCTTTACTTTAAAATAAAAATGCTGGATATTTTAAACACATAGAAATATAGAATTTAAATCTATAAAAAAGAATAAAAAGAAAACTCGTTTTCACACATAGTTCGAATAACGATTTTACCATTCGCATTTCAATATAGCCCGTGGTTTCAACCACGGGAAACGAATTGCAGGGACAAAGATTGTGATATACGTTGCGTCCCAACGGTTAAAACCGCTGGCTATGTTCTATAATCTATGTGTTTTTAGCGCATAACATTTAACAAATAACATTTAACTTTTTACAAGAAAATGACAACTAATAAATCCACATCATTGTTTGAAAGTAAACAGGTAAAAGAAGCCTTAGTGCAGTCTTTTGTCAAGCTGAACCCAAAAATGATGATCAAAAATCCGGTAATGTTTACCGTAGAAATTGGAACTGCCATTATGTTTGCAGTCTGCGTTTCTATATTAATGGGAGCAGCAGATCAAGGTAGTTTTACTTATAATTTAATTGTGTTTTTAATTTTACTGGCAACACTTTTATTTGCCAATTTCGCCGAAGCAATTGCTGAAGCAAGAGGAAAAGCACAAGCCGATAGTTTAAGAAAAACACGTGAAGAAACTCCTGCAAGACAAATTCTGCCAAACGGCGAAATTAAAAACATTAGTTCTTCGGCATTAAAAAAAGACGATATTTTCGTTTGTGAAGCTGGTGATTTAATTGCTGCCGATGGTGAAATTATCGAAGGTCTGGCTACAATCGACGAAAGTGCCATTACTGGAGAAAGTGCTCCTGTAATTAGAGAAGCTGGCGGAGATAAATCTTCGGTTACCGGAGGGACAAAAGTATTATCTGATAAAATTAAAGTAAAAGTAACTTCTGAACCGGGCGAAAGCTTTTTAGATAAAATGATTGCTTTAGTTGAAGGAGCAAGCCGTCAGAAAACACCAAACGAAATTGCCTTAACCATTTTATTAGCCACATTTACTTTAATCTTCGTGATTGTGTGCGTTACGCTAAAACCGTTTGCCGACTATGCCAACGCACCCATCACGATCGCGGCTTTCATTGCTTTGTTTGTTTGTTTAATTCCAACTACAATTGGTGGTTTGCTTTCTGCGATTGGTATTGCGGGAATGGACAGAGCGTTGCGTGCTAACGTAATTACAAAATCGGGTAAAGCGGTTGAAACTGCTGGGGATATTGATGTTTTACTTTTGGATAAAACAGGAACCATCACCATTGGAAACAGAAAAGCAACTAATTTTTATCCAACAAAAGGAATTTCTTTTGATGACTTTGTAAAATCAGCTGTTTTGAGTTCGCTTGCAGATGATACTCCAGAAGGAAAAAGTATTATTGAATTGAGCAAAACGATCAATTTAAACGGTAAAATGCAGGAAGACATTTCACATTTCACAGATAACATTTCACACACTATAAAATTTACTGCCGAAACCAGAACTTCTGGAGTAGTATTAAAAGATGGAACTAATATTAGAAAAGGTGCTCAGGATGCTGCGAAGAATATCGCGCAACAAGCCGGAAATTCTTTCCCTGAAGATACTGCCCAACAAGTAATCACAATTTCTTCTAACGGAGGGACTCCATTAGTAGTAATCAAAAACAATGAAGTTCAAGGTGTTATCGAACTTCAGGATATTATCAAAACCGGAATGAAAGAACGTTTTGAGCGCTTACGCAGAATGGGAATCAAAACGGTTATGGTTACAGGAGATAATCCGCTTACTGCTAAATTTATTGCCGAAGCAGCTGGTGTTGATGATTTTATTGCCGAGGCTAAGCCTGAGGATAAAATGAATTACATCAGAAAAGAACAAGCCGAAGGAAGATTGGTTGCCATGATGGGTGACGGAACAAATGATGCTCCTGCCCTTGCTCAGGCGAATGTTGGAGTTGCTATGAACAGCGGAACTCAAGCGGCTAAAGAAGCCGGAAACATGGTCGATCTTGACAATGACCCAACGAAACTAATCGAGATTGTTGAAATTGGAAAACAGCTTTTAATGACTCGAGGCACTTTAACTACTTTTTCTATTGCAAATGACGTTGCGAAATATTTTGCTATTGTTCCTGCTCTTTTTATTACTGCGATACCTGCGCTGCAAGGTTTAAATATCATGCATTTGCACAGTCCAGAAAGTGCGATTTTATCAGCTGTAATTTTCAATGCGATTATCATTCCGATATTAATTCCGCTTGCGCTGAAAGGTGTTGATTACCGTCCAATTGGAGCTAGTGCTATCCTTAAAAGAAACCTTTTGATTTATGGTTTGGGAGGTTTGATTGTTCCTTTTATCGGAATTAAAGTAATTGATCTAATTGTTGCTCTCTTTATGTAAAAATTAAACCTGACAGGTTTTTAAAACCTGTCAGGTTCACAAAACTCAATTAAAAACATAGACTTTAAACTATAAGCTTTTAAGAAAAAACTTAGAACCTTAGCATCTTAGAGTCTTAGAATCTCAAAAGAAATGAAAAATCTATTTTCACTATTAAAACTTACCGTATTTACTTTGATTTTGTTTGCGGTTATTTATCCTTTAGCGATTTACGGAATCGCACAATTGGCTCCAAATCAAGGAAAAGGAGAAACTATTTCGGTTAACGGAAAAGTGGTTGGTTATCAAAAAATTGGTCAGAAATTCGATAAGTCAAATTATTTCTGGGGAAGACCTTCGGCTGTTGATTATAATGCTGCCGGAAGTGCCGGAAGTAACAAAGGGCCAAGCAACGCCGATTATTTGGCTTTGGTTCAAAAAAGAATTGATACACTTTTATTGGTTCATCCGTACTTGAAAAAATCTGATATTCCTTCAGACATGGTAACGGCCTCAGGAAGTGGTTTAGATCCGAATATTTCTCCACAAGGGGCGCTGATTCAGGTAAAACGAATTGCTAAAGAAAGAAAACTGGATGAAATTAAAGTAAAAGCTTTGGTTGAATCTAAAATTAATACGGCTGTTGTTGGTCCTGAAACAGTGAATGTTTTAGAATTGAATGTGGCGCTGGATCAGTTAAAATGATACGTTTTAAAAACCTGTCGGGTTTGACAACGGATATTCAGTAATTCTTGTCATTCCGAGGAACGAGGACACGAGCGATAGCGAACTGGCGAAGCAATCTCCGCGAGTAGCTCGACAAAGATTGGCGAATTTCTATACGGAGTTTCTTGCGCAGATTCCTCGTTCCTCGGAATGACAAACTAGATATAAAAACTAAAACGAAAACGCCTTTTTTACCCCAAATGCCCTAGCCCCGATAGCAGTGGAAATCCTTTTGTGTCTCGTTTCTTTAACGAGACACAAAAGATTGAAACGGATAGCGGGATTAGCTCCTAAAAAATCTACTAAATAAATAATTTAATTCAGAGGATGAGATTGCTTCGTTCCTCGCAATGACAAAATGAAAAAAATAATATTTACTGCTTTAATCGCTTTTGGTTACTGCAATTTACATGCACAAGAAGAATCAAAAAGTCCGTTTACATTTTCAGGATATGTAGACGCTTATTACAGCTATGATTTCGGGAAACCGGAAAATCATACTCGGCCAAACTTTTTTTACAGTTATAATAAAAGCAACGAGGTAAACCTGAATTTAGGTATGGCAAAAGTGAATTATTCGAAAGAAAATATTCGAGGAAATTTTGCTTTGATGGCGGGAACTTATGCCGAATATAATATGTCTGCCGAGCAAGGTTTATTGAAAAATGTTTACGAGGCGAATGTTGGTGTAAAGATTTCGAAAAACCATAATTTATGGATTGATGCGGGAATCATGCCTTCACACATTGGTTTTGAAAGTGCGATTGGAAAAGACTGTCAGACTTTAACGCGAAGTATTTTGGCTGAGAATTCTCCTTATTATGAAACGGGAGTTAAAATTGGTTATACATCAGAATCCGGAAAATGGTATTTGGCGGGAATGTACTTAAACGGCTGGCAAAGAATTGAGAAAGTCGAAGGAAATCAAACGCCTGCTTTTGGAACTCAGGTTACTTACAAACCATCTGATAAAGTGGTTTTAAACTGGAGTACTTATGTTGGAAATGAACAGCCGGATATTGACAAAAAATGGCGTTATTTCAACAATTTTTACGGACAATTTAAAGTAACAGAGAAAACAAACGTAACAGCTGGTTTTGATGTTGGATCTCAGCAATCGGCTAAAAATAGTAACAAATACGACACTTGGTTTTCGCCAGTTTTGATTCTGCAATATAAACCAGTTGATAAAATTCAGCTTGCAGTAAGAGGAGAATATTACAGTGATGAAAAAGGTGTAATTATCGCAACTGAAACGCCAAATGGTTTTAAAACTTATGGATTTTCAGCTAACTTTGATTACTTAGTTACTGATAATGTTATGTTTAGAATTGAAGCCAGAAATCTTTCAAGTAAAGACGAAATCTTCACAAATAAAGACAATCTTCCAACGGATACGAATACTTTTGTAACGACTTCCTTGGCGATTAGTTTTTAGGGGAATATTTCTTGCCACAGATTACACAGATTAAAAGGATTTTTTAATGTCTTTGTGTAGATTTATTTGCCACGAATTACACAAATTTTCACGAATTATATTAAATAAAAATTTGTGCAAATTTGTGTAATTCGTCGCGAAAAAAAATAATCCTTTTAATCTGTGTAATCTGTGGCTTTAAAAAAAAACTTTGTGACTTAGCGCCTTCGTGGCAAAAAATATGGAAAACGAAAATAATAATGCACAGCACTTTCTCGATTTAATTCAGAAATCACGAAAGGGAAAGTTCAAAATCTACATTGGAATGAGCGCCGGTGTGGGCAAAACTTTTCGTATGCTTCAGGAAGCGCATTCGTTATTGAAAAACGGAATCGATGTAAAAATTGGCTACATCGAAACACACATGCGAAAGGAAACGCATGAATTATTAGCGGGTTTGCCTATAATTCCGAGACGGACCATTTTCTATAAAGGAAAAGAATTGGAAGAATTGGATGTTCAGGCGATTATCAATCTTCGTCCAGAAGTCGTTATTGTTGATGAATTAGCGCACACGAACGTTGAAGGAAGCAAAAATGAAAAACGCTGGCAGGATGTTTTAGAAATTCTGGAAGCTGGAATTAATGTGATTTCGGCGGTTAATATTCAGCATATTGAGAGTTTAAATGAAGACGTAAAAAGAATTACAAACATTGATGTTCAGGAACGAATTCCGGATAATGTTTTGCGATTGGCGGATGAAGTCGTCAATATCGATTTAACATCTGAAGATTTAATTGCGCGTTTGAAAGAAGGAAAAATTTATACTCCGGATAAAATTCAGACGGCTTTGGCGAACTTTTTTAAATCGGAACAGATTTTACAGCTTCGGGAATTGGCTTTGAAAGAAGTAGCGAGTCAGGTCGTTCGAAAAGTTGAAAATGAAGTTCCGAATCTTCATGCTTTACGACATGAAAAATTGCTGGCCTGCATAAGCAGTAATGATAAAACGGCTAAAATTGTAATTAGAAAAGCAGCCCGATTGGCAAGTTATTACAACGGATCGTGGTATGTTTTATATGTGGAAACGCCGCAGGAAAGCAGTACAAAAATTGCTTTAGATAAACAACGGCATTTAATTAATAATTTTAAACTCGCCGTGCAATTAGGCGCAGAAGTTATTAAACTGGAAAACAAAAATATTGCCGATGCGATTTTGATCACTGCAGAAGAAAAACAAATTACAACTGTCTGCATAGGAAAACCGCATTTGAATTTATTTAAAGTAATTTTGTCTACAACAATTTTTAGGCGTTTGCTAAATAAACTGTCTTTATCAAATGTAGATCTTGTTATCCTGTCGTGAAAAAATATTAAACCATATAAGTAATATAAGTTCATTTAAACAGAATGCTTAATCAGCTGTACTTACATTTTCTTATATTACTTATATGGTTCAAAAAAATGTTTTATAAAATGAGAATTAAAACCAAATTGAATCTGGGAGTTGGATTATTATTTTTAATGATTATTATACTTTCGTTAGTGAGTGGTTATTCTGTTTTTTTGATAAAAGCAGACACAGAGAATATTCTGAAAGCAAATTATAATACGCTGGAATATTCTCGAAATATGATTTTGTCTTTGGATGAAATTAAAGCGAGCCCTGATAGTAAGATTCATGTTTTCAAGGAATATCTTGAAAAACAAACACAAAATGTTACCGAACCAGGAGAAAAAGAAGCAACTGCCAGTCTTGAAAAAAGTTTTGCTCTTTTAGAGAAAAACGGCTCTAATGAAGCTTTAAAAACACAAGTTAGACAGGACATTTTCACTATTATGAAATTGAATCTGGATGCCATAAAACAGAAAAGCGATATCGCCAAACATACCGCCGAAAATGCTAATTTATGGATTGCTATTGTAGGAACTTTATGTTTTTTAATTGCTTTTAATTTACTGATTAACCTGCCTAATAATATTGCCAATCCAATCAAGGAATTGACGCTGAGTATTAAGGAAATTGCCAATAAAAATTATTCAGAGCGTGTTCACTTTACAAGTCATAGCGAATTTGGAGATTTGGCTAAATCGTTTAATACGATGGCACAGAAACTTCAGGAATATAACGACAGTAATTTGTATAAACTCTTTTTCGAAAAGAAACGACTGGAAACTTTAATCAATAATATGAACGATCCTATTATTGGCCTGGATAATGAAGGAATTGTTTTGTTTGCCAATGATGAAGCGTTGAAAATTATCGGTTTAAAATTAGAAGATGTTATCGGGAAATCGGCTTCTACTCTAGCCTTGTCCAATGATTTGATTCGTTCTTTGATTTTAAAAGAGGATACAGATTCTCCTAAAAAGCAGCCACTTAAAATTTATGCACACGGAAAAGAAAGTTATTTCGAAAAAGAAATTCTGAATATTACCATAATTCCAACTGGTGAAGAAAAAGAAATTAATATTGGCGATGTTATAATTCTGAGAAACATTACACTTTTTAAAGAACTTGATTTTGCCAAAACCAATTTTATTGCAACGGTTTCGCACGAATTAAAAACACCTATTGCGTCTATAAAATTAAGTCTTCAATTGCTTGAAAACAATAAAACAGGTGACATGAACGATGACCAAAAACAATTGGTAGAAAGTATAAAAGATGACAGTCAGCGCTTATTGAAAATCACGGGTGAATTACTTAATCTATCGCAATTAGAAACGGGAAATATTCAGTTAAATATCGAAAAAAGTAATCCGCATGAAATTGTAAATTATGCTGTTGAAGCCGTAAAAGTTCAGGCTGATCAAAAACAAATTAATCTTTTAATTGATGCCGATGAAAATCTGCAAGACGTAAAAGCCGACAGCGAAAAAACAGGCTGGGTTTTGATTAATTATTTGTCGAATGCAATAAGATATTCTTCTGAAAAAAGCACAATTATCATCAAATTAAAAAAAGAAAATAATCAAATCGTATTTCAGGTTATCGACACTGGAAAAGGAATTGATACAAGATATAAAGACAAAGTTTTTGATAAATATTTTCAGGTTCCGGGAAGTCAGAAATCCGGAACCGGATTAGGTTTAGCAATAAGCAAAGAATTTATTGAAGCTCAAAATGGAAGTGTTGGTGTAGAAAGTAATTTAGGATTGGGAAGTACGTTTTGGTTTTCGTTGAAGGTTTAGATTTTTTTTCCTGCCACGAAGGCACTAAGACACAAAGTTTATTTAAAGAATTTGAAAGATTTTTGAATAGCTTTGTGTCTTAGTGCCTTCGTGGCAAAAAAAATTACGTATTCGAAGTATTATTCTTAATCTCTCGAACTTCTCTTTTCAATTCTAAAAGCAAATCTTTCATTGCTCCCGTTTCTGTCATTTCTTGTTTTTTATCCGAACGTCCAATATTACATTCGTATTCCCAAATCTCCAAAATATCAGAAGCTTTCACTTCATAATTTGGATAAAAACTATTATCCGATTCTAAAACCAAGGCGTTCTTTTTGTTTTTATTGAGACGCTTATATACCATTCCTTCATTCTTAGTGATAAGAATATAGGTTTTTCCATCCATCACTTCTCCCAGCTTTTCTACATAACGGCCAATAATAATAGAACCATCTTCGTGTGGAGGCATTGAATCACCTTCAACAGGAAATCCGCGATGTTTTCCCGGTCCTAAAAAAGGAAGTGTAATCTGCTGTAAACTTTCAATATATTCCGGATCAGCATATCCGTTTAGATAACCTGCTTTTGCTTTTTGAGATACAATTTCAATAAAGTTTTCTCCAAAACTATCCACTTGAATAGGTAAAATAAGTCGATTTCCTTCCAGTTTTATCAAATTTTGCACATCAATTTTGCGTATATCGACAGATAATATCAAGTCAATACTCATATGAAAATATAAGGCAATTTTCTTTAAAATGTCATACGGTGCTTCCGAAGTTCCATCTTCGTATTTAACGTATCTTCCTCTGGTAATACTAAGGTTCTCAGCTAATTTCTCCTGCGATATTTTATGCTTAACCCTCAATGCTCTGATGTTATCTGAAAATAAGGACATAATTAATTTGTTATAATTTGGAACAGCAAATATATAAAAAAATGTTATCAACTGTACTAATTTTGCTTTATACAAAAAAACATTTTTTTGAAGTGATTATGAAATTGAGCAATATAAATACCACAAAATCAATAGAATTGTACATTCCGGATGTAAGTTCAAAAGTAAAACTACCTTTTTTTGACGTTGGTATCAGCGCAGGTTTTCCTTCGCCTGCTGATGATTTTATCGAATTATCGATTGATCTCAACAAAGAATTCATCAAACATAAATACACTACTTATTTTGCACGGGTTAAAGGACATTCTATGAAAAATGTCGGTATCAATGATGGTGATTTATTGATTATTGATAAAAGTCTGGAACCGCAGAATAATAAAATTGCCGTCTGCCAAATCGATGGTGAATTTACTGTAAAACGTATCAAAATAGAAAAAGACATTATTTGGCTTATTGCCGAAAATGAAGATTATCAGCCTATAAAAGTAACCCCGGAAAATAATTTTGTGATTTGGGGAATTGTGGTTCATTGTATTAAAACTTTTTAAGTTCATTGTCAGTCTGAGCGAAGTCGATTGTCAGTCTGAGCGAAGTCGAAGACCTTTATACGATGAATCCCTTCGACTTCGCTCAGGGTGACAGAACAGAAATAGAAATAAAAAACACATTTAGAAATGTTTGCTTTAGTCGATTGTAACAATTTTTATGCTTCTTGCCAAAGAGTATTTGAACCACATTTAAGAGGAAAACCTATTGTTATTCTTTCTAATAATGATGGTTGTGTTATTTCGCGTTCTGATGAAGCAAAAGCTCTGGGTATACCAATGGCCATTCCGGCTTTTAAGTATGAATCTATTTTTAAAGAAAAAAACATTTTTGTTTATTCTTCAAATTATCCGTTGTACGGCGATATGAGCAATCGGGTAATGAACCTGCTTCAAACTTATACTCCCGAAATTGAGATTTACAGTATTGATGAAGCTTTCCTGAAATTTTCGGGTTACGATTTATTTGATCTGAATACGCTGGGTTTAAAAATGCGTAAAGAAGTCACTCAAGGAACAGGAATTCCGGTTAGTATAGGTTTTGCGCCTACGAAAGCTTTGGCTAAAGTAGCGAATAAAATTGCCCGAAAATTTGCAGATCGTACGCAAGGTGTTTATTGTATTGATTCTGAAGAAAAAAGAATTAAAGCATTAAAATGGACAAAAATTGAAGACGTTTGGGGAATTGGAAGAAAACATGCCAAACGTCTTAAATTAAAAAAAATAATCACGGCCTATGATTTTACGCAGTTTCCAGACGCTTGGGTAAGAAAAGAAATGTCTGTAGTGGGACTTCGGCTAAAACACGAATTAGAAGGGAAACCAACTTTGGATTTAGAAGAGAGAGCAGACCGTAAAATGATTGCAACTACGAGATCTTTTGAAAAAAGATATACTACTTTTGAAGAAATATCGGAACGAATCAGCACGTTTACAGCTACTTGCGCTGAAAAATTAAGACGTCAGGAGTGTCATTGCAATATGGTAACTGTATTTATCCAGACGAGTTTTATAAAGAATGAAGAATCACAATATTCACGAAGTATTACCATCACTACTGATTTTCCAACTAATTCGACAATAGAACTTAATGAAGCTGCGCAAAAAGGATTTAAAGCTATTTTTAAAAAGGGTTATCGTTATAAAAAAGCAGGTGTAATTGTAATGGGGTTAACGCCAAATAGTGAAACACAGCTTAATTTATTCGAAACTTCAAATCCTAAACATCAGCCTTTAATGAGTGTAATTGATAAAATGAATCAGAGTTACGGTAATAATAAAATTAAATTCGGTGTACAGTCGTTGGGACGGCAATGGAAAATGAAGCAGAACAGATTATCTCCCAAGTTTTCTACTTCACTCAAGGATGCTATTACGGTTAAAGTTTAAATGTAAACAACAGAAAAACAATCGGTTTTACGTTATATAAAGATGAAAAATACGGAATATGCCATAGTCGATATTGAAACCACAGGCGGGAACGCCAGTGGCAGCCGCATTACAGAAATTGCTATTATTATCCATGATGGCAAAAATGTACTTGATCGTTATGAAACACTCGTTAATCCGGAGCAGGACATTCCTCCTTCTATTTTTGGATTAACAGGAATTAATAACGAAATGGTGGCTAATGCACCTATTTTCGACGATATTTCAGAGAAAGTATTAGAAATGCTTACTGATCGTGTTTTTGTTGCTCATAATGTAAACTTCGATTATTCATTCGTTCATCATCAGCTTGAAAAATCGGGTTTTAAATGGTCTGCAAAAAAACTTTGTACCGTTCGCGCAGCCAGAAAAATCAAACCGGGCTTAGGTTCTTATAGTTTAGGAAATCTTTGTAATTCCTTAAACATAGGTTTAGAAAACAGGCACCGTGCGGGCGGAGACGCAGATGCAACTGCTATTTTATTTTCGCTTTTACTGGAATGGGACGATGCGGGAGAAATCGATAAAATGATCAAAAAAACGGCACAAGATCAGCGTTTGCCACCGAATCTGCCACCTGATGATTTTAATAATTTACCAGAAAAACCAGGCGTGTATTATTTTTATAATCAACAAAAAAAGGTGATTTATGTAGGGAAAGCTATCAACGTAAAAAAACGTGTGGCTTCACATTTTAGCGGTAACAATATTAATCCGCAAAGGCAGCATTTTTTAAGGGATATTCACGGAATTTCTTTTGAAATCTGCGGTACAGAATTAATGGCGCTTTTATTAGAATGTACCGAAATCAAAAAACTCTGGCCAACTTACAACAGAGCTTTAAAACGCTTTGAAGCGAAATTTGGAATCTACCAATACGAAGCCCGAAACGGTTATAAATATCTTGCCATTGGAAAAGTGAGCAAATTTCAAATTTGTATTCATGAATTTAATAGCCAATATGATGGAATAAATTTATTGAGAAGTCTGGCAGAACAGTTTGAAATCGACCATAGATTCTGCAAATACACCAGACCCGAAGAAGGAGAACTTTTTCAAAATAATGAAGTAAAAGATCTGCCTGATGTTGTACTTCATAACGAGCAAGTTGATAATGCTATTGATTTTTTATTGACCAACAGACCCACTTTTGCTATTATAGACAAAGGAAGATCAAAGGATGAACGCAGTTGTATTTGGATTGAAAACGGACATTTTCATGGCATGGGATATATTCCGTCTGATGTCTCTATTCATGATCCATTAGAAGTAAAAAACTATACGGAGCCTTATAAAAGCAATCAATATATTGAACATTTGATTTTTGCTTACGCAGAAAAACATCCGGGTAAAGTGTTCTTTAACAAGCAGTTCCTGAAATAAGAACATTAAATTAATCTCGATTAAATGCTTAATAATCAGTAAATTTAATAATACAACTAATTAAATGTACCATGAAAATAGCAACATATAACGTAAACGGAATCAACGGTCGCCTGCCTGTATTATTACACTGGCTTGATGAAGCTGCACCAGATATTGTCTGCCTGCAGGAATTAAAAGCGCCACAGGATAATTTTCCGCTTAAAGCGATTAATGATGCCGGTTACAATGCGATTTGGCACGGACAAAAGCAATGGAACGGTGTTGCAATTCTTGCCCGAAACATGGAAATTGAAGAGGTAACACGCATTCTACCGGGAGATGATGAAGATGTTCAGAGCCGTTATATCGAAGCTTTGATTAATGGAATCGTGATCGCCTGCCTTTATCTTCCAAATGGGAATCCTTGGCCGGGACCCAAATTTGAATATAAGCTAAAATGGTTTGATCGTCTTGCTGATCGCGCAGCTACTTTACTTAGTTTAAAAGTTCCTGTAATAATCGTTGGTGATTTTAATGTTATGCCAACAGAACTGGATGTTTACAAACCTGAAAAATGGGTTAATGATGCTCTTTTCAGATCCGAAGTTCGAAAAGCTTTTGTGGCTATAGTTTCGCAAGGCTGGACAGATGCGATTCGAAAATTATATCCTGACGAGAAAATTTACACTTTTTGGGATTATTTTAGAAATGCTTACGAACGGGATGCCGGTTTAAGAATTGATCATTTTTTACTGAGTCCGCAAATAGCTTCAGCATTACGTTCGGGTGGTGTTGACCGTCATGTGCGAGGCTGGGAAAAAACAAGCGATCATGCTCCTGTTTGGATTGAAATTGACAAAAAATAAATGGAAAATGACATTATTTAACGACACCGAATTATTTACCGCAGGTTTGGCAGGAAAAAAAGTATTTGACATCCCTGATTCTGAATTGATTTTGATTGATAATTTCTTCACCAAAGAAGAATCTGATCGTTTTTATGAAAGACTGCTTCGCAAAACGAAATGGAGAGAATATGAAATGGAAATTTACGATAAAACCTATACGGTTCCCAGAATGATCGCTTGGTATGAAGATAAAGATAATCCCGGAGCAGACCCTAAAGGACCCGATTGGAATTACGAATTACTGACTATTAGAGGTCGTGTAGAAAAAGAAACACAGCTGGATTTTAATACCGTTTTACTTAATTTATACCGAGATGGAAATGACGGGGTGGGCTGGCACAGCGACAAAGAACACAATACGGGTCCAAATCCGGTTATTGCTTCGGTGACTTTTGGAGAGACCAGAATGTTCAGGCTTCGTCATAAATTCAACAAAGAAATTCCGCAGGTCGAAATTCCGCTGCACCATGGATCTTTTTTACTTATGGCAGGAACAACAAATAGTTTTTGGCAGCATCAGGTTCCTAAAACAGCTCGCAAAGTTTTACCAAGAATCAACCTTACTTTTAGACAAACCAAACGTAGTGTATGATTTATAAACAATTCAAAATGAGTTTTTTCACCATTTAATAACGATGAGGAAAATTCTGTCGAAAAAAGTTAAAATACTGATTGTATGAAGGTTTTATTAGGCAGACCCTTTCTTTTTTACTAGTTTTGTAACCCTTTTTTAAAATATAATACCAAAATGGCTTATTCAAACAATGATTTATCGCGTTTCTTAGATGCGCAAAATAAACTTTATCTTACTGCCCTTGCTGAGATCAAAAAAGGGAAAAAAGAAACGCACTGGATGTGGTTTATTTTTCCTCAGATTAAAGGATTGGGCACAAGCGATACTGCAAATCTTTATGCGATTGCCGATCTAAAAGAAGCTTCTGAATTTTTGGAGCATCCTATTTTAGGAAAACATCTTATTGAAATTTCTGAAATTTTATTGACTTTTAAAAGAAAATCAGCTGACGGAATTTTGGGTGATTTAGATGCTAGAAAATTACGTTCTTCGATGACTCTTTTTTCAATGGCCGAAAATACAAATCCAATATTTCAGGAAGTTTTAGATGCTTTTTTCTCCGGAGAATCAGATCCGCTTACAATATCTATTATTAATTCAACTATAAAATCATCTACTGAAGCTGTAACTATATAATTTATAACATTCATAGATTTTTTACGTATAAAGGCACTGCATAATGCAGCGCCTTTTTTGTTTTTATTTATCACGGTTTTTCATCAAAACACGAAAACATACAGCTTTATATTTATATTCTATTTAGTTTTACTTACATAAAAAACCAAATCATGACCGAAAAAATCAAAACTCTTCAAATTATTCACCTTGCCGTTTGTGCAGGAACAATTGTCGCTTATTTCTTTTTAGGTGAACTTTCTGTCGAAAAACTAAATATTCCTAATATTGATTCATCATCACTGGTATATGTTTTTATTCCAGTTTTAGCGTTTGTTTTCAGTACTTTTTTATTCAAATCACAATTAAAACAAATTGACCCAAAACTAAAAACCGAAGACAAATTATCTATTTATCAAACAGCATCAATAATGCGATGGGCAGTTTTAGAAGGTGCTGCTTTTTTAATCTTATTTTTAAAACCGGATTTTGTGCTATTCGGAATTCTTATCATTATATATCTTATTTTCCTGAGACCTACCGAGGAAAGAATCAATAACGATTTAAACGAAAATTCTTAACCGCAGAGAAGCAAGGATTTTACGCAAAGGCATAAAGAAAAAAATAAAACTTTGCGACATTATCTAAAATCTATTCTCTTTATTCTATCTTCTTACCTCTCCTTCTCTTAAGTAACGAAATTTCAAGAAATAGAATCTGATTCACGAAATATAACAGCTTATCAAAAACATAAAATGCCCGAAACTCCTTGTTTTCGGGCATTTTTCGTGTGGCACACGTATTGGTTTCTTACAAATCAATTAACATTAAACCATATGAATTATGAAAAAATCAATTTTTATTTTATGCTTCATTTTTTTTAATTACACGGTTTCGAAAGGCTGTGACAAATGCGGAACTTACAATAATAGTGACTTTAAGATAAAATCGGCCACAATTACTCATAAAGCAGATTTAGGTATTACGGTTTGGGATATTAAAGTCGAAGGAACTGCCGGAAAAACAATGCCTAAACCCGTTGGACAATTAAACGGAGCGCCTGTTTTAGCTTACGTTTTTCCAACCACTTTAAAATCATCTGATATTGGTTTCGGTCAAGCGGAAGGAATCGTAGCGCTTGCTCTGACTTCACATCCTGATTTTGAAGATACCCCGCTTTGGGATGAAAATCTGGACGGAAATTATCTTAACGACGGATTGGTTTGGCATGCCCACTGGGTTCTTTTGGTTGAAGATAAACGTGTTGCGGGCGGACTTTCGGTTAGAGAATTTACAAAAGGAGATCCTAATGTCATTTTACCTCCAACAAATCCCGGAATGGCAATGTATATGGACAGTCCCGGTTTTAATATCGTTTCTAAAGGAAATTCAATAAAAGTAATTGTTCCTAATTTTAGGATCAATAACAAAACAAATTTCAAGTTTGATGCTGTAAGCTGCTATATGGAAGTCAGTACTGGTGCCGGAGGTTCACATGAAGGAGAAGGGAAAAAACCAATGCTGGGCGTTTACAAAGTGTATACCGTTGCCAGCGGAAATCTTTCACTTCCTTATTCTGTTAAATAAACTCGCTTTACAAAGTTTTTGCCCACGGATCTAAGGGATTAAACGAGTTTTCACTGGTTATTTAATTCAATCGCATAGTTTTAATAAAACAGCGTAAACCTGTTTAATCCGTTAGAACGGTGGGCATATTCATATTTTTTTTGAGGAATTTTATTTTATTTTTGGTTATAAATTTGTTGCACAAAAAAGCGCCTTGAGATTATCAAGGCGCTTTGGTATTATTAAAGTTTTCAATTTGAAACTTGAAACAAATTTTTACTCTTTTGGTTTTGTTAAGTAGTAAACGGGAATTCCTGTTAGCATGATTAAAACTCCCCATCCGCAGGTTGAGAATTTTGTAATTAATAATGAAACACAAATTGCTGCTGCTATTATAATATATAACATTGGTAAAAATGGATATCCAAAAGCTTTATAAGGTCTTTCTGCATCTGGCATTTTTTTACGTAAAATAAAGATTCCGTAGATTGTCAGGATATAGAAAATCAAAACAATAATAATTACGAAATCCAACAAATCACCGTATTTCCCAGTCAAACACAAAGCCGAAGCCCAGATACATTGTGCCCAAAGAGCCCATGCAGGAACACTTGATTCGTTTAAAACAGCCGCTTTTTTAAAAAACAAACCATCTTTCGCCATAGTATAATAAACTCTCGCACCGGCCATAATTAATCCGTTGTTGCAGGCAAAAGTTGAAATCATAATCATGATTGCGATAATCAACGTTCCAATATTTCCGAAAATATATTGTGAAGCCACAACTGCCACACGATCCGATTTTGCTGTTGCGATTTCGTCTAGCGGAATTACAGCTAAATACATAATATTAGTCAGTACATAAATAATCGTTACAATAAAAGTTCCCAGAAATAAACTGAAACCTACATTACGTTTTGGGTTTTTAATTTCTCCGGCAATAAAAGTAACTCCATTCCAGGCATCACTTGAAAATAATGATCCAACCATTGCGGCAGAAATTCCTGTAATCAAAGCTGTTCCGCCAATTGGCAGCCACGAACCCGTTTCTTTATTAAACGAACGTGTATTCCATGCATCAGCCCAGTTGGCATCCCAAACCGAAGCTTTTGCTGCAAGCGTTAATCCAAAAACAATTAATCCCAGCAATGATAAAATTTTGATAATCGTAAGAACGGTTTGAAGAATTTTTCCGTTTTTAACCCCGCGGCTATTAATATAAGTCAGTAAAATAATCGTGAAAATCGATACTAACTGCGCAGCATTGAGTTTGAATGAACCAATTTCATAAAGTATATTTTCATCACTTAAAGGTTCGTATAAATAAGCAGCAAATTTTGAGAAAGCAACTCCAACCGCTGCAATTGTTCCGGTTTGAATTACGGCGAAAAAACTCCAGCCGTACAAAAAGGCAATTAATTTGTTGTAAGCTTCCTTTAAGTACACATATTGTCCTCCAGCTTTTGGAAACATTGCACTTAATTCGCCATAACTTACGGCTGCAATAATGGTAATTAATCCTGAAATCAGCCAAATTAAAGTAAGCCATCCTGCAGATCCTACTTGTCTGGCGATATCGGCACTTACAATAAATATTCCAGATCCAATCATAGAACCCACTACAAGCATGGTTCCGTCTAATAATCCTAGTTCTCTTTTAAAGTGTTCTTGGTTTTCTTCTTGCATTTTTTTGGTTTTTGGGTTGGTTAAAGATATACTTTTTTCTGAAATTTTAGATTTTCTGTTATAAATTTTAGGTTATTAAAAATATTTTGAGCGTATCCCTCCGGGTCGGGCTATCCACTTTATCTTTTATGGTGAACCCCACCATAAAAGGATGCCGTTTCTATCCCTTACGCAAACTTTTCCATAAGAACTTTTTCGAATAAAACTTCAATTACGGTTTTCCATAAAATATAACTTTTTGGACTATTTACATTTGAAAATCGGAAACTTAAAAAAATCAATAATAACATGGCTAGAATCATTTTACAAAACGACAATATAAATTTTAGCACAGATAAACAAAGCATAACAAATGGCTTCATTAGCGATCGTGATCTTTTAAAAAAACGTTCAAAAAAATATCTTGATCTTATTGCCGGGTTAGATGCCAAAACATTGACTGAAACAAAAGGAATGGATGAGCTTATAAAAGCTATTCAGGAAGAATTTGGCACAGCTGAACTTTCTAATTTACCATTGGGAATTCTTTCTAAATGTTTCTTAGGACATCCGTATGAAGTACACACATTAGACTTAAGCGGAAGTCAAATCATCAAGCATTACAAGATTACCGAAACAATGGAAGCTGAATTCGAGAAAGCACGATCTGTTGCTAAACATAATGCTTATGCTATGGTTGAAATTTATAAAGACAAAATCATTTTAATCCGAGAAGACGGAACAGCAACAAAACTATAACATCAATAAACAAATAATTATGTCTCAACAAGTAATCTCATATGCAGACCTTTCGATTATAAATAGTGCGTTAAGGTCAATTAGTTCAGATATGAAAGGAGTTCATTCTGAATTAGGAACATTAAATTTCAAACAAGATCAATTAGAAAGTGAGTTGGTAAAACTAGCAGATTCCTTTGCTGATTTTGTCGAAGCTGATATAAAACACAAATCATTACAGCTTGCAGAAACCCGCCAAGGAAATTTAAAACAAGACCTGCAAATCAAATTTGGTTATTATGCCGAAGTTCGAAGAATGGCAACAGGTATACTACAAGGTGTTGATACAGGTGTAATAGGCGAAGATACTTTAAGATTTACAACCGAAGAAGTAATGATAAAAGCACCTGGATACTGGTTAGCACCTGCTTTAGTTTCTTTAACTGCCTGGATACGAAACGACAAAAGCACAACTGAAAAAGCTTTGAATGAAGCTTTAAAAAGAGATGATTACAAAACTACACTTTTCTTTATGATGGTCATGCGAAGATTGACAAGAAATGATGCAAGTTTGAAATGGCTTGAACGCTATTTTATGCATCAAAACCCACATAATCTTGATAGAGAATTTATCATCATTCTTGAAGCAGTTACTACAGGAGTATTCCCGCCAGCTGCAAGACAACTAATGATGGTAAACGTTAAAAACTGGCTTGACCAGCTTACACAAGGTGATCAATTTATAAATGAGCAAAAATCGCAATGGGTTAATTTTTTTGTTGCATTAGGCCCTTTATCTGAAGGCAAATATCCTTTATTAGAAAAATTTTCCAGCAATTGGAATTCACTTGAAAATTCCTTGAAAGAAGCCAAAACACATGATATTTTAAATACACATTTTAAAAATATCATTTCTTCTTCTGCTGATTTTTCAAAAGGGATTAAGGTACAATTAGATGAAATTTTATCTCTGCTTGTTACCAACTTTGATGATGAAGAGCTGTCATTACAAGAGCAAGTAAGGCTAAATCAACTTATTATTCAAATGGATGGAGACAAAAATGCTGCCCAATCTTTAATGGATGCTGAAAAACATATTTTTGATGAAAAGGTAGAT
Organism: Flavobacterium sp. FG68; assembly: GCF_057808895.1. Lineage (NCBI taxonomy): Bacteria > Pseudomonadati > Bacteroidota > Flavobacteriia > Flavobacteriales > Flavobacteriaceae > Flavobacterium > Flavobacterium sp. FG68. The sequence continues at coordinate 37,066 of NZ_JBMDIY010000032.1, forward strand.
TTTTTACAACTTTTGACAAATGCATCCTTTAACCCTGAATTGTCCGGAGCAACTAAAGTGACACAGGCTCTCGCAGTTTCAATAAGTCAGCCTTGGATATTAGAAGCATACGACACCTTTACTGCTCAAAGTAGAAATAATATTCCTCAATACATTGAACTTTCCATTGATGATTTTAAAGCTTCTACAAAAGATGGAAGCGAAGAAAATGAACTTTTAAAAGAACAAGAATCTTATTATGATAAAATTTTAGAAACAGAATTAGGCAAAATCTCTTTTCCTTATGCGGCTGTAATCATTGGAATATTAATTTGTTTTCTTGGCTTATGGGCTTTTAGTCTTCATGTAATAGTTGGAATTCTAGGTTGTGGTATTGGCGGCGTTATAATCTGGAATTCGGTTTCGACATACAAGAAAGCCAAAAATAGAGTTATTGAAAACGTAGAAGAGCGAAAACAAAAAGCAAAAGAAGTTTTAAGAGGCTGTATTGCCGAAACGGTTGACTATAGAATAGAACACACTTCAGAAGACAACAAGGCAGAACAAGTAAGAGATCTTATTTCATCCATTACTCCAGAAGATTTTTCAAGTGTATCACACGAAACAGCAAGAAGCATTATTTAATTTCAAAAAAATCAATCATGACAAAAATAATTTTAGATAATCATTCAGAAGAACCTGAAGATAAAATGCAAGAATTGAAAAAAGAAATCAGCATTAAACCAAATCTTTTTCAAGGCAGAACAGAAGCCGAATTACAGAACGCAAAATTCCCAGAATGGGATATTACACCTCCAAATCAATTCATTAATCCCAGAATTAAAGCTCAATGATAAAGGGTCCGACAACATATTCTGAATGGGTAAATTTACTTAATCAATTCGCAAATGGTGATGATTCAGTTTTAGATCAATTGAACAACGGAACATTTTTAATTGATGCCGGAACTGCAAATCGTTTCTATTCTAAAGTTGAAGAAGTATATAAAAAACGAAAACAAAATTGGCTGGATAAATTTCAAAGATCTTTTCAATTACAAAATCTTAAAACCGAGAATGACTTTGAAATTGCCTTAAGAAACGGAAAACAAAACCTTATTTTGCTGAACCATTTTATCAGTATAAAAGGCTTACCTGAAGATTTAAGAAAAACATTAAAAAAAGATCTGGAGGATTTTATTACTGAAATTAGAACGTCATTAAAAAAGAATAATTCTAACACTTCAAAAAATGAAAAAATGCTAATGTTACTGAATTCTTTTCAATTCAATACAATCTCTGCTGAAATCAAGTCAGATCAAAAAAATAATAGTGAAATAACCGCTTCAACGGGCAGAAAAATAATATTCTAGATGGCAAATAAATCAGAATTTAAAACTTCGCTTTTGCGAATGTTTAGAGCAAGAATACCTTTTATATCTATTAGAAGTATAGAGCGAGCAAGAGTGCTGGAAGTTATTCAACAATTAGCTGAAGAAATCAATATTCCTATTTATTATCATAATTTATCACAAGGAACTATTGATATAAAAACAAAAAAAAGTATCAACGATGATCGTTCAGTTGCCGGAGGTCTGGACTATGCCGTTCAAAATATTTCGCAAAGACAAAATTTGACATTTGTTTTTACTGAAGTAAGTGATATTGAAGATGATAATTTAGTTTCGAGACATCTTTATGATTGTGTAGTTCAAGCTATTGAAAGAGGCGGAAGTATTTGTTTAATTACTACTAAATCCATATGGCCTCAACTACAGCGATTAGGAATGACCATTACACTTGATGCTCCTAACGAAGAGGAAATGTTAGAAGTTGTTAAAGACTGTGTTACTCCTTATAAAAGCTCAATTCCGCTTGAATGGGACGAAACAGATTATAAAATGGCTGCGGCTATTTTAGCAAATATGACCAAAATAGAGGCCGAAAATGTTTTAGCAACTCAAATGGCGAAAGGTTCTCTAACCAAAGAAGATATTAAAGAATTAAGCAATGCCAAAGACAAATTATTTAGTGATATATCAGGTCTGGAAAAGGTAAAAATTGACTCTTCTACTCTATCAGTTGCAGGATTGACAGGATTACAACATTGGTTAGATAATCAAAAACAACTTTTAACAGCAGACTTAAAAGCAAGAAAAATGCGACCTCCAAGAGGAGTTTTACTTGTAGGAGTTCCTGGATGCGGTAAGTCTTTATCTGCCAAATTTATTGCTGCAAATTGGAACCTTCCATTATATCGTCTCGATCTTGCCGCTATTCAGGGACAATATCTTGGACAATCTGAAAACAGACTAAAAGAAGCGTTAGCATCTGCAGATAATGCCGCGCCTTGCGTATTGTGGATTGACGAAATTGAAAAGGGTCTTTCTGGTGCAACTGGGTCAAGTGATGGCGGGACCTCAACAAGAATGGTTGGGCAGTTTTTGTTTTGGCTGCAGGAAAGTATGGCAAAAGTTTTTGTAGTATCTACAGCAAATGACGTTAGTAAGTTGCCTCCTGAACTATTACGAAGAGGGCGTTTTGATGAGTTATTTTTTGTTGACTTACCCGGAGACATCGAAAGGAAAGATATTATAAATCTTTATATAAATCGTAATTTATTAACCCAGCCTTCACCAGATACATTAAATCAGCTTGTTGAAATTTCAGATGGATTCGCTGGCTCAGATATAGAAGGTGCGGTAAGAGATGTTGCCATTCAGGCTGTAATTCATGGAGACAATCTTGTAGATGATAATCTTTTTGAAAAATGTTTTAAAAACATTGTTCCACTAAGTAAAACTGCGCCAGAAAAAATTGAAGCAATTAGAATCTGGGGGCGAGAAAGAGCAGTGCCTGCATCTGGAGTTTCCTGGGAAACTTCATCTAATGACAGGATCACAGGAAAACGTTCTATTATTATTTAAATTGATTAACTTTTACATCTAATACTAAGCGCATTAAAATTCATTAAACTGCAAATATTTTTGCAGTTTTTTTATTTTGCATTATTAAACAAAAAATCATACTTTACTATAACATTTTTCGTCAAATAAAGTAATAATCAAATGGTGGTTTTAAATTTACAATTATTTAAAACAAACATAATAATTTAATTATCAATTATTTAAATATTAAATACAAAAATTAACAAGAAAAAAACAACCGCTTGTAAAAAGATTCATATTTTTTACTAAATTTGGTTAAAGACTCCATAAGTCTTAAAATTTAAGTATTTTTATTAACAATTGTTCATTTTTAATCTTTAAAATAGTGAACCTCAAAACTATTGTAAAGAAAGAAATATACAAGCTTGATTTAGACCGGATATTAATATTAACCTACTAATATGAAAATCATACACAAGATTCGATCTTTAAAGAGCTTTCGCCTGCCTAATGTTTTTATTTTAATTTTGATCGTTTTTATTTCATGTGCATTGCTAATTTGCATCAACTTTTTTACGATTAAAATATTATCTGCTAACAGGGCATATGTAAACGGAGAATCTCATTACTCTAAGGGACAAAAAGATGCCTCACTCCATCTTATTACTTATCTATATAATAAAAATCCCAATCAGTATAAATTATATTTAGAAGAACTAAAAGTACCTCAAGGCGACGGAATTGCCCGAAAAACACTTTTAAAGGCCGGCGACAATAAAGTAGCAAGACAGGGTTTTACAATTGGCCGAAATCATAAGGATGATTTAGACGATCTTGTCTGGTTGTTTGTGAATTTTAAAAATGTTCCGTTTTTAGCGAAGGCTATTCATGAATGGGAAGAAGGAGATGCTTTAATCGAGAAACTTTTTATCATTGGAACTCAGGTAAATGCTAAGATCCAGCATAACACGTTAACTGTTGCTGATCAAATAAAATTTCTTCATCAAATAAGCAGTATTAGTGCCAAACTTACTATTAATGAACGAAATTTTTCGAGTACACTGGGAGAAGGAACCCGTAAAATCAAAAACCTGCTCATTATTACTAATATTATTTTCACCTTAATAATCATTTTAAGCGTTTGCTCTTATTATTCGATAATGGTAAAACGTTTAATTGTTTCAAAAAAAGAAATTGAGGTTAAAAATGAAAATCTAATTTTAGCCAATAACGAGTTAGACCGTTTTGTATACAGCGCTTCGCATGATTTAAGATCGCCCATAACTTCTTTAAAAGGTTTGATTGAAATTACACAGCTCGAAGATGATATTGATCAAATAAAAGATTATCTGCGGTTAATGTATCAGAGTCTTGCGAAACAAGATCAATTTATCAGCGATATTATTGACTATTCTAAAAATAAACGGAAACAAATTATAATGGAGCCTGTAAGTCTGCAGGAAATCTTTAATGAAGCCATTTCGCAATTAATGCATATTGAAAATGCCAGTAAAATAACTTTTACACAGGAATTATTAGTTGACCAAATTGAAAGTGACGGTCTGCGTTTAAAAATCATTATCAGCAATTTACTTTCTAACGCTATCAAGTATGCTGATAATACTAAACAGGAAATGTTTATTTCGATTAAAACTTATATTCATGAAGGTTTTAACAAAATTGAAGTATCTGATAATGGAATTGGAATTAATGACGACTGCAAGGATTATATTTTTGAAATGTATTTTGGAACAAACAAAAATAAAGGTTCAGGATTAGGACTTTACATCGTTAAAGAAGCAGTAGAAAATATTAAAGGAAATATTTCGGTATTTTCTGAAAGTAATATTGGTAGCAAATTTATCGTAACAATACCAACTTCATATGGAGCTTAAACCTTCATTTCTATTAATTGAAGACAATTTAATTGATCAGCTTGTTACCAGAAAACTGCTGACAAAAGTTCTGGATATAGATCAGGTTTTTGTTGCCAATAATGGCCTTGAGGGCTTGCAGTGGATTATTAAAAATAAAAAAATCTGCCACTCTTTAATTATCTTATTAGATATCCAGATGCCAATAATGAATGGCTTTGAATTTCTGGATATTTTCGAAACACTAAATGAAGAAATTAAAAACGAAATTCTGATTTTCGTAATGTCTTCCACTCTAGATCAGGAAGAAATTAAGCGTATAAAAGATAACATATATGTGAAGGATTTTTTAACTAAACCCTTTCCAATTGAAGAATTAAAAAAACAGCTTACCAGCTATTTCTTATTCTAGAATACGGTTTATTTGTGAAAAGGCTCTTTGGTAATAAGCTTCTTTAGTTGAAGAAATCATAACACCACCATGAGTCGAAGAATGAACAAATTTGATTTCACCATCAGCATTTTCAACTACCATTCCAACGTGATTAATTTGACGTCTTCCGTTAGTTTTAAAGAAAATTAAATCTCCTTTTTGCGCTTCTGTAGTAGCTACTTTTGTCCCTACCCGAGATTGTTCTATAGAACTTCTTGGCAGTTTTATATCAAAATTTCCGAAAGTACAGAACATCAAACCAGAACAATCAAACCCTGCTTTTGTAGTTCCGCCAGAACGATAACGGGTTCCTATATTTTCTGTTGCGTTTAGAATTAATTGATCAATTAAATCTGAATGATTACCATTATAAACAAAAGTTGAGTCCTTTTTTATTACTGTATTATCTGCAATTTGAGCGGCAGGCGCAGCAGTAGTTTGATTTTCTAATTGAGGTACTGGAGAACTTACTGCATTTAATGCATCTGCTTTTTCTTTAGTTGTCCTTATTTTTAAAACGTATCCAACCGGAAGTTTTCCTTTTATAAACGGATTTTGACGTTCTAATTCTTTTACCGTTATGCCGTATTTCTTGGCTATCGCATATTTTGTCTCTTTTGGCTGAACCTCAACAACAATATCAACATCTGTTCCCGGAGTATTTTCTGGTTTTTCAGCAGTTTGAGTTTGAGATACAACAGGAGTGTCTTTGATATTCTGATCTGTTTTTCCTCCAGAAGGACGAATTTTCAACATGTAACCCACTCCTAAATTCCCTTTAATAAAAGGGTTTTGGCGTTCTAATTCTTCAACCGTTATTCCGTATTTCTTGGCTATTGAAAATTTTGTTTCCTTGGGCTGCACTTCAACTACAATTTCTCCGTCTGCTGCCGGAATAATTTCTGGCTTTCCTTCATTGATTTTAACTGTATTTTCTGAAACTGCCTGAGCTTTTGACGGAATATTAAGCTGCTGGCCTATTTTCAAACCTTCAGTTTCTAATGTTGGATTTGCTTTTTTTAAATCTTCAACAGAGACATTGTATTTTTTAGCGATTCCCCAAAGTGTTTCTTTTTGTAAAACCTCATGTGAACCAGGAGTATTATTGACAATTGTTTGGGGAGTATTTTGTGAAGGTTTTGCGTTTTTATTCGGAATTAATAAAATCGAATTGAGTTTTAAAACTTTAGGTGCATCTGGATTTGCTTCTTTAATATCTTTAGCTTTTAATCCGTATTTTTTAGCAATTACAGTAAGATTTTCTCCTTTTGAGATTTTATGTTTGATAAATTTTTCCTGAGAAAAAGCTCCAACACTAAAAAAAAACAATACTATAATTAATCTAAAAACCATATTTACCTATTAAAGTTTATTACTCCTTTTTTTAAGTTTAGATAATATTTTAAACTTAAAAGGCGCGAATATATTACCTAAAAAGGCGAATTTAACTCATTCAAGCACAAAAACCATTTTTTTAACAATTAATTTACTTCAAATTAACAAGAAAAACTCAGCTTTAACCTTAACTTCTAGTCTATCTGAGAATTACATTTTTTCCTCTTAATTGTAATTTTTAATATAATTTTCATTTTGAAACCTGATGCCCTAGCCCAGATGGAAGCGGCATCCTTTTTATTTTTTCTTTAAAAATAAAAAGATATAGCGGATCCCGAAGCTTCGGGAGATTAGCTCCTAATAAAAAACGCTCTGTTTTCACAGAGCGTTTTTGGTATATAATAAATCTTAAAGATTAAGCTTTTCCTGCTGCAATTAAGTTTAATGCAGAACCTGCAACGAACCATCCAATTTGTCCGGCGTTGTAAGTATGGTTTGCAAGGATAATATCTTTTGTGCCATCTGCATGAACAAATTCTAATGTTAATGGTTTTCCCGGAGCGAACTCAGTTAAATCAGTAAAGTTGATTGTATCGTTTTCCTGAATTTTATCGTAATCTGCTTCGTTTGCAAAAGTTAATCCTAAAAGACCTTGTTTTTTAAGGTTTGTTTCGTGGATACGAGCAAAAGATTTTACTAATACTGCTTTAACACCTAAGAAACGAGGTTCCATAGCCGCATGCTCACGAGATGAGCCTTCACCATAGTTGTGATCTCCCACAACGATAGATGGAACTCCAGCTGCTTTGTAAGCACGTGCAACAGCAGGAACTGCATCGTATTCTCCTGTTAATTGATTTTTAACCGAGTTTGTTTTTTGGTTATAAGCATTTACTGCTCCAATTAACATATTATTAGAAATATTATCTAAGTGGCCACGGAAACGTAACCATGGTCCAGCCATAGAAATATGGTCTGTTGTACATTTTCCGAAGGCTTTGATTAACAATTTAGCGCCTGTAATGTTTTTTCCATCCCAAGCATCAAACGGAGCCAATAATTGCAAACGCTCTGAAGCAGGATTTACTACAACCTGAACACCTGAACCATCTGCAGCGGGAGCCTGAAATCCTGGATCTTCGGCATAGAAACCTTTAGAAGGAAGTTCATCTCCTGTTGGAGCGTCAAGCATTACTTCTTCTCCGTCTTCATTGATTAATGTATCTGTTAATGGATTAAATCCTAAATCACCAGCGATTGCCATTGCAGTTACCAATTCTGGAGAACCAACAAAAGCTAATGTATTAGGGTTACCGTCTGCACGTTTTGAGAAGTTACGGTTGAAAGAGTGAACGATTGTATTTCTTTCTTCTTTTTCTGCCCCTTCTCTATCCCACATACCAATACATGGTCCGCAGGCATTGGCAAAAACAGTTGCTCCAATTTTATGGAATGTATCAATAAATCCGTCTCTTTCGATTGTAGAACGAACTACTTCAGAACCCGGAGTAATGGTAAACTCGGCTTTTGTTTTTAAGTTTTTATCTGCAACTTGTCTTGCTAAAGATGCTGCACGAGAAATATCTTCATAAGATGAGTTTGTACAAGAACCAATTAAACCAACCTGAATTTGTAACGGCCAGTTGTTTTTGATTGCTTCTTCTTTCATTTTAGAAATTGGAGTAGCTAAATCTGGCGTAAAAGGACCGTTTAAGTGTGGCTCTAATTGAGATAAATTGATTTCGATAACCTGATCAAAATATTTTTCCGGGTTTGCGTAAACTTCTGGATCTCCTGTTAAGTATGAAGCCACTTTATCTGCAGCTTCAGCAACATCAGCTCTGTTTGTAGAACGCAGGTAACGACTCATAGAATCATCATAACCAAAAGTTGAAGTTGTAGCTCCAATTTCAGCACCCATATTACAAATAGTTCCTTTACCAGTACATGACATAGAAGTTGCACCTTCTCCAAAATATTCAACGATTGCACCAGTTCCTCCTTTTACAGTAAGAATACCGGCAACTTTAAGGATAACATCTTTTGGAGCTGTCCATCCTGATAATTTACCAGTTAATTTAACTCCAATTAGTTTAGGAAATTTAAGTTCCCAAGCCATACCCGACATAACGTCTACGGCATCAGCTCCACCAACACCAATAGCTACCATTCCTAAACCACCTGCATTTACAGTGTGAGAATCGGTACCAATCATCATTCCACCAGGGAAAGCATAATTCTCCAATACTACCTGGTGAATAATTCCGGCTCCCGGTTTCCAGAAACCAATTCCGTATTTATTAGAAACCGACGATAAGAAATCGAAAACTTCGTTACTTTGTGTTTTTGCTCTGGCCAAATCGGTTGCAGCGTCTACTTTTGCCTGAATCAAGTGATCGCAGTGAACCGTTGTAGGTACAGCCACTTTAGATTTTCCGGCGTGCATAAATTGCAATAATGCCATTTGAGCCGTTGCATCCTGACATGCTACACGATCTGGTGCAAAATCAACATAATCAACTCCTCTTCCAAATGCCTTTGTTGGATCTCCATCCCAAAGGTGATTGTATAAAATTTTCTCCGTTAAAGTAAGTGGACGACCAACAATCTCGCGTGCTTTGTCAACACGACCCGGCATGTTCTCATACACTTTTTTAATCATTTCAATATCAAAAGCCATAAGTTATAATTGTTTTTGTTTTTTTTATTTTGAACATGACAAGTTACAAAAAATAGAAGTGCCAGAAAAGAAAAAGCCCGAGTTTATCACTCGGGCTTTTAAAATATTAATAATCGTAAGATTACATTACTAACGATTTATTTGAAGGTGCAAATTTAGTTAAGTTGATACCGTCTACAGCCGTTGTATATTCAGCTAATGTTGGAGTTCTACCTAAAATTGTAGATAAAACTACAACCGGAGTTGAAGAAAGTAATGACTCTCCTTTTTTACCATCAGCATCTTCTACTACTCTTCCTTGGAAAAGACGAGTTGAAGTTGCCATTACTGTATCACCTTTTGCGGCTTTTTCCTGGTTACCCATACAAAGGTTACATCCCGGACGCTCTAAATATAACATGTTTTCATATTCTGTACGTGCTGCACCTTTTGGAGCATTATCGTCGAATTCGAAACCTGAATATTTTTGTAAAACTTCCCAGTCACCTTCTGCTTTAAGCTCATCTACGATATTATAGGTAGGCGGCGCAACAACAAGTGGAGCGTTGAATTCAACTTTACCGTTTTGTGCTTCTACGTTTTTCAACATTTGAGCAAGGATTTTCATATCTCCTTTGTGAACCATACAAGATCCAATAAATCCTAGATCTACTTTTTTCACTCCTCCGTAAAAAGAAAGAGGTCTGATAGTATCGTGAGTATATCTTTTAGAAACGTCAACGTTATTTACGTCTGGATCGGCGATCATTGGTTCAGAAATTTGATCTAAATCAACTACAACTTCAGCATAATATTTAGCGTTTGCATCTGGAGTTAAAGCTGGTTTCTCTGCTGATTTAATTTCTGAGATTCTCTTATCTGCTTTGTTAATTAACCCCTGAAGAACGTGTTTCTCATTATCCATTCCTTTATCGATCATGATTTGGATTCTGCCTTTAGCAATTTCCAATGATTCGATTAAAGTATCATCTTCAGAAATACAAATAGAAGCTTTTGCTTTCATTTCTGCAGTCCAGTCAGTAAATGTAAAGGCCTGATCCGCAGTAAGCGTTCCAATGTGAACCTCAATAATTCTACCTTGGAAAACATTCTCTCCACCAAATTGGTGAAGCATTTGCGCTTGTGTAGCATGAACCACATCACGGAAATCCATGTACCCTTTCATATCTCCTTTAAACGTTACTTTTACAGATTCCGGAATTGGCATTGAAGCCTCACCAGTAGCAAGAGCAAGAGCAACAGTTCCTGAGTCAGCACCAAAAGCAACACCTTTTGACATTCTCGTATGAGAGTCACCACCAATAATGATAGCCCACTCGTCAATAGTAATATCATTAAGTACTTTATGGATAACGTCTGTCATTGCATGGTAAACACCTTTTGGATCACGAGCTGTGATCAAACCAAAATCGTTCATGAATTTCATCAATTTTGGAATGTTTGCCTGCGCTTTTTTATCCCAAACCGAAGCCGTGTGACAACCTGATTGATATGCACCGTCAACGATTGGTGAAATTACTGTAGCAGCCATAGATTCTAATTCCTGAGCAGTCATAAGACCTGTAGTATCTTGCGAACCTACGATATTAACTTCTACACGAACGTCAGAACCGGCGTGTAATACTTTACCTGCAGGTACACCAACAGCGTTTCTGTTAAAGATTTTTTCTACAGCTGTAAGACCTTGTCCTTCAATAGAAATTTCTTTTGATGGAGCAAAAACGAGAGGAGCTTCAACATCTAAAATTTTTGCTGCTAATGTTTGAAGTTTTTTACCAAACACGATAGCGTATGAACCACCAGCTTTAATGAATTCCATTTTTTGAGGCGTAAATGCCTTAGAAATATCAATTAATTCCTTATCGCCATTATAAAGTTTTTTCTCTTTAATATTGATTGTTAAAACTGTACCTGTTTCAACAGAATAGGTTTGCTCTAAAATTGGTTCGTCGTTTTCATTACGTAAAACATTACCATTTGCATCAACCTTTTTAACCCAGTTTTTAAGGTCTAAACCAATACCACCGGTAACATCTACAGTTGTTAGGAAAATTGGAGAAATTCCGTTTGTTCCACCAACAATTGGAGCGATATTAACGAATGGAATATATGGGCTTGCTTGTTTTCCTGTCCAAAGTGCCACGTTGTTTACACCTGACATTCTAGAAGATCCTACTCCCATTGTTCCTTTTTCAGCGATCAACATTACGCTTGCATCAGGATGTTGTGCTTGTAAAGCTTTAATTTCTTGCTGTGCCTGAGGCGTAATCATACATTGACCATGTAATTCACGATCTGAACGTGAGTGCGCCTGATTACCCGGAGAAAGTAAATCTGTTGAGATATCACCTTCACCTGCAATAAAAGTAACCACTTTAATTTCGTCAGCTACGTCTGGAAGTTTTGTAAAAAACTCAGCCTGAGCATAACTTTCAAGGATTTCTTTTGCAACGGCATTATTATTTTTGAATGCCTCTATTAAACGGTCTGTATCAGCCTCATAAAGGAAAACTTGTGTTTTAAGAACTTTAGCTGCTTCTTTTGCAATAGCAATGTCATTTCCTAAAGCTAAATCCAGCAAAACTTCTATAGAAGGTCCGCCTTTCATATGTGATAATAATTCAAAAGCAAAGGCTGGTGTAATTTCTTTTACTACAGCTTGCCCAAGAATAATTTCTTTTAAAAACTTGGCTTTTTCACCAGCAGCACTTGTTGTCCCCGGTAAAGTATTGTAAATGAAAAATTTAAGAGAATCTTCTCTGTACTCGTTATCTAAATCTTTAATTTGTGCAATAATTTCGCTTAATAATTCAGCGCTATCGATTGGTTTTGGGTGAAGTCCCTGATTTTTACGTTCTTCAATCTCTTGGATATAATCCTTATAAATATTCATAATTAAGGCAGATTTATTTTTTTGTTCGCAAATTTAATCATTAATGCGGATAATTAAAAATAATATAATAGAAGTCGCCTTTTCAAAAATTATTATTGTTAAAAAACGATTTTCACTGCTTGTTTTTGTCAAAATATCAATTTTGTATTAAAAAAATGAATTATTGATATTTTAAAATCTTTTCTTTAACAAAGTCGAAATTAGACGTTATAAAGTAAGTGAGATTTTACCTCTATTTTCGCAAAGAATAGTTCTAAATAAATAATTATAACGTTATAGTTGCGATTTTTGACGTCTGTTTTTAGTCTTTTTCCCTAGTTAAAGTTTTATCAAATTTCACATTAAAAAAAAAGCACCTAAAATATTTGTAATTCAATTTTTCTTTTAACTTTGCAATTCAAAGTTCTTTCAAAAACACAAAACTATGAAATACAAATTAGAAAATGCGAACGATTATATTAATCAAATTGGTGTTGGCTTTAGTGTCTTCACCAGTTTATTCAGTGGCTTTTTTTTATTGATTTTATTATTAAATGAAAACACTAAATTTTTCGGTGCCGGAGCATTGGGCACTCTTACATTGATAATGGAGTTTATTTACGGAGTTACCGTTACATTTCTTATTCTTAGAAAAAGAGAAAAATATCTTCATTTAACTCCTTTTCTTATACTTAACTGGTTTATTGGATGTTTTTGCCTAAATACTTTTGTTCCTATATTTGAAGATCTTCCGTTCTGGGTTTACCTTATCTCTTTGCTCTTTTTTATTAGTAATTTTTTCATTTACCAAAAACCACAAGAAAATAATTTTACTCTTTCTGTCTTTTTTATAAATGGATTATCTTATAGTTTAATATTGTATTTCACATTCTTTCTATTACCCCTTACACCTTTTGCCTTCGTCGGAATTTTATTATTAGGAATCGGCTTTTATGCATTAGTCCCTTTACTAGTTTCCATTATTCACATAGCAACTATAGCTCGTTATTTTCAGGAAAACAGAAGACATTTGATTTCATTCAGCGCAGGTTTTGGATTTATTTTAGTTCTCTTATTTTCTTTTGTTGTAGTGCTTGACAGAGAAAGCAGACTTATTAATGTTAGACGTCCCATCAGTTCCTTTACTTCAAATGAAGATTTACCTAATTATATTAAAATATCACAAAGTCTTGAGCCTAACTTTTTTAATGAAATTTTACTCAAAAAAGACATCGTTTATACTGGCCCTGAAAAGTACTTTGATTATGATCTTGGTTCTTTTGGAATTGAACAATTTAACGAAAGAAAAGTCCACAATCCTTTTATTACAATAGCTTACATTTTCTGTGAAGATCTTAATCTGAGTCAAGACGACCGTATTAATATTCTTAAATCTAATTTTGACAAACGATTAGAAACCGAAGAACATTTATGGAGTGGTGAAGATTTGATTACCAAAGACATCAAAGAAGATGTGAAATTATATCCAGACAGCAGGCTTGCTTATACAGAAATCACCATGAATATTGCCTGTAAAAAAGATACATGGAGAGATCAGGAAGCTATTTATTCTTTCCAGCTTCCTGAAGGTTCTGTTGCAACTTCACTTTCATTATGGGTAAACGGTATTGAAAGAAAAGGAGTTTTAACGACAAAAGAGAAAGCTGAAAAAGCATACAAACAAATTGTTGGTGCAGAAAGTCGCGATCCATCTTTAATGCAATGGCGAGAAGGAAACAAAGTTGTTGTGAGGGTTTTTCCTGTAAACTATAAAACATCAAGAACTTTTAAATGCGGCTTCACTACTCCTTTAAAAGTTGAAGATAATAAATTGAAATACGAAAGCCTTTCTATTAAAGGCCCAAATATTTCAAATGCTTCTACAATTTCAAGAATCCAGATGACAGGAAAAAGTGATGTAGAGACAAGTAAGAATTTTAAACTGCAAAATAATTTCTATATCAATAAATCAAAAGGTCTTGATGACTGGGGGGCAATAATACCTTTAAGTAAAATATCGAAATTAAATTCTTTTGCCTGGAAGGATAAAATATATGAGGTAAAAGAAAGTCAAAAAATAAACATTCCTTTTAATGCTTCAGAAGTCATTTTAGATTTAAACAGCAGCTGGACTTTAAACGAAATAGAATCATTTGTAAACGTAAAAGGAAAACAATTTTATGTGTATGATGACAAGGAGAAAAAAGCAATAAACAAAGAAAACTTCGAAACTGTTTTTCTAGATTTCAAATACTTGCATTATTCTTTATTACCCTTATATATAATCAAACAAAATAGTTTGATTATAACCAAATCCGGAAATTTTTCTGCAAATTTTGAAGAACTTAAAGAATCTGAATATTTAAAAAAGATTCGAAGTAAGACTAAATCACAAAACCTGAAAGTTATTAATATTTCTGGAGATATTAATCCGTTTTGGCAGACCGTAAAAGAGCAAAAATATGTAGATTTTTATCAGACAAATTTCAGAAATAGCTTAAAAATGCTGGAAGGAAATTATTTCATTAAGTATAAAACTGCTGATAATGTGGTTAATATTGAACCTTCAAACATTTCGATTCAGGAAAAACCAAAAGACAGTACTATTAAAAACGATGGGCCAAATCATATTTACAGAATGTATGCTTTTGGGAAAGTTCTTGAGGAACAAATTAAAATTCAAAATGATACCTTAAGTGCTAATAAATATGTAACACTTGCAAAAGACGCTAATATTGTTACTCCAATTTCGTCTTTAATTGTTTTGGAAACGGATGCAGATTACAAAAATAACGGAATTGAGAAAAATGAGGATACTCTTGGAAACGCTTCAATTAAAAATGATGGTGCGGTTCCGGAACCTCACGAATGGGTAATGATTATTATTGGTCTGACTACACTTTTATTTTACTATCAAAGAAACAAAAAACAAAAAGCTTAATGAAAGTTTTACTGCAGTCACACGCCAAATTAATTGCTATTCTTGCTATAATCATGCTCTTAGTTCTAAACTATAGTATTGTATCAACAGGATTAGACAATAATTTTTTTGGCGTCATATTTTCTATTTTCCTATTTCTTTATGCAGGAAGAAAAACTGCTTTAAAGATCAGTTATCCGCTGCTTGCATTAATTTTTTTATTAGAATTTATAAGTTACAGACTGCACACAAAGTCATTGCATTTTCATGCTCTTTTGTTGTTTGCCTGTTTTGTTTATTACAGCTTTACCCAAAAGTTTTCTTTTATCGCTTTTATCTGTCTCTTTTTGTTTTCGTCAATTTTTGATCAGTTATTCAATTATTTAACTGTCGAAATAAAACAAGCACTTTGTTACGGAGTGTATTTAACATTAAAAAATTTCATTCCAATAACTAAAATTGAAGGCGTTAATTTTTATATCAATAATGCAAAAGTTTCGATAGATACCGCTTGTATGGGTTTGTCAATGTTTAAAACGGGATTATTATTTGGAGCTTTTTTATTGACTCTAGAAGAACGTAAAAACCAAAAGTATTTCAACATACTGCAAATTTTAGTTTTTTGCTGTATAATAGTAGTTCTGAATATTATCTCCAATTATTTCAGAATTATCACTTTAGTTTTATTCAATTGTACCGAAGAAAATATACTGCATCACACTATTGGAATTATGTGTTTTGTATTTTATCAAATTGTTCCTCTTTTATTTCTAATTCGTTTTTTTCATCCTAAAAAAGAAAGCATAACCAGCAATTCATTTTTGCCAAAACTTTTGCCAATGATAATTGCGACCGGAATATTCTTTATTACTAGTTTAGAACTTAAAAAGGACCAAAATTATTCGCTGTTAGAAAATCTCAGTCCTAATTATAATATTAAAAAAGGAGTTTGGGTCAATAATGAAGTTTTTAAGATTGCAGTGCCAGAAACTTTAATTTATATCAAAACACCAATTCACAAACCTTTAATTTGCTGGACAGGAAACGGATATAAAATCATTGAGTCTAAAGAAATCATGAGAAGCAACGAAAAAATATGGCTCACAAAATTAGAAAAGAATAATATTAGATATTTCTCTTATTGGTGGTACGAATATGACAATAAAAAATATACTTCGCTTACAGAAGTTTTACTGCTAAAACTTTTTCACAACAAAACGGTACGGTTGATAAACGAAACGAGTATTAAAGAACTGAACTAAAAAAGAGTTGCTCCAAAAGTCGAGGCAACTCATTTACTTAAAATTATTTTGTTAGTTTTTAGCGACTTATTGTCCACTTTTTGATATCCTATTATCATTCCGTAGGAATGTTTCGTAGGTAGAAAAAAAATAAAGATCAGCCAAATTTGCGTTCCGTAGGAACGCTTGATAGGTCTGATTATTAAAAAACAATGTCAATCAAATGTTCCTACGGAACGTAATCCATTATGCCAATATAATTTTCTACCAATGAAATGTTCCTACAGAACAAGGAAATATGTAAAATAAAAAAAGGCTGTCTCAACTTTTGAAACAGCCTTTTTTTAGATATATCTTACATCAGCTTTTTAATAATAACTTCTTCTGTTATTCCTTCAGCGTCTGCTTTGTAGTTTTTAATAATTCTGTGGCGTAAAATTCCGGTTGCAACTGCTTTTACATCTTCAATATCCGGTGAAAACTTACCATTGAAAGCGGCGTGAGCTTTTGCTGCTAAAATTAAGTTTTGCGAAGCTCTTGGTCCTGCTCCCCAATCCAGATAATTCTTTACAAAATCATTTGACAAAGCATTATCAGGACGTGTTTTACTTACCAAAGTTACTGCATATTCAATAACATTATCGGCAACAGGAATCCTTCTGATTAAATGTTGGAAATCGATAATTTCCTGCGCTGTAAATAATGGGTTTATTTCTACTTTATTATCAGATGTAGTTTGTTTTACAACTTTTACTTCTTCTTCAAAAGTTGGATATTCTAATTTAATCGCAAACATAAAACGGTCTAATTGTGCTTCCGGCAAAGGATAAGTTCCTTCCTGCTCAATTGGGTTTTGTGTTGCCAGTACAAAATAAGGTAAATCTAATTTGTAATTTTGTCCTGCAATTGTAACCGAACGTTCCTGCATTGCTTCCAATAAAGCTGCCTGCGTTTTTGGGGGCGTTCTGTTGATCTCGTCAGCCAAAATGATATTAGAAAAAATTGGCCCTTTTATGAATTTAAAATGTCTGTTTTCATCTAAAATTTCACTTCCTAAAATATCCGAAGGCATTAAATCCGGTGTGAACTGAATTCTTTTAAAATCTAAACCTAAAGCTTGAGATAAAGTATTAATCATTAAGGTTTTTGCCAAACCAGGAACCCCTATTAAAAGAGCGTGTCCTCCAGAAAATATACAAAGTAAAATTTGGTCAACAACGGCATCCTGCCCTACAATGATTTTTGCTATTTCGTTTTTTAATTCGTTGCGTTTCTGAACTAAGTTATGAATTGCTGTTACGTCAGACATTTATGAATGTATTTTAAATTAAAAAGAGTTAGTTGAATGAATTCATAAAACTAACTCTTTTTCTTTATTTAATAAAAATTATTTTTTCAACCAGTTATTAGCAAACGTACAATCTCTGTACTCTCCAATAATTTTGATGTAAGTATCTTTAATTTTAGTATCAAACCATTTTGCAATTGCATTGATTTGTTTTTCTTTTAATGCTAATTCTTTAATTTTCGTGTAATCCTTAGCATAGTCAGCAGTATGTTCGTCGATTCTGTTTGTAACAGTGATTAATTTATACGTTTTCTTCCCTTTATCATCTGTATTTAAAAGTGGCTGAGAAACTTCATCATCTTTTAAATTAGAAACCTGACCGTATAAAGTTGGATCCATTTTAGTTAATTCAAAACGAGTATCCTGAGTATTTGGATTTATTAAAGTTCCACCGTTTGCTCTGGTTTCTTTTTCGTCAGATTCTGTTCTTGCAGCCTCTGCAAAAGTAATTTGCTTGCTTACGATTTTCTCTCTAATATTTGCCGCTCTTTCTTTAGCTTCTTTCAAAGCACTTTCAGAAACTACAGGAGCAATTAAAATATGTCTTAATTCAACTTCCTGTCCTTTTATTTTGTCAACCATTATAATGTGGAACCCAAAAGTAGTTTCAAATGGCTGCGAAATTTCACCTTCCTGCAAACTAAATGCTACGTCTTTAAATTCTTTTACGAAAGGCGTTTTACGTGTCATTTTATAGTAACCTCCATTTGGTGCAGATCCCGGATCCTGAGAGTACAAAACTGCTTTTGTAGCAAAACTAGAACCTTCTAAAACATCTTGTCTAATAGCGTTTAATCTATCTTTAACTTTCTGTTTATCTTCATTAGAAACTTTAGGTTCAGTAACAATCTGCGCTACTTCCATTTCAGCTCCAAAAGTCGGCAATTCATCTTTAGGGATTTTTTTAAAGAAATTACGAACTTCCTCTGGAGTAATTTCTACATCTTTTACAATTTTATCTCTCATTTCTGAGGCTAACTTTTGCTCTTTTAAGATGTCAGCAAAATACGTTTTAAATTCTTCTACAGAACTCTTTTTATAGTATTCAACTACTTTATTGATATCTCCAACTTGTTGAATCATATAATTCAAACGCTCTTCCATCATCCCTCTAACTTCGGCATCGCTTACAATAATACTATCCTGAATAGCCTGGTGCGCGTATAATTTATCTTCTAAAAGTTTACCAAGCATTTGGCATCTTGTAATATCTTTAGTATTACCACCCTGGCTTGCAATCTCTAAATAACCTTTATCAATGTCAGAATCTAAAACAATATAATCTCCAACCGTAGCAATGATACCGTCAATTTTTTGTTTTCCGTGTACCGTTTCTACCGGTTTTTCGGCTACAACATCCTTAATAATTTCCTGTGCTGAAATTATTGAGTTGAAAAAAAATAAAAAACACATTGTTAAGACTACCTTATAATCAATTGTTTTTAGTTGCAATTTTTTTAATGACATTATTTTAAATTTAATTTTTGGATGTAAAGATCTGTATTCTAAATTTTAACTGGCTATTATTTATTTTCAAAAGCGATTCTGAAAAACTAAATAATGAACTTCTGTTTTCTTTTATAAAACGAACAAAAATAACAATTCAATTACATAATACAACTATCAGCCATAGTATTAACAAAAAATTATGTGGATCGTATTTAAATTCACGATAAGAAGTTTAATTCTCCAATCTTTTTCTTTTTCAAAAAGCTGTTAACCTCAAAACCGCCAAAACAATATCTATTGATTTTCAAGCCTATAAAAAAAAGTTTTAAACACTACAACGTTTTCGTTGTAAAACTATTTTCCTACAAAAACAAATCGAATCAAAAAACTCTTACTTTAGGTGCGTTATTAATAATTTATGGCAGCAAAAAATAAGAATATCTTGTTTTTAAAGTCTTAAAATTAGCAATTTCAAACTTTATTAATTTAACCTTAACCACAATCTATTATGAAAAAACCTATTGTAAGATTATTTTTTCTTACTGCAATTACAACCTTTTTGTATTCTTGTACAAATGAAACGAATGATGTTGACGCTAAAGCAGAAAGTCAGCAATTTAAAATTATCAACGTGACTCACCACGATGGAAAACCTTTTAGCACCGGAGCTTCTTTATCATCTCCAACCGGAAAATATGTAGACAATCCGGGCGGAGGGGTAATGATGCAGGCCTTTTACTGGGACGTTCCTGCGGGCGGAAACTGGTGGAATACCGTAAAAGGAAAAGTGACTGCCTGGGGAAATGCCGGAATTGGCTCTATCTGGCTTCCACCCGCTTCTAAAGCTCAAAATGGAGCATTTTCTATGGGATATGATCCAACGGATTATTTTGATTTTGGAGATTACAATCAAAATGGAAGTACCGAAACTCGTTTTGGTTCTAAAGCAGAATTAGTAAGCCTAATAACGTCTGCTCACACCGAAAACATAAAAGTGTATGCCGATATCGTAATTAATCATAACAGCGGCGGTCAATCTGAAGCAAATCCGTATACAGGCACTAGCACGTGGACAAATTTCAGTGGTGTTGCTTCTGGAAAATTTACACGTAATTATAATGACTTTTATAAAAACAGCTACGGAAATAATGATGAAGGCTCATTTGGCGGTTTTCCTGATTTATGTCACGCAAATCCTCATGTTCAGGACTGGCTTTGGCTGAGAGCTGACGGAGTTGGTAAATATTACAAAAATACCATGAAGTTTGACGGCTGGAGATTTGACTACGTAAAAGGATTTGGCGCGTGGGTTGTAAATTCATGGAACGCTAATGTAGGCGGATTTTCGGTTGGAGAATTATGGGATTCAAACGTAAATATATTAAATGACTGGGCAAATGCTGCTAATAGCTCTGTTTTTGACTTTGCATGTTATTATAAAATGAATGATGCTTTTGACGGTAATAATCTGGCGCTTTTAAATGATGATATGATGTGGAAAAGAAATCCTTATAAAGCGGTGACTTTTGTAACGAATCATGATACAGATGAAATTTGGAGCAAAATGCTGGCGTATTCTTATATTTTAACTCACGAAGGTTATCCAACAATTTTCTACAGAGATTATGAAGAATGGCTGGATAAAGCGAAATTAAACAACTTGATCTGGATTCACAACAATAAAGCAACAGGTACAACTTCTATTTTATATTCTGATAATGATGAATATGTAGCAAGAAGAAACGGTTATAACGGAAATCCGGGGTTAGTAGTTTACATCAATAATTCTGATGCTTGGCAGGAAAGATGGATTCAAACCAATTGGGCTAATACACAAATTAAAGATTTTACCGGAAATTCAACTTGGTATCCAACAACTCAGGCAGATAAATGGGTAAAAATTCAATGTCCGCCAAAAGGATATTCTGTTTGGTCAATTAACCAATAATTTATTTTTCAATATCAATGTAAGGCTGTTTTTAAAAACAGCCTTATTTTTTTATAAAAAGTATTGTTTTGAAAACTTATCGCTTTCAATTTAAGAACTGAATATTTTTATTAAGCCGTAATTAATAGTACTTTTGCAACCTATTTATACAAAATATGAGCTTTTTAAAAGAAATACAACGCAGAAGAACATTTGGAATTATATCGCATCCCGATGCCGGTAAAACAACATTAACGGAAAAATTATTGTTATTTGGAGGGGCGATTCAGGAAGCTGGAGCTGTAAAAAATAATAAAATTAAAAAAGGAGCAACGAGTGACTTTATGGAAATCGAACGCCAGAGAGGTATTTCGGTTTCGACTTCTGTACTTGCTTTTAATTATAAAGATAAAAAAATCAACATTCTTGATACTCCCGGACACAAGGATTTTGCCGAAGATACTTTTAGAACTCTTACTGCTGTTGATAGTGTAATTGTGGTTATTGACGTTGCAAAAGGGGTTGAGGAACAAACGGAAAAATTGGTTGCTGTTTGTAGAATGCGTAACATTCCTATGATTGTTTTCATCAATAAGTTAGACCGTGAAGGTAAAGATGCTTTTGATTTGATGGATGAAGTGGAGCAAAAATTGGGATTAAAAGTTACGCCTTTAAGTTTCCCTATTGGAATGGGTTATGATTTTCAGGGTATTTATAATCTTTGGGAAGAAAACATCAATCTTTTCAGCGGAGACAGCCGTAAAAATATCGAAGAAACTATTGCTTTCTCTGATGTTCAAAACAATCCTGAACTAGATAAAATTGTTGGTCAAAAAGCTGCCGAAAAACTTCGTGAAGAATTAGAATTAATTGATGAAGTTTATCCAAAATTTGAGCGTCAGGATTATTTAGATGGAAAAATCCAGCCTGTATTTTTTGGTTCTGCATTAAATAATTTTGGAGTTCGCGAATTGTTAGATTGTTTCGTTGCAATTGCTCCTTCACCAAGACCAAAAGATTCTGAAACTCGTTTGGTTGATCCGGCAGAAGAAAAAATGTCTGGTTTTGTATTTAAAATTCACGCTAACATGGATCCGAAACACCGTGACCGTTTAGCTTTTATAAAAATTGTTTCTGGAACTTTTGAAAGAAACAAACCTTATTACCACGTTCGTCAAAAGAAAAATTTAAAATTCTCAAGCCCGAATGCTTTTTTCGCAGAGAAAAAAGAAATCGTTGATATTTCTTATCCTGGAGATATTGTTGGTTTACACGATACAGGAAACTTTAAAATTGGTGATACTTTAACTGAAGGTGAAGTAATGAGCTTTAAAGGAATTCCGAGTTTCTCTCCAGAACACTTTAGATACATCAACAACGCCGATCCTATGAAAGCTAAGCAATTAGAAAAAGGAGTCGATCAGTTAATGGATGAAGGTGTAGCGCAGTTGTTTACTTTAGAGATGAATAATCGTAAAGTTATTGGAACAGTTGGAGCGCTTCAATATGAGGTAATTCAATATCGTTTAGAGCACGAATATGGTGCAAAATGTACTTACGAAAATTTCCCTGTTCACAAAGCTTGCTGGGTAAAACCTGATGATGCTAAAAATGAAGAGTTCAAAGAATTTAAACGTATCAAACAAAAATTCCTTGCGCATGATAAATATGGTCAATTGGTATTTTTAGCCGATTCTGATTTTACTATTCAAATGACACAAAGTAAATATCCAAGTGTGAAATTATACTTTACTTCTGAATTTGATTAATCACTTCTTTAGAAAATATAAAAAGGCTGTCTACTATTAGACAGCCTTTTTTCATTACAATCCCCAACATTTTGTTTTATTGATCTGTATAATTAATTCCTAATCCGCCGGCAATATAAATTTTAGTCAGCTCATCTGCATCAACAATTATATTTTGTGATAAAACATTATTTTTAACTGCTTTTATAGTAAAAGGTATTTCTTTTGAAAGATAATAATCACTTCCTGAAATCGTAACTATTAGCGTTTTGCTGTTTTTTGAAACTTGTGCCGCTATAGAAAATTCTCCAGTTTTTGGATTTACTTTCACAGGAGTTTCTGAACCATTAACAGATAATATTAAATCTGGATATGTTTCTTTATTAAAAGGTTTATGTGTTTTTGCTTCTAATAATTTTCCTTTTACTGTTATCAAAACTTCTTCGTTTACTGTTTGGTTATATGCTACTTTGCCTAATTTGTACATAGGCTCTGCACAAACTTTTTCGATTTTAACAGGTTCTTTTTCTTGTGCAGTAAGATTTGAAGCAAGTAAAACAGTTGCTGCAACTGCTGCATATTTTAAAGTATTTATTTTAGAAGTTTCACTGTATTCAAATTGTTCTTCAAGCTGCGTTGTTTTTAATCGTGCACAAATGTTTGCATCTTTATTTCCGGCAATGAACCTTGCAACTTCAGAATTTGATTTTTTACTTAAATCAATTACATTTTTCATGCATGAATCACAAAATGAACCACCAGCGTTAGGAATCATTTTATCAAAATTTTCAGAACAAGGATTTTTTATTTCTAAGGTGAATTTCTTTTTCATACTATACTTTATTTAAGTTAAAACCTTTGTTAATGGTTCTTACTTATATAGAGTACATTTTAAATAAAAAGGTTGGGAAGGGATAAAAATATTTTCGAATTATAAATTGATTCATTCATTTTTAGGCATAAAAAAAGCGCTAATTTGATTAGCGTTTTTTTTTAATTTGAATTAAATCAACCTTACTAAGTCATTATATTTCAAAAATTAATCTTTCATAGGCAGAGCCAAATTAGAACAATATAACTACGCAGGAAAATTTAGTCGATTAAAGTATATTAAATCAGATTAACTACATTTATTGTAACTCTACTCCAAAAAAAAAAAGCCCCATTAAAATGGAGCTTTAAAATTTATGCTTGTCCTGCCGGACCAAAATTAAGCGGTATTGGTGCTTGTTCCGTTTCTTTGATTTCGCCGTGAGCAGCCTCAAATCTATGGATATTTTCACCTATTGCTCTTAATAATCTTTTAGCATGTTGTGGTGTCAAGACAATTCTTGACTTTACCTTGGCTTTAGGAATACCCGGCATAATGCTGACAAAATCTAAAACAAACTCTGATGATGAGTGATTGATAATCGCAAGATTAGAATAAATTCCTTCTGCAATACTTTCGTCTAACTCAATGTTAATTTGCTCTTGTTGTTGTTTCGGATTACTCATAGTTTCCTAATTAATAAATGTATTCTTCTTTATTAGCCATCATTTCATTGTAATCGTCTTTAGATCCTACGATAGTGTTATCATATTCTCTCATACCAGTTCCCGCAGGAATTCTGTGTCCAACAATTACATTTTCTTTTAATCCTTCTAGATCATCTACTTTACCAGCTACTGCAGCTTCGTTAAGTACTTTCGTTGTCTCCTGGAATGAAGCCGCAGAAATGAATGATTTAGTTTGTAACGAAGCTCTTGTAATACCTTGAAGAACTGGCGTTGCAGTTGCAGTAATTACGTCTCTTGCTACAACAAGATTTTTATCATTTCGTTTCAATAATGAATTCTCATCACGTAACTCACGAGGTGAAATAATCTGACCTGGTTTCAATACAGCAGAATCTCCAGCGTCTTCAACTACTTTCATACCGTATAATTTATCGTTTTGAACGATGAAATCTTTAGTGTGAATTAATTGATCTTCTAGGAATAATGTATCTCCTGGATCTTGAACTCTTACTTTACGCATCATTTGACGAATAACTACCTCAAAGTGCTTGTCATTAATTTTTACCCCTTGTAAACGGTAAACCTCTTGAATTTCATTTACCAAGTACTGTTGAACAGCAGCCGGTCCTTGAATTCTCAAGATATCATCTGGTGTAATTGCACCGTCAGACAATGGAACTCCCGCTCTTACGAAGTCATTTTCTTGTACTAAGATCTGGCTAGAAAGTTTAACTAAATACTTTTTAATCTCACCAAATTTAGATTCGATAACGATCTCACGGTTACCTCTTTTGATTTTTCCAAAAGAAACAACACCATCAATTTCAGATACAACTGCTGGGTTTGAAGGGTTACGAGCCTCTAAAAGCTCAGTAATTCTTGGTAAACCTCCCGTGATATCGCCTGCTTTAGAAGAACGACGTGGGATTTTCACTAATACTTTACCTGCTTTAATTTTCTCACCGTTTTCAACCATTAAGTGTGCACCTACTGGTAAGTTGTAAGAACGAATTAATTCACCTTCTTTACCATAAACTAATAACGTTGGGATTAATTTTTTATTTCTAGCCTCAGAAATTACTTTTTCCTGGAAACCAGTCTGCTCATCGATCTCTACCATGAATGATTGTCCTTGCTCTAAATCCTCGTAAGCAATCTTACCAGTAAACTCAGAAACAATTACACCATTATAAGGGTCCCACTTACAGATTACAGTTCCTTTAGCAACAGTTTCTCCATCTTTAACAAAGATACTAGAACCGTAAGGAATGTTATGTGTATTTAAGACGATTCCAGTTTTCTCATCAACTAATTTTAATTCAGTTGAACGTGATACTACGATATCTACCGCATTACCTTCGCTGTCTTCACCTTTAACAGTTTTTAAATCTTCAATTTCAAGTCTACCGTTGAATCTTGTAATAATACTAGATTCTTCAGAAATACCTCCGGCAACCCCTCCAACGTGGAACGTACGAAGTGTTAACTGTGTACCTGGCTCTCCAATAGACTGAGCTGCAATAACTCCGACAGCTTCACCTCTTTGTGTCATCTTACCAGTAGCTAAGTTTCTACCGTAACATTTAGCACAAATACCTTTTAAAGCCTCACAAGTTAATGGAGATCTAACCTCTACTTTTTCAATTGGAGAAGCTTCGATAGTTCTCATAATTGCTTCAGTAATTTGCTGTCCAGATTGAACCATTACTTCATTAGTAAGTGGGTTTATAACATCTTGCAATGCAACACGTCCTAAAATTCTTTCTCCTAATGATTCAACGATTTCCTCGTTTTTCTTCAATGCAGAAACTTCAACACCTCTTAAAGTTCCACAATCTTCGATGTTAACAATAACATCTTGAGAAACGTCATGAAGCCTTCTTGTTAAGTATCCGGCATCGGCCGTTTTAAGAGCCGTATCCGCAAGTCCTTTACGAGCACCGTGAGTAGAAATAAAGTACTCAAGAATCGAAAGACCTTCCTTAAAGTTAGAAAGAATCGGGTTTTCAATAATCTCACCACCACCAGCAGTAGATTTTTTAGGCTTAGCCATCAAACCACGCATACCAGTTAACTGACGAATCTGTTCCTTAGAACCCCTCGCCCCAGAGTCAAGCATCATATATACAGAGTTGAAACCTTGTTGGTCTTCTCTAATATTTTTCATTGCTAATTCTGTTAACTGAGCATTTGCTGAAGTCCATACGTCAATAACTTGGTTGTAACGCTCGTTATTCGTAATAAGACCCATGTTATAATTCACAGAAATACCTTCAACTTGCTCTCTGGCATCTGCAATTAATTTTGTTTTTTGTTCTGGAATTCTAATATCACCTAAAGAGAATGATAAACCTCCTCTAAATGCGAATTTATACCCCATATCTTTCATATTATCCAAGAAAGCTGCCGTTGTAGGTACATCAGTCACACTTAAAATGTGCCCGATAATATCTCTAAGGTTTTTCTTAGTCAATACGTCATTGATATATCCAGCTGCTTCAGGTACTACTTCATTAAATAATACACGTCCTGCAGTTGTTTGAATAATTTTGTACACTAATTCTCCAGCGTCATTAAAATCTTTAGCTCTAATTTTCACACGAGCATTCAATTCTAATCTTCCTTCGTTTAATGCAATGTTTACTTCTTCAGCAGAATAGAAAGTCAAATCCTGACCTAAAATAATGTGATCTTCTGTAGAAATACGCTCTTTGGTCATATAATATAGACCCAAAACCATGTCCTGAGAAGGTACCGTAATAGGAGCACCATTTGCAGGGTTCAAGATATTGTGAGAAGCCAACATTAATAATTGAGCCTCTAAAATAGCTTCTGGTCCTAAAGGTAAGTGAACCGCCATCTGATCCCCGTCGAAATCGGCGTTAAAAGCCGTACAAACTAATGGGTGTAACTGGATCGCTTTTCCTTCAATTAATTTTGGCTGGAAAGCCTGAATACCAAGTCTGTGCAAAGTAGGAGCACGGTTCAGTAATACTGGGTGTCCTTTAATTACATTTTCTAAAATATCCCAAACTACCGGCTCTTTTTTGTCAATGATTTTCTTAGCAGATTTTACTGTTTTTACAATACCTCTTTCAATCAATTTACGGATAACGAAAGGTTTGTATAACTCAGATGCCATATCTTTTGGCAATCCGCATTCGAATAATTTTAACTCAGGACCAACAACAATTACCGAACGAGCAGAATAATCCACACGTTTTCCAAGTAAGTTTTGACGGAAACGTCCTTGCTTACCTTTTAAGGAATCAGATAATGATTTCAATGGTCTGTTAGATTCTGTTTTAACAGCAGAAGCTTTACGAGTGTTATCAAATAATGAATCTACAGATTCTTGTAACATACGTTTCTCGTTTCTTAAGATAACTTCTGGAGCTTTAATCTCCATTAATCTTTTTAAACGGTTGTTACGGATGATTACACGACGGTATAAGTCGTTCAAATCTGAAGTTGCAAAACGACCTCCATCAAGCGGCACAAGCGGACGTAATTCTGGTGGGATAACTGGAACCACTTTCATAATCATCCATTCTGGACGGTTTTCGCGGTTTTCGTTAGACTCACGGAAAGACTCAACAACTTGTAATCTTTTTAAAGCTTCAGTTTTACGTTGTTTAGATGTTTCGTTGTTAGCACTGTGTCTTAATTCATAAGATAAAGCATCTAAGTCAATACGAGCCAATAAATCCATAATACACTCTGCTCCCATTTTGGCAACAAATTTATTTGGATCTAAATCATCTAAATATTGGTTTTCCTGCGGAAGAGTATCTAAAATATTTAAATATTCTTCTTCAGTTAAGAAATCTAGTCTTTGTAAAGATTCTCCATCTGCATTTTTAGCAATACCCGCTTGAATTACTACGTATCTTTCGTAGTAAATGATCATATCTAATTTCTTAGATGGAAGACCAAGGATATAACCAATTTTGTTTGGAAGAGAACGGAAGTACCAGATATGAGCAATTGGCACAACAAGGTTGATGTGTCCTACTCTATCACGACGTACTTTTTTCTCAGTAACTTCAACACCACAACGGTCGCAAATGATACCTTTGTAACGAATTCTTTTGTATTTACCACAAGCACATTCAAAATCCTTAACAGGTCCGAAGATTCTTTCGCAGAAAAGTCCGTCACGTTCTGGTTTGTGAGTTCTGTAGTTGATTGTTTCTGGCTTTAAAACCTCTCCTCTTGATTCTTTCAAGATAGATTCTGGTGAAGCCAATCCAATAGAGATTTTGTTAAATCTTTTAATTGGATTCTTATCTTTATTATTTCTATTATTCATCATAGTTTTTACTATTGATTTACTTGCTATTAAAAATTGATTTAGATTCACAATCTACATCTTTCAAAAAGTTCCCTTTTAAAAAGAGTTAAATCATTACGCTTACCACGAGTTACTTCTCTAAACTTCAAACTTAATTTGAAGCGCTAGTTATAAAATGCCTTGCATTATTATAAAAAATCGGAACGGGTTACGGGTATAAATCTTAAAAACTCTAATATTTAGTCACAGTTAGCAGTCTCAGTTTTCAGTACGGAACTGAATGCTGAGACTGCGACTGAAAACTTTTATTACTCTTCCAAACGAAGATCTAATCCTAGACCTTTCAATTCGTGCATTAATACATTGAATGATTCTGGTAAACCTGGTTCTGGCATAGTTTCTCCCTTAACGATAGCTTCGTAAGTTTTAGCTCTACCAATAACATCATCAGACTTAACAGTTAAGATTTCACGTAGTGTACTAGAAGCTCCATAAGCCTCAAGTGCCCAAACCTCCATCTCTCCAAAACGCTGACCTCCAAATTGAGCTTTACCTCCAAGTGGCTGCTGCGTAATTAATGAGTATGGTCCGATAGAACGTGCGTGCATCTTATCATCAACCATGTGTCCTAATTTAAGCATGTAAATTACACCCACAGTTGCTTTTTGTGCAAAACGCTCTCCAGTTCCACCATCATAAAGGTATGTATGTCCAAAACGTGGTACGTTAGCTTCATCAGTCAAGGCATTGATCTCGTCAAGAGAAGCACCGTCAAAAATTGGAGTAGCAAATTTTCTACCCAAGTTCATACCAGCCCATCCAAGAACAGTTTCATAAATCTGACCAATGTTCATACGTGAAGGTACCCCAAGTGGATTCAATACGATATCTACCGGTGTTCCATCTTCTAAGAAAGGCATATCTTCATGACGAACGATTCTTGCAACAATACCTTTGTTACCGTGACGTCCAGCCATTTTATCCCCTACTTTCAACTTACGTTTTTTAGCGATATAGATTTTAGCCAATTTCAAGATTCCAGATGGTAATTCATCTCCAACTGTAATAGTGAATTTTTCTCTTCTTAAAGATCCTTGTAAGTCGTTCAGCTTAATTTTATAGTTATGAATTAAATCATTAACCATTTTATTTGTAGCGTCATCAGCAACCCATTGACCTTTGCTTAAGTGAGCAAAATCCTCTACTGCGTAAAGCATTTTTTGAGTATATTTTTTACCTTTTGGTAAAACTTCTTCACCCAAATCATTCATTACACCTTGAGAAGTTTTTCCGTTAACGATCAAGAATAATTTTTCAACTAATCTGTCTTTTAATTCAACAAATTTAGTTTCAAATTCCATTTCTAAAGCGCCTAAAGCATCTTTATCCTGAGTACGTTTACGTTTATCTTTTACGGCTCTTGCAAATAATTTTTTGTCAAGAACTACACCATGTAAAGATGGAGAAGCTTTTAATGAAGCATCTTTTACATCACCTGCTTTATCCCCGAAGATTGCACGAAGCAATTTCTCCTCTGGAGTAGGATCTGATTCTCCTTTTGGTGTAATTTTTCCGATCAAAATGTCGCCAGGTTTAACCTCTGCTCCAATTCTAATCATACCGTTTTCATCTAAATCTTTAGTAGCTTCTTCAGAAACGTTAGGAATATCGTTTGTTAACTCTTCGTTTCCTAACTTAGTATCTCTAACCTCTAATGAATAATCATCAACGTGGATAGATGTAAAAATATCATCACGAACTACTTTTTCAGAAATTACAATCGCATCCTCGAAGTTGTACCCTTTCCATGGCATGAACGCAACTTTTAAGTTTCTACCTAAAGCTAATTCACCATTTTGAGTAGCATATCCTTCTGATAATACTTGTCCAGGAATAACTCTGTCACCTTTTCTTACGATTGGTTTCAAGTTAATACTTGTACCTTGATTGGTTTTTCTAAATTTAATAAGGTTGTATGTTTTCTCATCAGCATCAAAACTAACCATTCTCTCGTCTTCTGTACGATCGTATTTAATAGTAATGATATTAGCATCAACATATTCAACAGTTCCATGCCCTTCAGCATTGATTAATACTCTTGAATCTGAAGCTACCTGACGCTCTAAACCTGTACCTACAATTGGTGCTTCAGGACGGATCAAAGGAACTGCCTGACGCATCATGTTAGATCCCATCAACGCACGGTTCGCATCATCATGCTCCAAGAAAGGAATCAATGACGCAGAAATAGATGCAATCTGATTAGGAGCAACGTCTGTATAATGAACTACAGATGGTTCAACAACCGGAAAGTCACCTTCCTCACGAGCAATAACATTGCTAGCTGTAATTTTACCAGTTTCATCCATTTCAATGTTTGCCTGAGCAATCATTTTACCTTCTTCTTCTTCAGCACTTAAGTAAATTGGAGTACTTTCTAAATCAACTACACCATTAGTTACTTTACGGTATGGAGTTTCGATGAATCCCATTCCGTTTACTTTTGCATAAACACCAAGAGATGAAATCAAACCAATGTTTGGTCCCTCAGGAGTTTCAATCGGACATAAACGACCATAGTGAGTATAGTGAACGTCACGAACCTCGAATCCAGCTCTCTCTCTCGAAAGCCCACCTGGTCCAAGTGCAGAAAGTCTTCTTTTGTGCGTAATCTCAGCTAATGGATTCGTTTGATCCATAAATTGAGATAACTGGTTAGTTCCAAAGAAAGAGTTGATAACTGATGATAATGTTTTAGCATTGATCAAATCAATTGGTGTAAACACCTCGTTATCTCTAACGTTCATACGCTCTCTAATAGTTCTAGCCATACGTGCTAAACCTACACCGAATTGTTGAGACAATTGTTCACCAACTGTTCTAACACGACGGTTTGATAAGTGATCAATATCATCAATCTCTGCTTTAGAGTTGATCAATTCGATCAAATATTTTACGATTGTAATGATATCCTCTTTAGTAAGCACTTGCTTATCCATAGGGATATCTAAATCTAATTTTTTGTTCATTCTGTAACGACCAACTTCACCTAAGTTATAACGTTGATCAGAGAAGAACAATTTATCTATAATACCACGAGCAGTTTCCTCATCAGGCGGTTCAGCGTTACGCAGCTGACGGTAAATGTGCTCTACAGCTTCTTTTTCAGAGTTTGTTGGATCTTTTTGTAACGTATTGTGGATAATAGCATAATCTGCTTGGTTATTATCCTCTTTGTGTAACAAGATAGATTTAACGTTAGAATCGATGATCTCTTCAACATTATCTTTGTCGATAATTGTATCGCGATCAAGGATGATTTCGTTACGTTCGATAGAAACTACTTCACCAGTATCCTCATCAACGAAATCCTCGTGCCATGTGTTCAATACACGTGCAGCAAGTCTTCTTCCAATATATTTCTTAATACCAGTTTTAGAAACTTTAATTTCTTCTGCTAAGTCGAAAATTTCAAGGATATCCTTATCTCTTTCGAAACCGATAGCACGGAATAAAGTTGTTACAGGTAATTTTTTCTTTCTATCGATATAAGCGTACATTACGCTGTTAATATCTGTAGAGAATTCTATCCAAGATCCTTTAAAAGGAATTACTCTCGCAGAATAAAGTTTAGTTCCATTTGCGTGGAATGACTGTCCAAAGAAAACCCCAGGAGAACGGTGTAATTGTGATACTACTACACGCTCGGCACCATTGATTACAAAAGTACCACTAGGAGTCATATAAGGTATTGTTCCAAGATATACATCTTGTACAATTGTTTCAAAATCTTCGTGTTCTGGATCTGTACAGTATAGTTTTAACCTGGCTTTTAAAGGCACACTATAAGTAAGACCTCTCTCTATACATTCTTGAATTGTATAACGTGGCGGATCAACAAAATAATCTAGGAATTCCAATACAAAGTTGTTTCTTGTATCTGTAATTGGGAAGTTTTCCATGAAGGTATTGTATAACCCTTCGTTGCCTCTTTCGTCAGATTTCGTTTCTAATTGGAAGAAATCCTTAAAAGATTTAACCTGAACATCCAGGAAATCCGGATAGTCAGGAATGTTTTTTGTAGAGGCAAAATTCAATCTTTCAGTCTGATTTGTTATCATCAATGGACAAAATTTTGATTAAAAAAAAGTAATTTTTTTGTGTAAAACACAGTGCTTAGTTTATACTTTCTTTTTAAAACCAATACATCTTTAAAAATAAACAGATAAAATCAGTTCCATTTTTTTTCTTCGTATTGATCAAAAACTTTTTCGTATTTTAAACTATTTGATAATAAAATTTAATGTATTTTATTATACGAAAAATGGTTTAGGCCTTTGAGTGTTAACTCAGGACCTAAACCTAGTTCTTAAAACTGAGTTGAATTATTTAAGCTCAACTACAGCTCCAGCTTCTTCTAATGATTTTTTAAGACCTTCAGCCTCTTCTTTAGAAACACCTTCTTTAACAGTACTTGGAGCACCGTCAACTACATCTTTAGCTTCTTTAAGACCTAAACCTGTAAGTTCTTTAACTAATTTTACAACTGCTAATTTAGAAGCACCAGCTTCTTTTAATACAACTGTAAATTCAGTTTGTGCTTCTTCAGCAGCACCTTCTCCACCACCAGCAGCAACTACTACAGCTGCAGCAGCAGGCTCGATACCATACTCGTCTTTTAATATTGTTGCTAATTCGTTAACTTCTTTAACTGTTAAGTTAACTAATTGTTCTGCGAATTGTTTCAAATCTGCCATTTTTTCTATCGTTTAAAATGATTTGTAAAAATATAATTTATTTATTGTGCGCTAATTAAGCAACAAGGAAGCAAGCTTCCCTGCTTTGATTATTATGCTTCAGTTTCTTCTTCGCTACCTGCGAATTTGTTTTGTAAAGCAGAAATAATTCTTTGAGCTGGAGATTGTAATAATCCAATGATTTCTCCAATTAACTCTTCTTTAGACTTGATAGTTGCTAGTGCATCTAATTGGTTATCTCCAATGTAAACTTCATTGTTAATGAAAGCACCTTTTAAAACTGGTTTATCAGATTTCTTACGGAAATCTTTAATGATTTTTCCAGGAGCATTAGCTACATCAGAAATGAAAATAGCACTATTACCAGTCAAAACTGAAGGTAAGTCACCATAATCAGTAGAAGAAGCTTCCATTGCTTTTGCAAGCAAAGTGTTCTTTACAACTTCTAATTTGATACCTGCTTTAAAGCAAGCTCTACGTAAGCTTGAAGTTGTTTCTGCGTTTAAACCAGAAATATCAGATACATAAATGATATTTGTACCAGCTAACTGCGCAGTTAAATTTTCAATCGCGATTGATTTTTCTTCTCTAGTCATACTAAAAATTTTTAACTACCAATTATACTGCTTTTGGGTCTAATGCAATAGCAGGACTCATTGTGCTTGTAAGGTGAATACCTTTAATGTATGTACCTTTAGCAGCAGTTGGTTTAAGTTTTATTAATGTTTGAATAATTTCGTGTGCGTTGTCAACAATTTGCTCAGCTCCAAAAGAAACTTTACCAATTCCTGCGTGAACGATACCAGTTTTATCAACTTTAAAGTCAATTTTACCAGCTTTAACCTCTTGAACAGCTTTTGCAACATCCATAGTTACAGTACCTGTTTTAGGGTTTGGCATTAAACCTCTAGGTCCTAAAATACGACCTAATGGACCTAATTTACCCATAACAGCCGGCATAGTGATGATAACATCAACATCTGTCCAACCATCTTTAATCTTTTGTAAGTAATCATCAAGACCAACGTGATCTGCTCCAGCTTCTCTTGCTTCAGCCTCTTTATCTGGAGTAACCAATGCTAATACTTTAACATCCTTTCCTGTTCCGTGAGGTAAAGTTACTACACCTCTTACCATTTGATTCGCTTTTCTTGGATCAACACCCAAACGCACTGCGATATCAACAGACTCATCAAATTTTGCAGAAGCAACAACTTTCAATAATGCCGCAGCATCTTTTAGAGAGTATAATTTGTTCTTTTCAATTTTTGAAGCAGCCTCTTTTTGCTTTTTTGTTAATTTTGCCATGTCTTTTTCTTAATTAAAAAGGAGCATCTCCTGATACAGTTATACCCATAGATCTAGCTGTTCCAGCAACCATACTCATTGCTTTTTCTACTGTAAAAGCATTTAAGTCAGGCATTTTGTCTTCAGCAATAGCTCTAATTTGTTCCCAAGTAACACTAGCTACTTTTTTACGATTAGGCTCACCAGAACCAGATTTTAGCTTTGCAGCTTCCATTAACTGAACTGCTGCTGGAGGAGTCTTAACAACAAAATCGAATGATTTGTCTTTGTACACAGTGATTTGCACTGGACAAATTTTGCCAGGTTTATCCTGAGTTCTAGCATTAAATTGCTTACAGAACTCCATGATATTAACCCCAGCAGCTCCTAAAGCAGGTCCAACCGGTGGCGACGGGTTCGCAGCACCTCCCTTAACTTGTAGTTTAACTACCTTACTAATTTCTTTAGCCATTTTTAAAAAATTTAATACACAATCAATTGGAAGCGATTGTGATAGATATTATATGTAACAAAAAATTATACTTTTTCAACTTGCATAAAACTCAATTCTAATGGAGTTTTTCTTCCGAAAATCTTAACCATTACTTCAAGTTTACGCTTTTCTTCATTGATTTTTTCAACCGTTCCATTGAAACCATTAAAAGGACCATCGATCACTTTTACTGTTTCACCTAAGCTGAAAGGAATAGCACGAGTATCTGTATTAACAGCTAGCTCATCTACCTTACCTAACATACGATTTACCTCAGACAATCTCAAAGGAACAGGTTCTCCTCCTTTAATCTCACCTAAGAAACCAATTACACTTGTAATAGATTTAATAATATGAGGTATCTCACCAACTAAGTTAGCTTCAATCATAACGTATCCAGGAAAATATACTTTATCCTTAGACATCTTTTTTCCCTCTTTTACAGTAACTACTTTTTCAGTAGGCACTAAAACCTGGGAAACATAATCCTCCATCCCTAGTCTGGCAATCTCGGTTTCGATGTAAGCTTTAACCTTATTTTCCTGGCCGCTTACTGCTCTAACCACATACCATTTTTTCACATTATTATCTGCCATCACAAAAAAATTATCCTTTTAACCAGTTAAAAAATCCAGCCAAAGCTTTTGCAAAAAATTCGTCTACTCCCCAAGTTGCCAAAGCGAACAGAATCGAAAATACAGCCACAACAATTGTCAATTTTTGAACTTCAGCCCAAGCTGGCCAAGTAACATTTGACTTTAATTCTTCGAAAGCCTCTGATAAATAATTAGTAACTTTTGTCATTTGATATAATTTTTATTGCACGGGCGGAGGGATTCGAACCCCCATCAACGGTTTTGGAGACCGCTATTCTACCCTTGAACTACGCCCGTAATTAAAAGCCAGTGATTTCGATAAGAAAATCAACTGGCTTTTTATAATTTGTTATAGGATTATCCTATGATTTCAGTCACCTGACCTGCACCTACAGTTCTACCACCTTCACGGATAGCAAAACGTAAACCTACGCTCATTGCGATTGGGCTTAATAAAGCAACATTGATAGTCAAGTTATCTCCTGGCATTACCATCTCTACTCCTTCTGGTAAAGTAATAACTCCTGTTACGTCAGTTGTACGTACGTAGAACTGTGGACGGTAGTTATTATGGAATGGAGTATGACGTCCACCTTCTTCTTTTTTCAAGATATAAACCTCAGCTTTGAAAGTAGCGTGTGGTTTTACTGATCCTGGCTTAATGATAACCATTCCTCTTTTGATAGATTCTTTATCAATACCTCTTAACAATAAACCTACGTTATCTCCAGCTTCACCTCTATCAAGGATTTTACGGAACATTTCAACTCCTGTAATAGTAGAAGTTAATTTATCAGCTCCCATACCAATGATTTCAACAGCATCACCTGTATTAGCAATACCAGTTTCGATACGACCTGTAGCAACAGTTCCACGACCAGTAATTGTAAATACGTCCTCAACTGGCATCAAGAATGGTTTAGCAACGTCACGCACTGGCTCTTCGATCCAAGCATCAACAGCTTCCATTAATTCAATGATTTTTGGCACCCAAGCAGGATCATTATTCAATCCTCCTAAAGCAGAACCTTGAACAACAGGACCATTATCTCCATCATATTCGTAGAAAGATAATAAATCTCTAATTTCCATTTCAACAAGCTCTAACAACTCAGCATCATCAACCATATCCACTTTGTTCATGAAAACAACGATTCTTGGAATACCAACCTGACGTCCTAAAAGGATGTGCTCACGAGTTTGTGGCATTGGACCATCTGTAGCAGCAACTACTAAGATAGCTCCGTCCATTTGAGCTGCTCCAGTAACCATGTTCTTTACGTAATCCGCGTGACCTGGACAGTCAACGTGAGCGTAGTGACGGTTAGCTGTTTCATACTCTACGTGAGATGTATTAATAGTAATACCTCTTTCTTTCTCCTCTGGAGCGTTATCGATTTGATCAAACGATTTTGCTTGACAGTAACCAGCATCTGACAATACTTTTGTAATTGCAGCAGTTAATGTAGTTTTTCCGTGATCCACGTGTCCAATTGTACCTATGTTTAAGTGCGGTTTGGAACGATTAAAATTCTCCTTTGCCATTTTACTTAATTTTTAATCTTAGTTATATATTAATTTTCAATTTCCTACTTACTTGAGCCAATGTCGGGATTTGAACCCGAGACCTCTTCCTTACCAAGGAAGCACTCTACCCCTGAGCTACACCGGCAGAGAGTTCTGATTTTAGATTCTTGAATTCAGATTTTAGATTTTGAAAATCTAAAATCTAAAATCCGAAATCTTAACTTCTTTTTTTTTGTGGGGAGAGCAGGATTCGAACCTGCGAAGTTCACACAGCAGATTTACAGTCTGCCCTCGTTGGCCGCTTGAGTATCTCCCCGAATAATTTTAGACTTTAAATTTTAGATTTTAGATTTCTCCAAATCATATTTTTTGTCCTAAATTTCTGTTTTCCAATATTTTAAAAGAACCGATTTCAAATCGCATTTGAAATATTTTTGAGCCGATAGAGGGACTCGAACCCACGACCTGCTGATTACAAATCAGCTGCTCTAGCCAGCTGAGCTACATCGGCGAATACATTAAAAAAGTCCGCTATTTCTAACGGACTGCAAATGTAGCTATTTTATCTTTGAATCAAAACATTTTTTAAAAAAAATTTCAATTAAATATGTGCTCTTATTTTTTCTTTCCTTTTTACCAGTAAACGTTCTAAAGATTCTGCCGAAAGCTCAACTGCTTCTTCAAACGATTTGCATTGCTTTTTAACCAAAAATTCATCTCCCGGAACATTAATCTTAATCTCTACCGCCTTATTCTCCTTATCACTTGTTCTTTCAACTTTTAAAAAAACATCAGCCGAAACAACTCGGTCGTAATACTTTTCCAGCTTATCCATTCTTTCTTGAATAAAATCCACCAATTTTCTGTCGACAGTAAAGTTAACTGCATGAACATCTACCTTCATAATAATTATTTTAGGGTTAAACATTTCAGAGTTATTACTTATTTCTTGGATGAGCATCTGAATAAACTTTTTTAAGTTCTGCTAAACTATTATGAGTATAAACTTGCGTAGATGCCAAACTCGAATGCCCTAATAACTCCTTAACTGAATTTAAATCTGCTCCGTTATTTAATAAGTGAGTCGCAAAAGTATGCCGTAGCACGTGAGGACTTTTTTTTACCTTTTCAGAGACCCTACTAAAGTAACAATTTATTAATCGATACACAAACGATTCACTCAATTTTAACCCTTTTTTCGAAATAAAAAAATAATCAGAATCTTTGATTTCTTCAACCTCCACTCTTTCTTTTAAATACAAATTAATCTGATCTGCAACTATGGGCAAAAGCGGAATAATTCGCTCTTTGTTTCTTTTCCCTAACACCTTAATAAGATTCGAAGACAAATCAACATTCTTCATCATTAAACCTATTAATTCTGCACGACGCATTCCCGTTGTATAAAAAAGGTCAACAATAAGCTTATCTCTAATATCCTCAAATCCGGACGGAGAATCTACCCCAAGCATTAAATCATTTACTTCTTTTTCTGAAAATGGAATCTGGACAATTTTAGGAGTTTTAAGCGCTTTATGCTTAAGCATTGGATTTACTTCTATCTGCTTAATCTTTAAAAGAAATTTATAAAAGGCTTTTAAGGAAGCCATTTTTCGATTTACAGAAACATTAGAAATTTCCTGATCGACTAAAGAAACAATCCAGCTTCTTATTTGACTATAATTAACCTTCTCAACATTATCCTGCTCGAAACGGGATTTATTAAATTCTTCAAAAAAACCAATATCATTCAAATAAGCATTAACTGTATGTGGAGAATATTTTTTCTCCAACTGTAAATAATCACGAAAAGCTTCTTTGTTTGATTTCATAAGAAAGATTTTTTTCGATTTATACCTATTATATATAAATCATCAGAAGATTTTTAAAATAAAAAAACCGTTAGCATCAAAGTTAAAACTTTTTGATCACTAACGGTAATTATTTTTGAAAAGCGAAATACTAACTTTCTAAACTATCTTTCAAAGTTTGAATGTAAGCAGCTTTTTGAATTTGAGCTCTTTTTACAACAGAAGGCTTAATAAAAGCAGTACGTGCTCTTAATTGACGAACAGTTCCTGTTTTATCAAATTTTCTTTTATAGCGCTTTAATGCTCTATCGATATTTTCTCCGTCTTTAATTGGTATAATTAACATAATATAGACACCTCCTCTCGTTAAGGCTGCAAATGTAAAAATTAATTATTAATTATGAGTTATAAATTGTGATTTTTTTTCTGAGAGAATAGAGCATAGAAAATAGAGAATAGACGGAGCTTCTTTACTCTTTACTCTTTACTCTTTACTCTTTACTCTTTACTCTTTACTCTTTACTCTTTA
>NZ_JBMDIY010000033.1:0-73310 GCF_057808895.1 Flavobacterium sp. FG68
AAAGTTAAGATTTAGTTCTTAACTAGAACTCCATGCTAAGTTAGCACATCCATATTCCAAATAGACCAAAATCAGTTGAGTGTGTTAACGGAAAAGCAACATTAATGTATAATTAATTTCAAAATGAAACTTTAAGTTCTGGATTTTTTATAAAGTTCAGAACTTAAGGTTTATTTTTCATATTTACGCAACCATTTTAAAAAGCAAACATCTTTATAATAAAACTCACCAAACTCATAACCATGAAAAATATAAGTTTTTATCTAAAAGTTGTATGTCTATTAATTCTTTCCCGCGAAAGGGATGATGAAGAATTAATGGATGAACAAATAAAAAATTAAGTTCAGAAAGAAAAAACTCAAAATCTTAGAATCTCAGAAACTTAGACTCTTAGATCTCAAACTCAATCTTAAACTCAGCACCTTTATTTTTGCCTTCACTTATGGCAGTTAATCGGCCTTTATTTTTTTCGATAATTTTTTTGCATAAATAAAGTCCGATTCCGGTTGAGGATTCATTAGCAGTTCCTAAACGGCTCATTTTGGTGAATTTTTTAAATAATTCCTCCATCTGATGTTTATCAAAACCAATTCCTCTGTCTGCAACAGTAATAACAAGATTTGAGTTTTCTTTATAAATCCTGACTTTAATATCACTGTCAAAATAAGAAAACTTAATTGCGTTACTAATTAAATTTACCAAAACCTGAACCAGCAAACCTTCATCAATCCAAAGTTTAGCTTCGTCAATTTCAACACTTAAGTTTAAGACTATATTTTTATCTATTAATCGCTGTTCAACCTGTTCATTGATAAAAGGAAGAATATTTTCAAAATAAATAGTTTTGGTTTCCTGATTTACTTTCAGAACCTGATCTTGTTCTTTTAATAATTTAATGAAGTTTTCGATGTATCGGAATTGCAAATTGGTCGACTCACAAATTAAATCGGCCAAATGCTTAACAGATTCAGAGGGATTTTCGCTTAAGATTAGTTTTGCCAAACCCTGTGGATTTCCGGCAAAGTTTTTT
This sequence comes from Flavobacterium sp. FG68, assembly GCF_057808895.1. Taxonomy (NCBI): domain Bacteria; kingdom Pseudomonadati; phylum Bacteroidota; class Flavobacteriia; order Flavobacteriales; family Flavobacteriaceae; genus Flavobacterium; species Flavobacterium sp. FG68. The sequence goes on from NZ_JBMDIY010000033.1 coordinate 1,031, forward strand.
AAATCGTGTGAAAGCATGTAAATTAAATCCTGCTTTTCATTTATAAAACTTTCAGCCTCATAAATCGATTCCTGAATATTGCACATTAAAAGTCCGGCTTCATCAGTATATTCTGTTGGGAGAATTGATAATCTTCTTTTGTTTCTATAATCATCTAATGATCTTGAGGCAATAGAAATAGGTCTTATTAACTGTTTTAAGACTAAAAGGGTTACAGCGGTTGCCAATAATGTCATTACTAATGAAAAAATCAGAATCGATGTGGGTGAAATAGTCTGTTCGAAAAAAAGAACAAAAAATAAAATTCCAATTAATGGAATATGTATTCCTATAAAAGCGACAAATAAAAATTTTAACGCATAACTTTTTTTCAAAAAGCTAATTTGTGAAAGATTATGATACAACTTCATAAAAACATAACAAAACTATTGATAATATATTGTAGCTTGGGGCTGAATATCAGGAACAAAGTTAACTTTTAAAGTTTATTAAACTAGTAAATTACACAATTTGATAAAATATTATGAAAATAAAATTTGTAAAAGTTTACAAACCCTTATTTTTGCGCTATGGGAAGAAAAAATACAGACAAAGTTGTCTTTCATCAAATTCAGGTTCTTGATGCCGGAGCAAAGGGAGTCTCAGTAGCAAAAGCTCCTGACGGAAAAGTAATCTTTATTCCGAATGTCGTTCCTGGCGATGTTGTTGATGTACAAACATTCAAAAAAAGAAAAGCATATTACGAAGGGAAAGCCGTGAAATTTCACGAATTATCAGAACATCGTATTGATCCAATCTGCGATCATTTTGGTGTGTGCGGCGGATGTAAATGGCAAAACATGAAATACAGCCAGCAGCTGTATTACAAACAAAACGAGGTAAAAAATCATTTACAGCGTATTGGAAAAGTTGAATTACCGGAATTTGAAACTATTTTGGGTTCAGATAAACAGTTTTTCTACAGAAATAAAATGGAATTTTCGTTTTCTAACAGCCGTTGGTTAACTGAAAAAGAAATTGGAAGTACAGAAGATTTAGGAAACAGAAATGCTTTAGGATTTCATATTCCGAAAATGTGGGATAAAATTCTTGACATCGAAAAATGTCATTTACAAGAAGATCCTTCAAACGCTATCAGAAATGAAATCAGAGAATTTGCAAACGAGCATAATTTAGCCTTTTTTAATCCGAGAGAACATTCAGGGTTATTAAGAACTTTAATGATTCGTACTGCTTCAACTGGCGAGATCATGGTTTTGATTCAGTTTTTTGAAGATGATAAAGCAAACCGCGAATTGGTTTTAGATCATTTATACGAAAAATTCCCGCAGATTACCTCTTTACAATATGTGGTAAATGCGAAACAAAACGATACAATTTACGATCAGGATATTAAGCTTTATAAAGGAAGAGATTATATCCTGGAAGAAATGGAAGGCTTAAAATTTAGCATCAACGCTAAATCTTTCTACCAGACTAACTCTGATCAGGCTTACGAATTATACAAAATAACGCGTGATTATGCAGGATTAACAGGAGAAGAAACCGTTTATGATTTATATACAGGAACGGGAACTATTGCACAGTTCGTTTCTAAAAAAGCCAAAAAAGTAATTGGTGTAGAAAGTGTTCCAGAAGCAATTTTAGACGCTAAAGCAAACGCTGAACGCAATAATATTACGAATTGTGAGTTTTTTGTTGGAGACATGAAAGTGGTATTCAACGAAGCTTTTATTGCTCAGCACGGAAAACCTGATGTTATTATTACTGACCCGCCGAGAGATGGAATGCATGCTGCTGTAATTGATCAGATTTTAAAAATTGCCCCAAAAAAGGTAGTTTATGTAAGTTGTAACTCAGCAACACAAGCACGTGATTTAGCCTTAATGGACGAAAAATACAAGGTAACCCGCGTACGTCCGGTTGATATGTTTCCGCAGACGCATCATGTTGAAAATGTTGTACTTTTAGAACTTCGATAATTATAAAACGCTAGATGAAAAAAATAATTTCTCTTTTATTAGTCTTTACATTTGGTTTATCCAGCTGTGAAAAAGATGATATCTGCGACGCAAATACACCTACTACTCCAAGATTAGTAATTAAATTTTACAGCAGTGCAGATCCGTCTACACCAAGAAGTGTTACCAATTTAAGAGTTGTTGGTATTGGCCCGGGCGCTGATCCTAACGGAATTGTTTTTAATGAAAATGGTACATCTACAACGAAATATCTGGCAAACGGAAATACAATTTCTATACCGCTAAAAATAGATGAAGATATCACCGGTTATAAATTTATATTAGATTCTGATGATCCAAATCCGGATGTCACAAACAGCGATATAATAACATTTAACTATACACGTCAAACTTCTTACGTATCCAGAGCTTGTGGTTTTAAAACCATTTTTTTGCTTAACGAGCAAACTACTGAATTACCTAATACTTCTGGCTATATACGTACAGATGATCCTGATACAGGAGATGGCGTTTGGATGAAGACTTTAAATTTAAAAACCCGTAACATTGAACTGGAAAATGAAACACACCTTGAAATATTATTTTAGTCTTTGTTTCGTTTTTGCAATGCTTTTGGGACATGCTCAGGAAATAAAAGATTCGACAGCAACAAAACCAATAGTTACCGAAAAACCAAAAACTAAAACTGCAAAAACTGCGGTTCAGGAAGTTAAGGCAGACACTATTGTTCCGCCCAAAACAGATCGTTACGGTTTGCGTGTGGGTGTTGATTTGTACAAATTAACCAGAGGTTTTTATGATAAGGATTATAAAGGTGTAGAATTTACCGGTGACTGGCGTTTAACAAAAAGATACTATCTAGCTGCCGAATTGGGTTTTGAAGACAAAACTACAGATGACGACAGATTAAACTCTACAGCGACAGGAACGTATATTAAAGGAGGTTTTGATTACAATTTGTATGACAACTGGCTTGATATGGAAAACCTTATTACTATTGGTTTACGAGGTGGTTTCAGCTCTTTCAGCCAAGACTTAAACAGCTATAAAATTTACAATTCAAATCCGTATTGGGGAGAAAAACCTTCAATCGAAGCAAATCAAAAAAACAGCGGTTTAAGTGCCGCATGGCTTGAAGTTGCAGGAGGAATTAAAGCAGAAGTTTTCGATAATTTATTCGTAGGTTTTGGCGTGCAGTTAAAACTTTTAGTGATGAACAATAAACCTTCGGGCTTTGACAACCTTTATATTCCGGGTTTCAACAGAACTTATGACGGAAGTTTTGGTGTAGGTTTTAATTATACCGTTTCTTATTTCATTCCTATTTACAAAAAAAAGGTAATTGTGCCTGAAATTCAAAAACAAGCTCCTAAAAAGAAATAGTTTTACAAAAAATTAAAAGCCGCGAATTCAAGAATCTAATATTTTAAATTCCTGAATTCGCGGCTTTTTTTTATACTTATTTTATTTAAGACAACTGAAATTCAACAGCCGATTTTGCGTGTATTAAAGTTGTATCAAAAATAGGAACCGATAAATCTCCTTCTTTTATTACCAAAGGAATTTCGGTACAACCTAAAATAATTCCTTCTGCACCGTTTTGAATCAGTTCATTAGCAATTTCTATATAACGTTTTTTCATTTCATCGGTTACAATTCCTCTTCCCAACTCTTCGAAAATCGTATAATGAATAAAATCTTTATCATCTTCGCTGGCAGGAATTATGGCTTCGATACCTTGTGCAGCTAGTTTATCTTTAAAAAAGTCCAGTTCCATTGTAAACTTAGTTCCCAATAAACCAACCTTTTTAAGCTGTTGTTTTTGAATTTCAACTGCAGTTTCAACCGCAATATGAATAACAGGCAAATCGATCGCTTCCTGAAGTTTATCAGCAATTAAATGCATCGTATTGGCACATAAAATAATAGCTTCTGCCCCGCCCGATTTTAAAAATTCACAGCCTTTAAAAAGCATCTTAAAAGTCGAATCCCAATCGTTATTGTCATTATTCTTTTTAATATCAGCATAATTAAAAGAATAAACCAAACATTCAGAGAAGTTTAAACCTCCCAGCTTTTCGTTAATTCCCAGATTTATAAGTTTGTAATAATCTGTAGTCGAAACCCAGCTTATACCGCCAATAAGTCCAATTTTCCTCATATTGCTGATTTTAAAAATTTATCCAATAACTCTAATTCCTTTTATAAAAATCCATTTCATAAAAAGTTTTTCGCCGTCTTTTGTTTTCACAGCCTGAAACTTAGGCGCAATAATAGTCGCCGCAACAAACGATGTCATCGGAATCCAGATTCCGGTTAATCCCGTGTATTCTGCAATTATAAATCTTCCTAAAATAAACAGAATCGCGAAACTTCCTAATTGGTATAGAAAAGCTCTTACTTGTAGTTTTGTCATTTTTTTCTTTTAAGGTTCAAAGTTGCAAAGGTTCAGAGCGACAAAGGTTTTTCTTTGAACCTTTGAACCTCTGAGCCTTTGTACCTAATTTATTCAGAAACTTGAAATTTCGTTCTCTTACTTCCTTCGTACATTTCGTATTTTACCAAACGTGCTTCAAGGCTTCCGTTAAAAAGTTTGATTTTTCTTGACGGTTTTAATCCAACAAATTTTAAAGCTTCAAGATTTGCTGTAATGAACCAGGCATTTGTTCCCGGATAATTTTTCTTTAAAGTATCGCCTATGTTTTTGTAGAATTCTTCCATATGAATATCTAAACGCTCATCATACGGTGGATTAAATACAATATGAAGCTTTCCTTCAACCGCTTTTTCACTGTCAAAAAAGTTATTATCTTCAATCGTTACATAATCTTCAAGATTTGCATTTCTGATATTATCTTTGGCTTTGCTTACCGCACTTGGCGCTTTATCAAAACCTTTAATTGTATAATGAAACTCTTTTGTTTTCTTCATCAAACTGTTTACAATCTGATCAAATAAATCGTTGTCCCAATCTTTCCATTTTTCAAATGCAAATTCTTTACGATTAATGTTTGCTGGGATATTGCAGGCAATCATCGCTGCTTCGGCAAGGAAAGTTCCAGAACCGCACATTGGATCTAAAAAGTGACTTTGCCCTTCCCAGCCCGATAATAATAAAATTCCAGCTGCCAAAACCTCGTTTATAGGCGCAATATTCGTTGCCGTTCTGTAACCTCGCTGGTGCAGCGAATTTCCTGAAGTATCTAAAGCAACAGAAACCTGATCTTTATCAATATGAATATTGATTCTTAAATCCGGATATTGTTTATCAATGCTTGGTCTTTGTCCTGTTCTTTCTCTAAACTGATCGACAATCGCATCTTTACATTTTTGAGAAACAAACTCAGAATGGTTAAAATAAGTCGAATGCACCGTAGCATCAATCACAAAAGTTTGATTGGCATTCAATAATTTAGACCAGTTTATTCCCGAAATTCCTTTATATAATGCCTGTTCATTATTAGCTCTAAAAGAGTAAATAGGTTTTAGGACTTTTAGTGCCGTTCTAAGCGATAAATTAGCTTTGTACATAAAACCTTTATCCCCTTTAAAACTTACCATTCGCACTCCTTTTTCAACATCCTGAGCCCCAAGCGTACGCAATTCCTGTTCTAATATCTCTTCAAAGCCAAAAAAACATTTGGCAATCATTCTAAAATTTTCTTCCATCTTTATTTTTGTATTAAAAAACAACTCCAATCGCAGGCAGATACCAACGTTTATTTAGGTATCCTCGCGAAATAGTTATTTTTCGGCAAAAATACACTAAATTTGCGGTACTTTATATTAATTGAAATAGAATAAATGTCTGACGCACCCAACTCATCAACACCAAATCAGGATAGAAATACCGAAAACTGGTTTACATCATGGTTTGATACTCCATATTATCACATCCTGTACAAGGATAGAAATTATAGAGAAGCTCAGATTTTTATGGACAATTTAACGCATTATCTAAATCTTCCCGAAAAAGCAAAAGTGCTGGATTTAGCCTGCGGAAAAGGACGTCATTCTATTTACCTGAATCAATTAGGTTTTAATGTTTTAGGTGCTGATTTATCTGAAAACAGCATTGCCGAAGCGAATAAAAACAGTAACGAACATCTTCATTTTAAAGTGCACGATATGCGCGAACCTTTTGAAGAAAAATTCGATGCTATTTTTAACCTTTTTACTAGTTTTGGCTACTTCGAAAGTGACGATGATAACCTGACAACGCTTAAAGCCATCAAAGAAAGTTTATCAGAATATGGATTTGCCGTTATTGATTTTATGAATGTGAATCAGGTAATTGAAACTTTGGTTCCCCAAGAAGTTAAAACAGTTGACGGAATAGATTTTCACATCAAAAGATATGTTGAAGACGGTCATATTTTTAAAGAAATTGATTTTGAAGACCAAGGCAGAAAATTTCATTTTACCGAAAAAGTAAAAGCCTTAACTTTAAAAGATTTTCAGGATTTAATGGATGAAGCCGGAATTTATCTTTTAGATATTTTTGGAGATTACAAACTCAAAAAATTCCATAAAACCGAAAGCGAAAGATTAATCATGATTTTTAAATAGCTTTAATCGTTTAACTGTTAATTTGTTTAATCGCCTGAACAAATTGACACAGAAAAAACCGATTAAACGATTAAACAAAAACCCGATTAAACAAAAATGAATTATCTACTACCCTTATTTTCTGTACTTTTAGGATATAGTGTGGCTTTGTTTTTAAAACCAACCAACAAAACCAATTTAAAATTACTACTCGCATTTAGCGGTTCATTTTTGTTATCGTTAACCGTAATGCATCTGCTGCCAGAAGTTTACAGTTCGCACAATCATAAAATTGGTTTGTTTATAATGGTCGGGATTCTGTTTCAGATCGTTTTGGAGTTTTTCTCCAAAGGCGCAGAACACGGACACGTTCACGGCCACGCAAAAATGTCGCAAATTCCCTGGCTTTTATTTATAAGCCTTTGCATTCATGCCTTTTTAGAAGGGTTTCCGGTAAGTCATCATCACGATTTAGCCGTAGGAATTGCGATTCATCATTTGCCAATTGCCGTTATTTTAACGACATTTTTCATTAATGCCGATTTAAACAAAAAAGCCATTTTTGCTTTCATGCTGACTTTTGCCATCATGACGCCGCTTGGAACCGTTGCATCTGAATATCTCCCAATTTTAAACGATTATTATACCGAAATAACAGCAATCGTAATTGGTATTTTATTCCATATTTCATCAACAATTATCTTTGAAAGCAGCGAAGGACATAAATTTAATGTTGCCAAAGTTTCCATGATCGTTTTAGGAATTTTATTGGCATTCTTTTTATAATCAGGGCGTGTCAGTATTTAAGAAAAGGCCCAATCAACTTTACGTTCATTGGGCCTTTTCTTAAATACTGCCGGGCTATCCGCGCTACTTCGGTAGCCAGCTCCTATCCCTCACGCAAAATGAAGTTTCACGTTTCAGGTTTCAAGTTTACAATATCAGAATTCACAATTAACCATTAACAATTCATAATTAATTTCCTGTTCTCTTTTTCTCATCCTGATTTCCAAAAGCGCGCTCTTTTATGTTGATTTTTTTGTTTCCAAAATTATAAACCACAGAAAAACGAACGAACCTATTACTCTCATTCTGGCTATAAACTTGTTTTACACCATTTACAACCGAAGCAAAATCTTTTAAATAAGACGTATTAAAAATATCGTTTGCCAAAAACGCAATCTGCATTGTTTTATTAAACAAATCCTGTTTAAAACCAATATCAAAACTCGATACATAACCAACTTTATACAAACCACTTTCAAAAGGCGAGCTATAACTAAAATCAATTTGCAGTTTTGTTGTTTTGCCTAAAATGAAAGTATTATTTGTCGAAAAATCAATTTGTAAACTATTTGACGGAGTGGCATTAATATCCTTTATAAATTCTGTTTTTGCCCCTAAAAAGTACAATGAATTTTCACTTGACCACCATTCTGCAAAATTCGCCGAATAACTTTCACCAATACCATAATTTATGTTTTTAAAATAATTCTCACGCGTTACAATTTGTGTATTTGTTTCGGGATTTGAAGTAAACAAAACTCCGTAACCATTTGTAATTACATTTACAAAAACACTTGTTCTTAAAACTTCTTTATACGAATGAGCAAATTCAAAATTATCACTAAATGAAGGTCTTAAAAACGGATTTCCTTCAGAATAACTATTGCTGTTAATATAAACCTTAAACGGATTCAGTAAATCAAAACGAGGTCTGTTGATTCTTTTTCCGTAATTTAAACTAAAAGTATTGTTTTCATTTTTCTTGTACGAAGCGTAAACTGTTGGAAATAATTTCAAATAATTATTTACTGTTTCCTGATTCATGGTTTCAGAAAATCCGTTTGTCTGTGTATTTTCTAATCTTAAACCCATTTGAAAATTCCATTTTTCACCCATTTTCTTATCTCCGTTAATATAAACTGCCTGATTATTTTCAGTGTATTTAAATCGGTTGGATTGCGCTGGGTCTAATTCTGGAGTTCCGGTAATTGTATTATAATAAAGTACATCACTTATACTATTTGTAAAACTCATTTTAGCACCATAAGATAAATTTAAAGCCTGAAGCGGATGTTCCATATCAGCCTTAAAACTCCAATTGTCGATATCCTGATTCGAGATATTTCTTCCCGACTGATTTACATCAACAAAAGTCATATCTGGTGTATAATTATTAGCAATAAAACTTCTATCAAACTTTGAATTATAATTAAAATAATCCACGTCAAAAGATAATTTTCTATTTAAAGAATCCAGTTTAGTAATCAAATGAACATTATAAGTTTGATTTCCAGAACCTTTGTCTGTATAACTATCATTTAGCGTAACATTGTCTAATTGATTTTGAGTATTATACTTTTCAATTCTAATATCCGAACCAAAATCCGGATTATTCCTGTCATTCAAAAATTGAAAACCAACAGTTGTACGTTCTGAAAAATCATAATCAAAAGCCAATTTTCCGGAAAGATTTTCATTTTTTACTTTCGTTTCACTTTTCATAACTGAAAGACCATCGGGAAAATACATTTCTAAAGATTCATCTGCATTTTTGTAACCTGTTTTTCCATTAACGCTCGCAGAAAATCTGAATTTATTTTTGTTGTAATAGAAATTATCCCTCAAAGTATAAATTCCGTATTTATTCTGGTCGTAAGAAACTGTTGTTGTGTTTTTCCAGGAATCACGCATTCCTTTTTTCATAATAATATTGATTAATCCTCCAGCTCCTTCCGCTTCGTATTTTGCCGGCGGATTACTTATAATTTCAATATTTTTAATATCATTTGCCGAAATAGATTTCAAAAAATTATTCAATTCCTCGCCTGCCAATTCAATCATTCTTCCGTCAATCATAACTCTGGAAGTTCCTTTTCCTAAAATCGTAATCATGTCATTTTTCACCACAACTCCAGGGGCAGTGTTAATAGCACTTAAAGCGTCGCTGCCAACTGTTGTTACATTGTTTTCAAGATTGTAAACCAATCGATCTGTTTTTTGTTCCACAGTTTTCTTTTTCGATTGAATAACAACTTCTACTAAATGAGTTGCGTTTTCTTTCAAAATAATTGTTCCTAAATCAATATCCTTTTCAATTACAATTTCTTTTTCATAATCTGTAAATCCCAAAAGATTGATTCCTATTTTATAAGATCCTTTTTTAAGATTAAATTCAAAATTTCCATCTTGTTTCGTTGTCGTTCCATCAATAATTTTTCCTTCAGAATTTAAGATGGAAACATCTGCCCATTCTAATGAAGTTGTTTCGTTTGTTATTTTTCCCTTCAATTTAAATGATGCTTGTGCTAAACAAAATAAAGGCAATAATAAAAAGATAAGGAGGTTTGTTTTTTTCATGATTTCTAATTTTTAAACTTGTTTCGATTAATTTGAAGCAAAGTTGCCTTAGAAAATCTCCATACGCGACCGACAAAAAAAAGTCGAACCAATTTCTAATCCGGAAATTGGTTCGACTTTATTAGTCACGAAGTACGACTTTTTACAAACTACTTATTATGAAGCGTTTCGGTAAGCTGTAGGTGTTAAATTAGTATATTTTTTGAAAGAAGTATTAAACGAAGATTTAGAGTTAAAACCAACTTCGTATAAAATTTCTAAAACGGTAAGCTGACTTTTAGATTCATCTTTTAAAATATGCATGGCTTTTTGAATGCGATATTCGTTTACAAAATCAAAAAAATGTTGATCGATATGGTGATTAATCAAAATAGATAAATCCCGAACCGGAATATCAATTTGATTTGCCAATTCCTGAATGGTAAGCGACGGATCAAGAAAAGGTTCTTTCTCTGTCATATATTGTTTCAAAGTTGTTATTTGAGTATTGATCAAATCGTTTTGAGCATTTACTAATTCTGGTTTTTCTTCAACTTCCGGCAGAATGTCTTTTGTAAGTTTCAGCTTCGAATTAACTCCTCTAAAAAGCTCAGGATGATTTAAAGCTTTCATTATAAACCAACAAGTGATAAATAAAGCAATGGTTCCCACAAGAACATTTGCCCACAGAAATATTTCACTAAAACCACTGTAACGCAATAAATTTTTTAATGCCACAATAATATGTGCCGTTAGAAATACGCATGTAATTTGAAAAAGCCATTTATAAGTTGCTGTGCTTGCATTTGCATAATTTTCTAAATAGATTTCTCTGTACTTTTTTACAATCAAAAATACAGATACAATATAAAATACATATTGACATTCTACTAAAATCTGGATAAAGTAAATCTCCGGCATTAAATTAAGTCCCGAAGCGAAAGTATCTTTGTCTACATCTACACTTAGATAAATTCTCGGAATAAAAACTAAATTGACAATTACAAAAGGTAATAAATGAACTAAATGTTTCCATTTTAACCTAAAATCTGAATAACAGACAGCCAACACAAAAAGATAAAATAAAGGCATTTCAAACAAACAGGTTGTCGATCTAAAAATCTCAAAATTTAGTTCTCTGCGAGTACTTGCCTCAATGAAAAAGCCGCTAAGATCTACCGCAGAAAAAATAAAAAACCAGGCAAATAAGCGATTAGCTAATTTATTATCTGTTTTGACCGTAAATAAAAAAAAGGCGAGCAGTAAAGACACAAAAACCGAGATTCTTCCAATCCCCTGCAATAAATCTAATTTATCCATTTAACTTTCATTATTTAACAAATATAATATTTTAGTTCTTTTAACAAGTTTTATAAAGCGGTTTGATCTAAAACAAAATCACCTGAAAAAGTTTTTAAAACTTAGCGACTTTGCTTTCTAATTTTTCTCTATTTGCCATAAAAAAGTTTAATTTTGGAGGATAACTATTTCGACAAAAAATGACCTTTACAAAAACAACCGAACAATCTTCAAAATACGAACATTTAGAGAAAATGTCAGTTCACGAACTGCTAACTAATATTAATAATGAAGACAAAACTGTACCTAATGCTGTAGAAAAAGCAATACCGCAAATTGAAGCTTTAGTAGCACAAGTTGTGGCTAAACTAAAACTTGGCGGGAAAATATTTTATATTGGTGCAGGAACATCTGGGCGCTTAGGTGTTGTAGATGCCTCAGAATGTCCTCCTACTTTTGGTGTTCCCTTTGATTTAGTGAACGGAATTATTGCGGGCGGTGACACTGCGATTCGTCGTGCTGTAGAAAATGCCGAAGACAACGCAACGCAAGCCTGGATTGATTTACAAGCGCATAATATAGGTGCAAATGATGTCGTAATAGGAATTGCAGCTTCTGGAACTACTCCGTATGTTATTGGTGGTTTAGAAACTTGCAATCAAAATAATATTTTAACGGGGGGTATTACCAATAATGCGGGAAGTCCGTTAGCGTTGACAGCAAAATTCCCAATTGAAGTTGTAGTTGGGCCAGAATTTGTAACCGGAAGTTCGAGAATGAAAGCCGGAACTGCTCAGAAACTCGTTTTAAACATGATTTCGACTGCAGCAATGATTCAGCTTGGAAAAGTAAAGGGAAACAAAATGGTCGATATGCAGTTGAGTAACATTAAGCTGGTTGATCGAGGCGTAAAAATGATTATGGGTGAAATTCCGGTTTCGTATGAAGAGGCTTCTGAATTATTGAAGAAATATGGCAGCGTAAGGAATGCTGTTGATAATTTTAAAGCTTAATTGCTGTAGAATTTTAACGCAAAGATCACAAAGGTTTTTTCGCAAAGTTCGCGAAGATTAAATAAAATTATAAAGAAGGCAGAGTTCGCAAAGGTTTTCAAACTTGAAACAAAGAAAACTTGAAACTTGAAACAAATTTTAAAATGAGCACAAACAAACAACTATTAGGAAAAGGAATTAAGTATTTAACAGGTGCTCTGCCTTTGATGTTTCTTGGGCCGTCATTGATTTATAATGCATTTATGAATCAGCATACTAATTGGCATTATTTAGTTCTCGGAATTGGGATTGTGGCTTGTTTGAGTTCTATGCTTTTGATTTTTTTAGGGTTGAGAATCATTATGAAAGCTTTGTTTAATGACTAAGTTTTCCATTCTAAATTCTTTTCAATGGATATAGAAAAAGATCTTCAATGGATACATCAAGAAATTGATGAAATAAAAAATCCTAGTACAATTAAGAAAATAAAGAGCCTTCTTGAGTCGATTAATTATTCAATGGTGAGTTCTTCTGATTCTTACAATTTAGACATAGAAAATTCTCTTAGAAGTATTAAAAAAGGAAATATCTATACTGAAAATCAAGCTAAAGAAATAATATTTTCAAAGAATTATAATACAGTATAAAAAAATGGAAGAAATAATCCACATTCAAAAAACATTCGAGAAAGTTATTTATATCGATAAAAAAATAAACAATCGGGAGTTTGAGGATTGTGTTTTTAAAAACTGTGATTTTTCGAACAGCAATTTTAATTCTAATAGTTTTTTAGACTGCGAATTTATTGATTGCAATCTCTCCATGACAAGTTTGGCGGGAACGAGTTTGAAAAATGTAACTTTCAAAAACTGTAAACTTCTTGGAATCGCTTTCCACGAATGTGATGATTTTTTATTTCAGGTTCATTTTGAAGAATGTACGTTGGATTATGCTATATTTTCAAACAAAAAAATGCCAAAAACTAAGTTTATAAATTCGTCTCTTCGTGAAGTAACTTTTGTTGGAACAAATTTGACAAGTTCTGTTTTTGAAGACTGTAATTTAGATGGTGCGATTTTTAATGAAACACAATTGGCAGCAGTTGATTTTAGAACAGCTTACAATTATAAAATCGATCCTGAATTTAATGCCATGCGAAAAGCGCAATTTTCGACTCAGGGAATTGTGGGACTTTTAGATAAATATGATATTAAAATTGTATAATTTTTCGCCACGAATTCCACGAATTTACACGAATTAAAATTTAAACATTTTCTACGAAAAAAATTCGGGACAATTCGTGAAATTCGTGGCAAAAAAACAATAATTCAAGCTTATGAAAATTGATGAATCTTATTTAGAAAGTGTTAAAAAGCAATTTTTATATTATAAAATGCTTGGTGAAAAGGCAATTGAGCAATTAGAGTCCGAACAGCTTTTTGTTTCTGTTAATGAAGACACGAATAGCATTGCAACAATTATAAAACATATTTCTGGTAATATGCTTTCGCGATGGACAGATTTTTTAACCTCTGATGGTGAAAAAGAATGGAGAAATCGTGATTCTGAATTTGAAAATGATTTACAGTCTAAAGAAGAAATTCTGGAAATTTGGAACAAAGGCTGGGATTGTTTAGAAAACGCTTTGAATAGTTTAAAACCAGAGCAGCTTTCAGATATTATTTATATTCGAAATGAAGGCCACACCGTTATTGAAGCTATAAATCGACAGCTGGCGCATTATCCTTATCATGTTGGGCAGATTGTTTTTTATGCCAAACAATTAAAAAAGAGTTCTTGGGAAAGCTTATCAATTCCGAAGAATAAATCGGGAAATTATAACGCCGAAAAGTTTGCCAAAGAAAAAGAAATCAAGAACTTTACAGATGATGAATTAAAGAGATTGAAATGATCGAATATCATGCTAATATGGGAGGATTTTGGTACTGGATTTTAATAAAATTCGGCAGAACAAAATTATCTGATGAGCAGGCTGACAAAAATAGAAGACGGAATTTATTTTTTCTGTTTTTCCTAAATATCATTTTTGTCTCGATTGGAATACTATTTTTAATTTATCCAAAATTTTTCTAGCCCTGATGTAAGCGGCATCTCCCGATTTAGAAAAACAAGACTTTTTAGACATAGTTTTTGTTTATCGGGAATTAGCGAACAGCAGGATTAGCTCCTAAAAAACAACTTATTTAAAAATGAAAAAAATACTATTCTTATTTCCGGTACTGGCTTTGGTATCATGTTATAACGCTGAACACAATTGTAAAGATTTTAAAAACGGAAAATTCAAATTTGAGTTTGAAGTAAACGGTGTTAAAAAAACCACTTTTTTTGAACGTAAAGACAGCATCGAAATTGAAACTTTTGACGGAAAAACAGACACCGCTACAATACGCTGGGTAAGTGATTGTGAATATATTTTACAAAAAAAGCATCCAAAAAATATGGCCGAAGAAAAAGCAATCAGCATGAAAATTTTAACGACTGCAAAAGACTCTTATACGTTCGAATTTGGAATGGTAGGCTCTGAAGAAAAACAACGAGGTAAGGTTTTTAAAGTTGAATAATAAAGTTAAAGTCCCACAATTGGGGCTTTTTTTTATGCCGCGAAGGCACTAAGACTCAAAGTTTTTATTTTATTATGCAAAAAACTTTGTCCCTCTGCATCTTTGTCTCTTTGTAACTCAAAAATTAAAGGTGTTTCTTTTACATTTCTATTTTAAATAGTATTTTAGAACTCTAATCTAACCAAATGAAAAATACGATTTCGCAAAGAGTTGCCGACTTTCTAAAAAATTATCCGCCTTTTAATTTTCTACATCCAAAGGATCTGGAAAAACTTTCGGAACAGATTTCTATTGTCTATAAAGATAAAGACGCCGTTATTTTTGCCGAAAACGATCAAACACATGACTCATTTTATGTAGTCCACAAAGGTGCAGTTGCGCTAAAGAAAAGTACAAAAAACACAGTTCTGGATATGTGTGACGAAGGTGATATTTTTGGATTGCGTCCACTTTTGGCACAGGAAAATTATATAATGGAAGCTGTGGCACATGAAGAAAGCATTTTATATGCTATTCCAATTGCGGTTTTCAAACCTTATGCATTAGAAAATAGAAATGTTGGTAATTTCCTGATCGAAAGTTATGCTTCGAATACCCGAAATCCGTATTCAGATATTCATAAAGATAAATTATACGGCGATGACGATTTATTAAATGAAAATCGTCATTCTAGCAATGATTCATTTGATTTAGCGCCAATTAAATATTCAAAAAAAATTGTGACCTGCAGTCCCTCAACAACAGTTAAGGAGATTGCCAGGATTATGAATAAGAAAAAAGTGGGCGCTATATTAATTGTAGATGAAATGCTTCCAATTGGTATTTTAACGGATAAAGATCTTCGAAATAAAATTGTTACCGGAGATTTCCCTATAACCACGACTGCCGAAACCATAATGACGAAACCTGTTATTACGTATCCTAAAAAAATGACTGTTACTGAGGCACAAATGGCAATGATGAAAAGCAGTATCAGCCATTTATGCCTTACCAAAGACGGAACTGTTAATACCAAAGCAGTTGGTATTTTATCGAAACATGATGTAATGGTGGCTTTAGGAAATAATCCTGCCGTTTTAATTAAAGCTTTGAAAAGGGCTAAAAAAACAAAGGAAATAAAACCTATCAGAAACCGAATCATGCAATTGCTCCAGGGATATTTAGATCAAAATATTCCAATGACTTTGATTTCTAAAATCATAACAGAACTAAATGAAGCCTGCACTACACGTGTTATCGAAATTTGTTTAGAAAAAATGAGCAGTCCGCCGCCGGTTAAGTTTGCGTGGCTGGCGCTGGGAAGTCAGGGACGAGGCGAACAAATGCTGCACACCGATCAGGATAATGCTATTGTTTATGAAAATGTAAATGAAGTTTTTAGGGATGAAACCCGAATTTATTTTTTAAAATTTGCTGCGCTTGTAAATAAAGGACTTTTTGATATTGGCTACGATTATTGCCCTGCCGAAATGATGGCCTCAAACCCAAAATGGTGTATGAGTCTGGATGAATGGAAAAGTCAGGTGCATCATTGGATTACTAATCCTGGGAAAAATGAAGTTTTACTTTCTTTTATTTTCTTTGATTACAGTAGAACTTATGGCGACGCTGAAATAGTGAGTCAACTATCAGATTCCATTTTTGAAAACGTAAAAGCAAATCCTATTTTTTATATGCATTTGGTAAGTGGTGCTTTGCAAAGCCCGTCTCCGACTGGTTTTTTTAGACAATTTTTAGTTGAACAAGACGGTGCAAACAAAGACAATTTTGATATTAAAAGAAGGGCTTTAATGCCTCTAACTGATGCTGCGCGTGTTTTAATTTTATCGCATTCTGTCAAATCGATTAGTAATACTGCAGAACGTTTTGAGAAGTTAGCAGAATTGGAACCAAATAACAGAGAATTGTATTTATCGTGTTCTTATTCGTTTAAAGCTTTATTAAAATTTAGAACTAAGCAGGGACTTTTACATCACGATTCGGGGCAGTTTATTGCTTTGGAATCTCTATCAAAAATGGAAAAGATTAAACTGAAACGTACTTTTAAAACGATTAAAGAACTTCAGGAACTTATTTCGGTACGTTTTAATATTTCAAATTTGGTATAGCGATGGGTTTATTTAATTTTTGGAAAAAGGAAGAAAATCTATTCGATGAAAGTATCACA
Source organism: Flavobacterium sp. FG68 (assembly GCF_057808895.1). Classification (NCBI taxonomy): domain Bacteria; kingdom Pseudomonadati; phylum Bacteroidota; class Flavobacteriia; order Flavobacteriales; family Flavobacteriaceae; genus Flavobacterium; species Flavobacterium sp. FG68. The sequence goes on from NZ_JBMDIY010000033.1 coordinate 17,943, forward strand.
ATCGAAGAAACCCGTTTTGTTGTTCTGGATACTGAAACGACGGGATTTGATTATGAAAATGATCGTATTTTATGTATTGGCGCTCTGGTTCTTCAAAACGGAGTGATCTCGGTTCAAAATAGTTTTGAAATTTATCTTCAACAGGATCATTATGATAAATCCACAGCTCAGATTCATGGTATTTTAAAAGACTTACTTATTAAGCGTCCGTCTGAATTAGAAGCTTTAGAGCAATTTTTATCTTTTCTTGGAGATTCAATTATCGTTGCGCATCATACCATTTTTGATGTTACAATGATTAATAAAGCGCTGGAAAGAAACAACTTACCTCAACTTACTAACAAAACTTTAGATACCGCTTATTTATACAAAAGAACTTTAATTAAATCTCATCTGTTTGAACGAAAAGATCATTACACCTTAGATGATCTTGCAGATAAGTTTGATATTTCTAAAAAAGACCGTCATACGGCTTTGGGCGATGCTTATATTACTGCTATTGCATTTTTAAAAATTGTAAAGAAATTGAGAGAGAAAAAAGAGGTCAATTTGAATTCTCTTTTTAAATAAGCAAAGCTTACTATTTATTAATTTTATTAGAAAATTCACTTTCTTTATTTATTAAATAAATTGAATTATTTTTTAAACTCCGTTTTCTAAATTTCCCAAGAGAATCTGGTTTTCTATATATTTTTTTAGAAGCATATCCCTCTCTCTGTAACAATATTGTACAAGGTGAGTTTGACTTTACTTTTATGCTGAAATAACCAGTGCTATCAGTTTGAGTTGTATCGTCTTTAATGTTTATATGTACTTTTTTGAGAGGTCGTTCTGTGTCATAATCATAAACAAATCCATTTAATTCATCTTTACCTGTACAAGAATAAAGTAGTAATATTAAAAAAAACAATTTATTTTTCATTCTCCTTTTTTAATTTGTAATTCTTTTTAAAAACAAATTTAGGTCAGTAAACAGAGACAAGAAGTCTATGATAAATTATAAAAATATAGATATAGGGTAATATTACTATTGAGAATAAAAAAAACGCTAAGAAATCAAATTCTTAGCGTTTTATTTTTTAGTCTAAAACCAAACCTATCTGGCCATCATCATCTAATTCTGTTTCTACAGAATCATCTTCTGATACTTCTGGTTTTTCAGGAATTTCTTCGACTGGTTCTTCGTAAGGAAGCGGGTCTAATAAATTAACCTGTTTTAGCTTATCTGTAGTTAATTGATTTCCTAAAGCTTTAAAACCTTTTACAGCTATAAAATCTTCGACATCAATATGTAAATCTTCTTTTTGAACTCCTTTTACTTTTGCAAAAACCAATTGTGCTACCGGACGATAATCTGTAGAGACAATTTCTAATTGCGAATTTGGATGATCTGTAATAAAACTTTCTTCTTTACCTTCATTTTCAACAAGGAAACGTTTTAAGAAATAACGCTCTTTTTCTCCATCATAATAAATAGCAGAAATTGGTTTTTTAGGTTTCCATTTCTCCAGAATAATCATATCTTCCTCAAAATGAGTTGACAATTCCGGAATAATGACTTTTAATTTACCCGTTTGACTTATTACTAAGATTTTATCGCTTGGTTTAAATTCACCTAACAATTCACCTCTTGCGTCAACATTTAAACGTTTTACAGTATCATCAAACCAAACTTTTCTTGGCAGTAAAGTCGAAATTCCTTTTTCTTTTAATTCGATTTTCTTGATTGGATATTTTGTTACCAAATTTCCTTTTGATGCACGGCCTTTAATCGCTAGTTTAGCAAAATCAATATCGAATTTTAGTTTTTTGATTGTTCCTACCTGACGCAATAATATCGTTACAACCTCAGCTTCTCCGTTTGGATTATGTGAAAAATAAACAACCTGAGAACCATTTGTTCCGTTTGTCAAATCGTAAGCTTTATCACGCGTTACTCCGCTAACGTTGAAACGTTTTATATATGAAGGCCCCGATTTACCGTCACGGTACATCATATTATAAATAGTTCGTTTATCACTCTTATCAAAAACAGCAACATGTATGATATCTTTTCCTATAAAGGTTTTGGCATCTACTTTTGTTATCATCAATGTTCCGTCGCGTAAAAAAACAATTACATCATCAATATCAGAACAATCGCCAACGTATTCATCTTTCTTTAAGCTCGTTCCTACGAAACCTTCTTCACGGTTTACATATAATTTTGTGTTACGTAAAACTACTTTTGTAGCCTCAACATTATCAAAAACACGAAGTTCAGTCTGGCGTTCGCGGCCTTTTCCGTATTTCTCTTTTAATTTAGTAAAGTATGCAATTGCAAAATCTGTTAAATGCTCCAGATTATGCTCTACTTCTTTCATTTCGTCTTCTAACTTGGCGATAAAATCATCCGCTTTGTCAGAGTCAAAACGAGTAATACGAATCATTGGAATTTGAGTCAGGCGTTGTAAATCATCATCGTTAATTTCTCTGACGAATGATTTTTTGAAAGGTTCAAATCGGTCGTATAAATATTTATAAAGTGATTCTCTGTCAGAATACAATTTGAAATCAATGTACATTTCTTCACGAATGAAGATTTTCTCCAAAGTAGAAAAATGCCATTTATTTTTTAATTCTTCTAACTGAATCTCTAATTCCTGACGAAGTAAATCAACTGTTCTGTGTGTTGAAATTTTCAACATTTCAGAAACTCCAATAAACAATGGTTTGTTGTCTTCAATAACGCATCCTAAAGGTGCAACAGAGGTTTCGCAGGCTGTAAAAGCAAACAAAGCATCGATTGTTTTATCTGGCGAAACGCCCGGAAAAAGATGAATTAAAATTTCAACATCGGCAGCGGTATTGTCTTCAATTTTCTTTATTTTGATTTTACCTTTATCATTGGCTTTCAAAATACTATCAATTAAAGTCGATGTATTGGTAGAAAACGGAATCTGCGTAATCACCAATGTATTTTTGTCTAATTGCGAAATTTTAGCACGCACACGCACACGTCCGCCGCGAAGTCCATCATTATAATTGGACACATCGGCAATACCTGCGGTCATAAAATCAGGATAGAGCGTAAAGGCTTTTCCTTTTAAAATTTTAATCGAAGCATCAATTAATTCATTGAAATTATGAGGCAAAACTTTTGTCGAAAGTCCAACTGCAATACCTTCTGCTCCTTGTGCCAAAAGCAATGGGAATTTTACCGGAAGATTATTTGGTTCTGCACGACGTCCATCATATGAAACTCCCCAATCTGTAATTTTTGGAGAATACAAAACCTCCAAAGCAAATTTAGATAAACGTGCCTCAATATAACGCGAAGCTGCAGCTCCATCGCCCGTTAAGATATTTCCCCAGTTTCCCTGGCAGTCAATCAATAAATCTTTTTGACCAATTTGTACCATTGCGTCACCAATACTTGCATCTCCGTGTGGGTGATACTGCATCGTGTGACCTACAACATTGGCAACTTTATTATAACGACCATCGTCCAGCTCTTTTAAAGAGTGCATAATACGACGCTGAACAGGTTTAAATCCGTCCTCGATAGCAGGAACTGCACGTTCCAGAATTACGTATGAAGCGTAATCCAAAAACCAGTCTTTGTACATTCCGGTTACTTTGGTAATAACGTCTTCTCCTTCTTCTTCCTGATTTTCGTAAAAATGCTGTCCTTCAAAGTGTTTAGCATCTACGTTGATAATCTCATCGTCATCTCCATCCTGATTGTCATCCGTCAGGTTTTCATCTTGATTATTTTCGTCGTCGTTTGGAATTATGTTATCGTCTTCTTCGTCTTTCATTTTTATGCTGAATTATTTCAGTATTTTATTTTAAAACTTTATTGTTAAGCATTTTAGTTGTTTTCAAACTATCCAAAAACAATCTTTCTTTTTCTTCCTGTTGTTCTGTATCCACAAAATATTTAATTCCTGCTTTTTTGAAAAAATCTTTTACATCATCTTTGCAATAATCCCAATTTTCTCTGAGATTGTTAGAAGATTCAGAAGTTCCACATTCAAAACAAAGTTCAATATGTCCTATAATTCTATTTTTATTATTGTAAAAAAGAATTAAATTTCTTGGCATATAACAGTTTGAATAAGGAGCAACATCGCCTTCAACATTACAATGAATTTTAATCAAATCAAACAATTCTTTTATTTGAGTTTCTTTCAACAATGTAACTTTTTCATTAATCATTGAAGTATCGAAATCAATCTTATTATTTCGAATAATTTCTTCCCTATGTCTTAATGTGTCCCAGGATAATCGATCTGGATAAGAAAATATTTCTATCTTTTTAATTGCTTCTTTTTCAAGATCAAAAGCATCTGAATAGTCATGTTCTCTTTCTCCTTCAAAACCTTTATTTTTATTGCAGGAAACCATCCCTAGAATAATTGATAAAACTAAAAGTTTTTTAAACTTCCTCAAGCTCATCAATCTCCACTTTCAAATTCTTAATAATAAACTCTTGTCTGTCTGGTGTATTTTTACCCATGTAGAAAGATAATAACTGCTCAATCGAAGTATGTTTATCCATCATAACCGGATCAAGGCGGATTGTGTCTCCAATAAAGTTTTTAAACTCATCTGGCGAAATCTCTCCTAAACCTTTAAATCGGGTGATTTCTGGTTTTGGTTTTAGTTTTTCGATCGCGTCTTTTCTTTCTTCTTCAGAATAACAATAAATTGTTTCTTTTTTGTTTCGAACCCTGAAAAGAGGGGTTTGTAAAATGTACAGATGTCCTTCTTTGATTAATTCAGGAAAAAACTGAAGGAAAAACGTAATTAAAAGTAATCGAATGTGCATTCCGTCGACATCGGCATCGGTTGCGATTACTATATTGTTGTAGCGTAATTTTTCTAAACCATCCTCGATATCTAATGCCGCTTGCAGTAAATTGAATTCTTCGTTTTCATACACAATCTTTTTAGTCATTCCGTATGAATTCAAAGGTTTACCACGCAAACTGAAAACGGCTTGAGTATTCACGTCACGCGACTTTGTAATCGATCCGGAAGCCGAATCTCCCTCGGTAATAAAAAGCGTACTTTCTAAGTTTCTTGGGTTTTTAGTATCAGGAAGATGCGCACGGCAATCTCTTAATTTTTTATTATGAAGATTGGCTTTTTTAGCACGATCTGTCGCCAGTTTTCTAATTCCTGATAATTCTTTTCTTTCACGTTCTGCCTGAAGAATTTTGCGTAACAAAGCTTCTGCAGTTGGCGGGTTTTTATGAAGGTAATTATCTAATTTGGTTTTGATAAAATCGTTTACGAAAGTACGAACAGAAACTGCAGGCGTTCCATCATCAGAACCCATATCTGTAGAACCTAATTTTGTTTTGGTCTGAGACTCAAAAACCGGTTCCATAACTTTAATACTAATCGCACTCACAATCGATTTTCGAACATCTGATGCTTCGAAATTCTTATTGTAAAACTCACGAATCGTTTTTACAACTGCTTCACGATACGCCGCTAAGTGCGTTCCTCCCTGCGTTGTATTCTGACCGTTGACAAAAGAGTGATATTCTTCACTATACTGCGTTTTACTGTGTGTTAACGCAACTTCAATATCATGATCTTTTAAGTGGATAATTGGATATTCTAAATCTTCTTCGCTGATTGTTTCTTCTAATAAATCACGAAGTCCGTTTTCTGAATAATATTTTTCTCCATTGAAAATAATTGTCAAACCATTGTTTAGGTAACAATAGTTTTTAACCATTTTAATAACGTATTCTAAACGGAATTTATAGTTTTTAAAAATCGTTTCGTCTGGCGTAAAAGTTACTTTGGTTCCTTTACGTTTTGTGGTTTCGATTATATCTTCTTCAAGAACTAAATTTCCGGCAGAAAACTCTGCTCCTTTTTGTTTATCATCACGAACAGATTCTACACGAAAATAATTTGAAAGTGCATTTACCGCTTTTGTTCCGACACCGTTCAAACCTACTGATTTCTGGAAAGCTTTAGAATCGTACTTTCCACCTGTATTCATTTTCGAAACTACATCGACCACTTTTCCTAACGGAATTCCACGTCCGTAATCACGAACAGAAACCGTTTTATCCTTGATAGTCACTTCAATAGTTTTACCGGAGCCCATTACGAACTCATCGATACAGTTATCTAAAACCTCTTTTAAAAGAATGTAAATACCATCATCTGGAGAAGAACCGTCTCCCAATTTTCCGATATACATTCCCGGACGCATACGGATATGTTCTTTCCAATCGAGTGATCGGATATTATCTTCGGTATATTGATTTTGCTCTAGCATAAGGTGAATTGGATTTTTGGCTAATGTACCATTTATCGGCAAAAAATGAAAGCGTATTTCTTTTTTGTTACGAATAATAACAGGATTTAAATCTATTTAAATTGATTTTAAAAAAATACGACCGTTAAAAATATAAAAAATCAGTTATGAAACAAAAAAATACTATTTGATTCCGAGTACTTCTTTTGCCAAAGCAATCATTTCGGGCGTTCCCGTATTTTTGTTTTTTTCATCAGAAAGTTTAACGACACCTTGCCAATGTGTATTATCGGGTTTCGTTTCTGTTAATTTTATCACCATATTCATGGCTGGAAGTCCAACATCATTGGTAAAATTTGTTCCAATTCCGAATGACATTTTGATTTTATCCTGACAAAAGTCAACTATCGTTTTTACTTTATCAAAATTTAAAGAATCAGAAAAAACAATGGCTTTCGATTTTGGATCAATTCCCATTTTGGTATAATGCGTAATTACTTTTTTTGCAAATTCAATTGGATCTCCGCTGTCATTTCGAACGCCGTCAAAAAGTTTGGAGTATTTTTTATCAAATTGATTGAAAAATATTTCTGTAGTGTAAGTGTCTGTTAAGGCAATTCCGAGGTCGCCGCCGTAAACCTGTGTCCAATGTTCCAGACTTATGGAATTAGCCATTTTAAAGCCGTATTGCGCTGCATGAAACATAAACCATTCGTGTGCGTGCGTGCCTAACGGACGTTTATTATTGACCATTGCAAAATGTACATTGCTTGTTCCTATAAAACTTTGTCCGCCAAAAGTTCGTAAAGTTTCATTTACCAAATTATGGACATCATAAGAATGGCGGCGTCTTGTGCCAAGCTCTAAAATAGATACGCCCAGTTTATTGTAATTATCGATTTTATCTTTCGTGAGATTTTTAATAGCTTCATCATTTAAGCGGATTAAATGATTTGATTTATAAAAAAGCTCCGAAATCAAAGCCATTAACGGAACTTCCCATAAAATAGTCCGATACCAAAAACCTTCAACTGTAACTTTAATTTCTGATCCTTCCTGGCTAATCTGTACTTCTGACGGATCGAAACTATATCCCTGCAGAAAGTCTAAATAAGTGGGATCAAGATAAGGGCAGTAATGTGAGAGATAATTTTTTTCTTCTTTAGTTAAACGAAGATCTGCCAATGCATCTACAGAACGACGAAGTAAATCTGCAAAACCAGCCGGAAATTTATGTTTTCCTCTATTAATAAATCCGTATCGAACCTTTGCCTTTGGAAAAAGTCTTATTACAGCATGCTGCATTGTAAATTTATAGAAATCATTGTCTAAGATCGATTTCAAAAAAGTTGTCTCCATATCGCATTAATTCAATTCCTGAATTGCTAAGATACGGCAATTCAATAAAAGAAGAAAATCTGCCAATAAACAATGTTGACTTTATTTTGAAATAACTTTAAAGGAAAGAATACTATTTGTGTTTACAAAAATTGTAATGTATTCGCCAATATTATTATCATACGGAATTTGAAATTCTAAACCGCCTCTTTTTTCTTTTGCATTTTTAATCAAAACGGGCTGATTCCTTTTATTTAAATAAAGAACCTGATCTGATTTTTTTACATTTTTAATTTCAACATCAATTTTATCTCCGTATTTAGCTTCGATAATTCCGGTAGTTGGAGATTTAATTTTAAAATCGTTCTCGATTGTTTTATTATAAATTAAAGGTCCGTTAAGAAATGCGTCTTTATCTAATCTATCTCCCAAATAAGAACCGGAATCAGGGAAATGTTTAGCGAAGAAATAATCCGGATCTGTATCAAAGTAAACAGATGAAAAATCATTTACCATTCTGCCTTTACTATTATCAAAATAACCCTGCCCCCAAGTTACATCAATCAAACGCCATTTTCTGTCAATTAAAACAATATTCCATGCATGATTGGAAGAAGTATTTTTTCGGCCGATATCTCTTAATGAAATTTTAGAATCTCCTCTTATTATTTCAGATTTCAATCCTGTTAATTCTGCTAAATGCTGGTATAAAGCCGTAAACCCTTCGCAGACAGCTTTCTTAGAACTAAAGGCTTTTTGCCATAATCTGTCATTCAGTTCTTTGATTTTACGTTGTTTTTCGGCTTCGGTAGAATAACTAAATCCCTGTGTTCTCGGAGGATTCAAAAAAGCATTGTAATCATATTTTATATTGAAGGCAATCCAGCTGTAAATTGCTCGTGCCTTGTCATAATCAGAACTGAAGTCTTGTTCAATTCTTTCCGCTAATTTTTCTGTGGTTGCAAAACTTTTTGGATATTTTGCAACGATTTTATCTACTTCACTAATTTTTTGTGCAAAAGTATAATTCAAAAAAATACTATTCAACAAAAGGAATATAAGGGCAATCTTTTTTTGTGGCATTTAAAAATTTGATTTGATAATATCTTTCAATTCTTTATCTAACTCAACGTTAGAAATTTTATTTTCTTGTAAATCAAAATTCGCGCCAAATGCTGGTAATGAAAAAGTTCCTTTAATTTCAGCTCCGTATCTTGGCAAAGCATTTCGCGCAATTTCTAAAACGGAAGCGCCGCCTCTTGATCCAGGCGAAGTTGCCAGTAATAACATTGGTTTTTGTTGAAAAACTTCTTTCGTAATCCTGGAACTCCAATCGAATAAATTTTTGAATGCTGATGAATAATTATTGTTATTCTCAGCAAGAGAAACGACTAAAATATCTGCGCTGGCAAGTTTAGCAAGAAATGCTTTTGCAAGTTCGTGCTGTCCTACTTCTTTTTCAAGATCAACACTAAATAATGGCATTGCGTAATCGTTTAAATCTAAAACTTCGACATCGGCATTTTCGAATAAACCTGCTGCGTAAGTGGCTAATTTTTTATTGATCGAATGCTGACTGTTACTTCCTCCAAAGGCGATTATTTTCATGGTTTTTGTTTTTGTAATTTTTCTTCTATTGGTTCTTTTTTTGGTTCGTCGATTTCGTAAATTTCTTTTGCGATTTCTACCGAGTACTCATTTGGATAAATTTTACCTCCGTAAGATTTTGCATATACTTTGGTAAATTCTGCTCCAAAATACAGAATAATTGCCGAATAATAAACCCAAACTAAAATAATTATCACAGATCCTGCAGCACCGTAAACAGAGGCTACTGTTGAACTTCCTAAATAAAAACCGATGGCAAATTTACCAATCATAAAAAGTATAGCTGTAACTCCTGACCCTATAAAAGCATCTTTCCACTTGATTTTTCCATCTGGCAATGTTCTAAAAATAATAGCAAAAAGAGTAGTAATACTTGCCAGTACAATAATTATATTAACTATATAAAATAAATAAACTGTACTCTCTGGAAAATAAACTTTTAAACGTGAACTAAGCAAGTCTAAAGTTGTACTTATAAAAAGACTGACCAGCATTAAAAAACCAACTGAGGCAATCATTGAGAATGACATTAAGCGGTTTTGAATAAATTTCTTAATTCCTTTATCTGGTTTCGCACGTAATCCCCAAATAAAATTAATAGAACTTTGTATTTCGGCAAAAACTCCTGACGCCCCAATTAATAGCATTATGATTCCAAATACGGTTGCAAAAACATTATCGCCTGATAATTGTACATTTTTAATAGCTTCCTGAATTTGACTTGCTGCGCCGTTACCAACCAAACCATTAATTTGTCCGTACAATTCTCCCGTTACAGCTTCCTCTCCAAAAAAGAAACCACAAATTGTAATGATAATAATCAATAAAGGCGGCAAAGCAAATATGGTGTAATATGCAAGTGCCGCACTTAGTTTAATGGCATTATCATCGTTAAATTCTAAAAAAGTATTTTTTAGTAAAAACCATGTTTTGGAGAATATATTTTTGATTTTCATTTGCTGATTTTTTGATATTCTCTCAAATTTACGCAATAATCAAAAATTTTTGATTCTTGATTTTTAATGGAATTTTACATTTTTTCCATCTACCGATCATATATTCCTAGCGGAATATTTTTCGGCGGGTATAAAACATTGGCTACCGATATTTAATTCCTAGCGGAATTTCCTGTCCTACATAAATACCTGTTTATTACTAAACGGACAATCTCGTTAGATTTAATATTCAAACCAAAAAACAGATGTATTTCTAACGGAATTTCCTGTAATGTATAAACACCTATTTATTACTAACAGAATAATCTCGTAGAGATTTAATATCGGTAACCCAAAAACTACGTACAACAATTGTCCCGTAGGGACTATACATTATTTATAATGACAAAAAATCCCTTTATCATAAACAGTCCACAAACTTGCTTTTTGATTTGCCGCTTTTAAAGCATTATTTGCCCAGGTATTGCAAGTATAAAAAAGACTGTAACTTCCTTTTGCTTCATAAAAAGCATCTTTTTTTCCATAACTGTGACCTTCTATCCATTCTGGATGAATTGGATCTCTAAAACTATCCGAAATATAATTAACTAGACTTTGATAATTTTCTTTTGAAATCAAAATACGTTTGCAGTCCTCACCGTCTCTTAATTGTTTAAAAAATGTAGTATGCATTGCCGATGAACTGATTCCAAATGCAGCTTTGCAGGCTGTACTTGCTTTTAAGTCTGACCACTCCGGCGTATCTAAATAAAAACCTTTATCGCCCCATCCAAAAGCGATAAAATTCATTAATGAATCTTTTGATTGCGTTTGGTTAAACTGAATTTCGTTTCGCCAGTCTTTGATTTCATTTTTTATCGGAACGACAATATCGGTGTGAACGCCGTTGGAGAGAATGTAAATAGGAACGGCATTTTGCTCTTCGACCTGAGCGACATCTGAATTGACGGTGATTTTAGAAATCAGATAAACAGATACTACATAAAGGACAAGAAAACTGAAGATTCCGATAATTGTCCATTTTAAAATTTTGAAAGTTTTTTTTAGCATTTTGATTGGTTTATTTTAGATTAGTAATTGGTAATTTTTCTGTAACCAATTTTTGAGCCAAAAATTTTCAAACTGTAAATTTGATTGCTAAATGGCACGCGGATTTTACGGATTCGCTTTCGCGAAAGTGCGGATTTTAACGGATTTTTTTATTCTCATTTTTGTCAGGCTGAGCGAAGTCGAAGCCCGCAAAGATTGGCAATACTTTGTGGAGCTTCTTGCGTGGGCTTCGACTTCGCTCAGCCTGACAGTTGAGACCTCAAATAATAACAAAAAAACTGCTGAATTACTCCAGCAGTTTTAGTCTATTCTCTATAATCTTTATTCTATCTTCTTAAAAAAATTAAACGTTAAAACGGAAATGCATTACATCACCATCTTTTACAACATATTCTTTTCCTTCAACTTTGAATTTTCCAGCTTCTTTTGCTTTTGCTTCAGAACCGTATTGAACGTAATCTTCGTATGAAATAACTTCGGCACGAATGAAACCTTTTTCAAAATCGGTATGGATAACTCCTGCTGCTTGCGGTGCAGTTGCTCCAATATTGATTGTCCAAGCACGAACTTCTTTTACACCAGCTGTAAAATAAGTCTGTTGTTTTAATAGTTTATAAGCTGCACGAATTAAAACTGACGCTCCCGGCTCTGTTAATCCCATATCTTCAAGGAAAACCTGACGCTCTTCATAGCTTTCTAATTCTGTAATATCGGCTTCTGCTCCTACTGAAAGAATAATAACTTCAGCATCTTCATCTTTTACTAATTCACGAACCTGATCTACATATTTGTTTCCGTTTACAGCTGAATTTTCGTCAACATTACAAACATATAAAACTGGTTTTGCAGTAATTAATTGAAAAGATTCCATTAAAACCTCTTCATCATTACTTTGAGGTATAATAGTACGGGCAGATTTAGCTTGTAATAATGCTTCTCTAATTCTGTCTAAAAGCGCTTTTTCAGTCTGCGCTTCTTTATTTCCGGTTTTTGCAGCACGATTTACTTTTTCCAAACGTTTTTCAACTGTTTCTAAATCTTTTAACTGCAATTCGATATCGATAGTTTCTTTATCACGAATTGGGTTTACGTTTCCGTCAACGTGAACAATATTATCATTATCAAAACAACGTAAAACGTGAATGATAGCATTACACTCTCTAATGTTTCCTAAAAACTGGTTTCCAAGACCTTCACCTTTACTTGCTCCTTTTACCAAACCTGCAATATCTACGATATCTACAGTTGCCATTTGTACGCGTTCTGGTTTTACCAATTCTTCTAATTTGTTGATTCTCGGATCCGGAACGTTTACAACACCAATATTAGGTTCGATTGTACAAAACGGAAAGTTCGCACTCTGCGCTTTTGCATTAGATAAACAATTAAATAATGTTGATTTTCCAACATTTGGTAATCCTACAATTCCTGCTTTCATATGTAGATAAATTTGTTTTTTATTGATTCCGACCCTTATAAACACTGGACTTATTGATTAAAAATCAATTATTTAGCATTTAACCAAATCACATACTGAATGTTTTTTCTTATAAATTTTATTTTAACAAAATGATACATTTTGCCCCTAAAATTTTGCAAATATAAGATTTAATAGCTGTTAACTATACAAAAAATGACGATATATACATTTCTAGTACTTTTCTTAAAAAAAAATAAACTTTATAATAATATTTTGTTAAATAATACTAATTTTATCACAATATTTAACAAACCACATACCATTTTTTTAACCAAAACAACAATTAACATGAGAAAAATTGCAATTTTATTTTTTCTATTAAACACCGTCTTCATTTTTGCGCAAAAGCAAATCTCGGGTGTAGTAAAGGACAACACAGGAACTCCACTGCCTGGTGTCAACATTATCGAAAAGGGAACTAATAACGGTGTATCCACCGATATCGATGGATCTTATAAAATAACTGTAAAAGAAGGTGCTTCATTAGTTTTTACTTATGTAGGGTATACCAGTGTTACCAGATTAGCAAATGCATCACAAATTGATGTATCATTATCCGAAGAAGGAGGACAAAATCTTGACGAAGTTGTTGTCACAGGATCTAGAGCAGCAGCAAGAAGTAATACAACTACTGCATTACCTATTGATGTATTATCGTCTAAAGATCTAACATCGACAGGGCAGGCTACATTTGATAAGGCACTGCAATACAAAATTCCTTCATTTAATACCGTACAAACTCCGGTAAATGATGCAACATCATTACTGGATCCATACGAGATTAGAAATATGGGACCAAGCAGAACTTTAATTCTTATTAATGGTAAACGTAAAAACTTAAGTGCATTACTTTATGTACAAACCTCTCCGGGACGTGGGGAAACGGGTGCAGATATTTCTGCAATTCCAACAGATGCGATCGAAAGAGTTGAGATTCTTCGTGACGGAGCTTCTGCTCAATATGGTTCTGACGCCATTGCAGGAGTTGTAAATATCATTTTGAAGAAAAACAAGACCGATGGCTCTATTACTTTAAGAAGTGGAATTACTTCTGAAGGTGACGGGGAAATGCTGGGTGTAAGCTTAAACAATGGCACAACTATCGGCGAAAAAGGCTTTTTAAATTATACTATAGATTTTTCTAAAGTAAATTTAGCCAACAGACCTGGAACTGTTGATGCTCAGGGTGAAGCTAATGACTTTTTAAGCGGAACACCTGCTGATGTTGCAACGGTAAATCAATTTCTTAGCAAATATCCTGATGCTAGAAATATCAATGGTTCTCCAGAAACTGCTGCAGCAAAATTCTTAATTAATGGTGGAAACGATATTAGCGATAATACTAAACTGTATTACAATGCAGCTTATGTTTACAAAAAAGTAAAATCGTTTGCCAACTTTAGAACTCCGTATTGGAGACCTCTTTCCGGGGACCCTTATCTTAATGATTTCTTTGGAAATGGTGATGATGCTAATCCATCATACGAAGGATACGGCCCTACTTTTGAAGGAGATTTAAGTGACTATAATGGTACACTTGGTTTTAAAAACACCAAAAACGGATGGAATACAGATGCAAGTATAACAGTTGGTGGTAACAAACAACTTTATTCTGTAAACAATTCAGTAAACAGATCAAACATTGTTGATGCAGACGGAAATAACGTTTACAGAGAAAACAGTCCAATTTCGTTTAAACCGGGTGGATCTTCTTTTAATCACGTTGTTGGAAATATTGACGTTTCTAAAATTTTATCTGATCAGTTTAGTATTGGTTTTGGTACAGAGTTTAGATCTGAAAATTTCTCTGTAATAGAAGGAGATAAAGCTTCTTGGGATGGAACCGGAGCTGACTCTTTTGCAGGGAACAGACCAGAAAATTCTGGAAAATGGAACAGGTATAATGTTGGTGTTTATTTAGATGTTGCTTTTGATGTTACAAAAGACTTTCAATTAAACGGAACTGTTCGACATGAAGAATATAGCGACTTTGGTGGTGCAACTGTTTGGAAAGCAAGTACAAGATATAAATTTCTTGACGATAAAATTACTTTAAGGGGTTCTGTTTCAACAGGTTTTAGAGCGCCTACTTTACACCAGATTTACACTCAAAAATCACAATACTCATTTGTAGCCGGACAAGGTATTCAAATTAGTGGAATTATAAATAATGTCTCTCCTCAGGCTCGTCAATTAGGGATTCGTCCTCTAGATCCAGAAAAATCAACCAATATTACAGTTGGTATTGGGGCAAAACCTTTTCAAAACTTCAATATTACTGTTGACTACTATAATATCAAAGTAGAAGACAGAATTGTTCTTGGAGACAGACAAAATACTCCTTTTGGAAATGTGGCTTGGTTTTCTAACTCATTCGATTCAAGAACTTCTGGTTTAGATGTTGTATTAGGTTATAACAATGTTGGTATTGGCGAAGGTAAATTAGGATTCAATTTATCAGGAAACGTTACTTTAGATAACGAAAGAATTTCTCCAATCGATCAAAATTCATTTGGAGATATCTTAAACTCATTGACTTTTACTTCAAGACCTGAAACAAAATGGATTCTTGGAATCAATTATGAAATTGGTAAATTCGGATTTTCTTTGAACAATACTTATTTCGGAAAAACTACATTTAATCAAGATGGTTTAATTTCTAATGAGGTTAGAGATGCTAACGGAAATTTAGTAAGAGCTGCGAATGGTGACCCGGTTAGAGATGATACAAAACCTAATCTTAAAACAGAATTCATTCCTAAAATTGTTACTGACTTAGGTGTTAATTTTAATGCTACTGAAAAATTCACGATTGCATTAAACGTAAACAACTTATTTAACGTTTTACCAGAATGGAAATTTGTAGCTGAAAATGCTGAAGGTGCAAAAATATTAGCAGGTACATCTACAGTAACTACAACGCAACAGCAATCTAATTTACTTACATTTAACCAACGTTATTCTAGAATGACTTATGATGGATTCCACTTCAGTCAATTAGGAACAATGTTCAACTTATCTGTAAACTATAAGTTCTAAGTTTCAACTTTGTTTAAATATTTTAAAGGGTTGTCCTATGACAGCCCTTTTTTTATAATTTTATAATTAAAACTCAGTATTATGGCTAATTTATATGATGGTCAAATGGCCGCGATTTACGATGCAATGTATCAAACCTTTGTCAATTATGACGAAGAATATGCTTTTTACAACAACCTTATTCAGGAATACAAGGCTTCTACTACTCTTGAAATAGGGAGCGGAACCGGAAATCTCGCAAAGCGATTCAGTGAAAACAATCAAAATTATCAAGGCCTTGATTACAGTGACGATATGATTGCAATTGCAAAAGAACGCAACAAAAACAGCTCTTTTACACAAGGTGACATGCGTGATTTTAAATTGAATAAAACTTTTGATTCTATTTTAATTACCGGAAGATCTACAAGTTATCTGATTACTAATGATGATGTTAATAGAACTTTTGATTCTATTCATAAAAATCTAAATGAAAATGGAATTCTGATTTTCGATTTCATTGATGCGAATCGCTTTATTCCTTTTACAAAAGAAAATCCCATCATAATTCATGAAGCCGAATATGAAAATGTACAGTACATAAGAGAAAGTCATTGGGACACCAATAATGCCTTAGAAAATTTTATGCTCGAATGGACAGCAAAATATTATGCTGTAGCAAATGGTGAGAAAAAAACTATCGAAAATGATTTTTCTACAGTACGAGTTTTTACTCTTAATGAAATAGAGCTGTTCTTATATTTAAATAATTTCAAAATACTCAAAACAATAGATCGAAAAACGTATGCTTATGACACTTTCGTAATCGTTGCCCAAAAACTATAATTTAGAAATTACAACTTATAATCCAAAGAAGCAATAATCGCTTTTTCTTCATCAGTTGCAACAAATCCTGAAATATCCCAGTAATTGGTCAATATTTTATTTCTTTTATTAAAAAGTGATTTCTCTTTAAACACATCACTTTCTTTATACGTAAAATTTTGTCTGTTGAAATTTGTCGTAATAAAACTATTGCGAACCTGAATTTTCTTTACCTGATCTTTCAAAATAAGATTATAAGCTATTTCTTCATTTGAGCTCAATAAATAATAATTCTCCCCGTCTACCCTATAATCAACATTAATAAATGATCTTGTAATATTTTTAGAATTCACATCGGCCTTTTCTTCAAGTTTATCAAGATTCTGCGGTGTAATATCGATTTTAAACTCAATAATCAGTTTCTTTTCAGGATCATAAATAATCTCAAAATTATCAACAGCCTCTTTTGCTTTATCCAAAGGCGTAATATACATTACATAATAATCCTTATTTTTAGCATGACCGCGGATAATAAAATCATATTCTTTTTTTGCTTTCGGATCTAAAAGCGGATCAAAATATTTAAAATCATTATAATTTTTCATGATATTATTCAAATCATAACCTCTTAAATCTGCGCTTACATCTGTTTCCAGCAAGCCATAAGATCTGTTTTGCTCTACCAAAAGTGTTGTCGAAGGACTTCCTGAAAATTGAAAATTAACAAGTCCGTCATTAAAATAAGAATATTTGTTATCCAGCATAAAAAACTCCCTTACATAAACTTTTAGTCTGTAAGATGATGCTAGTTTTTTTGATGAATTATCTACAAGTTTTTGAAGTACTTTTTGTGGAGACTGCTTAGAAAGAACAATTTCATCTAGTTTGTTGTTATTACTTTTTAGATAAACAATAAATTTTTGATCTCCGTTTAAAGATGTCCAGCGTACGGTCAGAGTTTCATAATTGGTTTCTGATACCTGTACATTAGAACCTCCGGTAAGCATAAAAGTAACCTTACCTTCTTTATTGCTGGATAATATTTGTTTTGTTTTTAGAATAACAACTGTGGCATTTTCAATAGGAAGCTGTGTTTCTATATCTTTTACTATAATAGAATATTGTTCTTCCTGCGAAAAAACTGTCAAACTAAATAAAACAAAAAATAAAAGTATGATTTTCCTCATATGCTTATTAAATTTTCACCTAAAGTATTAAATTTTTATTAAAAAAATAAGCGCTAAAATATAAAATATTATAAACCAACACAATAACTTTTTAACATTCCGAATAAAGCAAAAAAAATCCCGAGTTTGAGCTCGGGATTTTATTATTTGATAAAGTTTTTTATGTATCCGTAAATAAACAGAAAAGCTAGTAAGCAAAGTATTAATTCATTATAATCAATCCAATAATAAAAAAGGCTGTAAATCTTGTTTTCGTATTCGTCTTCTTTATTTTCTAAAATCGTTACTTTTTCATTTAGCTCAAAATTAGTCACCAGTCTCAATTCTCCCTGGTCATATCTAATTGTGTCATTATCTTTATAGTATTCTACTTCAGGAATATTTCTATTAATTAATACTGGCCCCCCTCTTCCGGCCGTATGTGAAGATGTTATATTGCGAATACCAATTATTTTACCTTCGTAAAAATTGTAGTTATCAAGATTTTCTACTTTAAGAAATATAAATCCGCTATAAACTATAAATAAAGAGAACGTTATTGAATTATTTATTATATACTGACGGAGTTTACTCGCCATGTAAAAACGCTTGTCTGTTCAACAAGGTTTCTTCATCTTCTACATGATTATCATCTGGCACACAACAGTCAACAGGACAAACAGCAGCACATTGAGGTTCGTCATGAAAACCTTTACATTCTGTACATTTTCCGGGAACGATATAATAAATCTCATCAGAAATTGGAGTTTGTGCATCATCAGCATCAACCTCAGTTCCGTCAGGTAAAATAACAGTTCCTTTTAAGCTTGTTCCGTCTTTATATCTCCAATCATCTGCTCCTTCATATATTGCTGTATTTGGGCATTCTGGTTCGCAAGCCCCACAGTTTATGCATTCGTCAGTTATAATAATTGCCATCTTTTTATTTTTCTTAAAGTTAAAATTCTAAAGTCTTAAAGTAAAATAAAGTACATCAAAGACATTTCTCCCTTTTGACTTTAAGACTTTTGACTTTCGACTTAATTATGCTTATTTTTGTGCAAAATTACAATCAAAACAATTCATAAACAAACATTATGACATTAGAAACAAAAAAAAGTGTTTTTGTTGAATTAGGAAAATTTCTAAGTCAGTTTTCAGAAGAACATTCTGTGCAAAAATCTGACGTTTTATATAACGATATCTTTTTTGATGATTTCGAAAAACTAATCCATTTATCACAATCTCATAATGGCTGGTACACACCGGAACAAGTATATTTTGCAATAAAATCGTGGGCAGATGCTTTGACAGAAGAAAACCTAAACAAATGGATTTCTCAATATTCTTCCGAATTTGCTCAAAATGACAAAAAAGAAAAAACAGTTGCTTTAATCTTGGCCGGAAATATTCCGCTTGTTGGTTTTCACGATTTTCTGTCTGTTTTAATTACCGGAAACAAAGCTTTAGTAAAAACATCCTCAAACGATCAGCATTTACTGCCATTTTTAGCGAAGTATTTAATTGCTGTTGATGAAAATTTAAAAGATAAAATCACTTTCGTTGATGGAAAACTGGAAAATTTTGATACTGTAATTGCAACCGGAAGCAATAACACAGCTCGTTATTTTGAATATTATTTTAAAGATAAACCTTCCATCATCCGAAAAAACAGAAATTCGGCTGCCGTTTTAAACGGAAAAGAAACCCACGAAGAATTAGAAGCTCTTGGTGAAGATATTTTTAGATATTTTGGTTTAGGATGCCGAAATGTATCTAAACTTTTTGTTCCGAAAGGCTATTCATTTGATGCTTTTTTTCAGGCTATTTTTAAATATCAGGACGTTATTCATTACGAGAAATACGCAAATAATTACGATTACAACAAAGCTGTTTTCTTAATGAGTAATTTCAAATTATTAGATAACGGATTTTTGACTTTAAAAGAAGATTCGAGCTATGCCTCGCCTATTTCGAGCGTTTTCTATGAATATTATGAAAATCTCGAAGATTTAAAATCGCGCCTGGAAACCGATGCAGAGCAAATTCAATGCATAGTAAGCAGCGATTTAACAGAAAATAGTGTTGCATTTGGTCAAACCCAAAATCCTCAATTGTGGGATTATGCAGATAACGTTGATACTATAACGTTTTTGTTAACAACAAAGTAAAAAAATGTTTAATTATTTCGAATTATTTATCGCTTTTTCAGCTCCTATTGCCGAAATTTGCGTTTTTAAAATTTCGACTATTAACAACAACCATGAAAAAACACAACTACAGCGCAGGACCAAGTATTTTACCTCAGGAAGTTTTTGAGAAGGCATCAAAAGCAATTTTAAATTTTAATGATTCAGGATTATCAATTCTTGAAATCTCGCACCGAAGCAAAGATTTTGTTGCTGTTATGGATGAAGCTCGTTCGCTGGCTTTAGAATTATTAGGACTTGAAGGAAAAGGATATCAGGCTTTGTTTTTACAAGGTGGTGCAAGTACTGCATTCTTGATGGCTCCTTATAACTTATTGAAAGAAAACGGAAAAGCAGCTTATTTAGATTCAGGAACGTGGGCAACTGCGGCTATTAAAGAAGCAAAACTTTTTGGAGAAACTATTGTTGTAGCTTCTTCAAAAGATGATAATTATACACATATTCCAAAAGGTTACGAAATACCAAGTGATGCTGATTATTTTCACTGTACAAGTAACAATACCATCTTTGGAACTCAAATGCAGGAATTCCCGTCGACAAACATTCCAGTAGTTTGCGATATGAGTTCAGATATTTTTTCTCGTCAATTAGATTTCTCTAAATTTGATTTAATCTATGCCGGGGCTCAAAAAAATATGGGACCTGCAGGAACTACTCTTGTTGTAGTTAAAGAAGAAATTTTAGGTAAAAACGGAAGAACAATTCCTAGTATGTTAGATTATGCAAAACATATCAAAGCAGAAAGTATGTACAATACGCCGCCTGTTTTTTCAGTATATGTTTCATTATTGACTTTACAATGGATTAAAGAAAAAGGTGGAATCGCTGCTGTTGAAAAATTAAACAACGCAAAAGCTGATTTACTTTATGCTGAAATCGACAGAAACCCATTATTTAAAGGTGCTGCTGCGGTAGAAGATCGTTCTAAAATGAATGTTACTTTCTTATTAAACAACCCGGATCATACAGAAACTTTTGATGCTTTATGGAAAGTTGCAAATATTTCTGGATTGCCAGGACACCGTTCTGTAGGTGGTTACAGAGCTTCTATTTACAACGCTATGCCTATCGAAAGTGTTCAGGTATTAGTTGATGTAATGAAAGCTTTAGAGTCTAAAGTTTAGTTCTCAGTCTCAATTTACAATACCAAAAAGAAAAACCCAATATACTTGGTTCATCGAATAAACAATTAAACGATGAACCAAATAAACAAAATATCACACAATGAAAGTATTAGCAAATGACGGAATTTCTAAAAGTGGAATTCTAGCCTTAGAAAAAGGCGGATTTGAAGTTATAACTACAAAAGTAGCTCAGGAACAAGTAGCTAACTTTATCAATGAAAATAATGTAGACGTAATTTTAGTGCGCAGTGCCACTAAAGTTCGTAAAGATATTATCGACGCTTGTCCTGGTATCAAAATTATCGGTCGCGGTGGTGTTGGTATGGATAATATCGATGTTGATTATGCTAAAAGCAAAGGAATTCATGTAATTAATACTCCGGCTTCATCTTCAGAATCTGTTGCTGAATTGGTATTTGGACACTTATTTTCTGGTGTTCGTTTCTTGCATGATTCAAATAGAAATATGCCTCTTGAAGGAGATTCAAACTTTGACGGTTTGAAAAAAGCATACGCAAACGGAGTTGAATTAAGAGGAAAAACTTTAGGAATTGTTGGTATTGGTCGTATAGGACAAGCTACTGCAAAAATGGCTCTTGGTTTAGGAATGAAAGTTATCGCTGCAGATAGTTTTATTCCTCAGGTAGATGTAAAAGTGGAGTTTTTCGACGGACAGTCTATTACAACTACAATTGTTTCTCAATCTTTAGAATCTTTATTTAAAGAGTCAGATTTCATTACATTACACGTTCCTGCTCAAGATGGTTACATCATTGGTGAAAAAGAATTTGAACTTTTAAAGGACGGAGTTGGAATCGTAAACTGTGCTCGTGGAGGTGTTATTGATGAAGTAGCTTTAGTAAAAGCTTTAGACTCAGGAAAAGTTGCTTTTGCAGGTTTAGACGTTTTTGAAAGCGAACCAAAACCAGAAATGACAATCTTAATGCACCCTAAAATTTCATTGACGCCGCACATTGGAGCTGCAACTGGAGAAGCACAAGACAGAATTGGTACAGAATTAGCTTCACAAATTATTACTTTGTTAAGCTAGTAATTAAAAATAAACTATCTTTAAAGGGATTTACTGCTTATTTGTAGTAAATCCCTTTCTTTTTTATTAATTTTGGCGTGTAATTTAAACTCTAAATATTATGTTTGAACAATTAACCCAATTAGTACAACAATACGGAGGCGATGCTGTTGTAAACAACAATGCTGTCCCAAATGAGCATAACGAAGCCGTAATAAACGAAACAAGCAATTCTATTTTTGAAGGCTTAAAAAAGATTGCTTCAGAAGGCGGAGGTGAACAATTAGCCGGTTTATTTAATGGAAACTCTCCTATCGATAATTCAAATCCTGTCGTACAGCAAATCTCGCAGCAATTATCTGGAAGTTTGGGAGAAAAATTTGGTTTAAGCAGTGCAGATTCTTCTGGTGTAGCTTCAAACTTAATTCCGCAGATTTTAGGTTCATTAGTAAATAAAGCAAAAGATCCAAATGACAGCAGTTTTCAGATTTCTGACATCATCAATTCGATTTCAGGAAACAGCGGACAAGCATCTGGAATTATGGATACCATTTCAAAATACGGAACTCAATTTGGCCTTGACCAAAACAACGACGGAAAACTTGACGTTGCCGATGTACTTGTAGTTACCAAGAGCAAAGGTGGTATCGCCGGGTTTATTGGGAAATTGTTTGGAAGCAAATAGTACGGCACAAAGGTTCAAAGTAACAAAGGTCCAAAGACCTTAAGAAAAATTCTAAAAACTGATTACAAATTTGTAATCAGTTTTTATTTTATAAGTAAGAAGTTAAACCTTTGTTACTTTGAACCTTTGCCTCTGTGAACCTTAAAAAAAATTCGTAACTTTAGGGTTATGAAAAAGTGTATTTCCATATTAATTATAATACTAACAATAATTGCTTGTTCTACGACTTCGCAAAATATTGCTAGTGCAGATACTGCTTCAAACTCAAACAAAAAACTAAACGATACCGTTAGAATTGCAAACGATTCTCTTGAATATGAAGTAATAATTATTGATAACGGTTTTAGTACCTGGCTTCAATCAAGAGCTTATCCTAGAAATTACCATTCATTAGCATATCTTGAAAACAAAAATAACTTGTATGTAACCGAGTGGAACAGCCGCGTTTTGCAGCCACAGCGTTACAGCCCGGATTTGTACGAAATGTCGATTAACTATCGTCCTGACATCCATTACGGATATGAAGTAAACTACTTAATTTACAATTACATGATTTATTTTCAAAATACTTACAAACAAAAACTTTGGGGGTATGTTCCTTCAAGATAATTACTATATTTGTAATCATTACAAATAGCAATGAATAAATTAAAAGAACGCTGGGGAATCACCTCAAATTTACAAGCCATTATAATACTTATCGTTTTTGCCATCACAGGATCGGCTTCTGCCTGGCTGTCTAAACCATTTTGCGTTTGGCTGGGAATCACCAAAGAAGATTTTGGAGGTTGGTTTACCTTAATTCGACTGCTTATAATTTTCCCAATTTATCAGGTTTTATTAGTCGCAATAGGAACCGTGTTTGGGCAATTTAAATTCTTTTGGAACTTCGAAAAGAAAATGCTCAAAAACATGGGATTAGGATTTTTATTTAAAAACTAAATTTATTCTCTCACTCTCTCACTGGAAAAGAAATAAGTATAAATCCAGGTCAGTGTAAAAGAAGGAATGATATCCGTAAACGGAATTACTTCTTCAATAAAAGTTAAAACGCTGGCAACCTTTCCTACTCTGCCTTTATACATTCTGGTCATAATTATAGCCGCGATTGGCGCCCAAATTACATCTGAAAATTCACCAAGAAGCGGAATCGAAAAAGAAATCATACCAATTCCGTCCAAAATTAAACCAATAATTAATTTTGACATTCTATTGTCATCTACAACTTTTAGGTCTTGCATTTTAAGTTTGATTTGAGTTTGTTCCGAAATTAAAAATAATTCATCAAATTCATTTTATTTGAATATTAAATTTAATTTCAAAATTTCCACCTTTTAATTATTTCTTGTCACAGCAAATAACGCACCAAAATCTCCATCGGTTTGAATCCAGTTTTGCGATGGAAGATACGCACGCGAAACAAATCCGTCAAGGTAAAGCGCGTTTTTGCAACCCAAAGTTTTAAAATAATTAGCAAAATCATAGAAGTTAACCTCTTTCTTAGACAACACAAAAACTACATTTCCATTAGGCAAAATGCCAACTCCGTTCCTAATATTTAGATTTTTCGATCCTTCTTTAAAAGCTTGATGAATCTGACCATCAATAACTAACATGGGACCAGATTGTGTCGCAAATTCAATTTCTTTATTATTCTTGAAATTTTCCGTCGTACAAATTACCGCAGTTTTTTTAGTTGTAATAAAAAATACACCATTCGGTTTTAAATAAAAATTTCCATCAGCTTTTATGGTATCTAAAGGAGATAACACTTTTTGCTTTTCAATATAAAGTCCTTGCGGAGAATGATCTGCCTTATACATTCCTGCATTCATGGCAAAATCTAATTTAAGATTTTTTGAAGCAGTCCAAAGTTTAAGATTCTCTATACTTTCAAACCGCTTTCCTTTTTCATCTTTCCAAAACAATCTTAAATGCTGCTGTTTAACATCAACTTTATAAGTTAAAAATAAATCATCGGAATATTGTTCAGCACTAACAAAAACAGCAGCAAGCCCAATTATAAATACAAACAGAACTATTTTTAATTTCATTTTTCAAATATTGAATTACTAAAAGTAAACGTAAAATTACTTCATAAAATTCTGTTACAACACATTTTTATATCGATAGATTCTTCGTTTCTTTGTAAAAACAGTTTCACTAAATGATACACGCAAAAAACATACATAAATTCTACGACAAACTTGAAGTTTTAAAAGGAGTTGATTTACATATTAAGAAAGGCGAAATTGTTTCGATTGTTGGGGCTTCTGGTGCCGGAAAAACAACTTTACTTCAAATTCTGGGAACTTTAGACACACCCGAAAGAAACTCAGAATCATCATTAACCATTAATGGTGAAAATATTTTGAAACTGCAGGATATTGAAAATGATAATTCAAAAGAAGAAAAAACATTTAAAATAGTAACCTGGTCAGGCTCAATTTATATTATATTACTAGCAGTTTTTTTATTGTTTTTTAGGACTAAAATATTAGATGAAACATTACGATCAACAACAATTAGTATATTGTGTTTACCAATACTTTTAATGTTTATTTACTACAACAGGTATTTTAAAAAGAAAAGCAAACAGGACAAAATATTATCTGAATTTAGAAATTTAAATCTCGGATTCATTTTCCAGTTTCACCAATTATTACCGGAGTTCACAGCTTTAGAAAATGTTTGCATTCCTGCATTTATAGCCAATAAACCAAAAGCACAAACCGAAAAAGAAGCTAAAAAAATTCTGGAATATCTAGGTTTATCACACAGAATTCATCACAAACCAAACGAGCTTTCGGGCGGAGAACAGCAGCGTGTTGCCGTTGCAAGAGCCTTAATCAACAAACCCGACGTGATTTTTGCAGATGAACCATCTGGAAATCTCGATACACATTCTGCCGAAAATTTACATCAATTGTTTTTCCAGCTTCGTGACGAATTCGGGCAGACTTTTGTAATTGTAACCCACAACGAAGAATTAGCCAATATGGCCGACAGAAAATTAATTATGGTCGACGGTCAAATTAGTAATTAATATTTATAGGAGCTATTTCCTGCTGTCCGCTATATTCCCGATAAACAAAAACTACGGCTAAAAAGCCTTGTTTTTCTAAATCGGGAGATGCCGCTCCCATCAGGGCTAGGACACTCAAATAAACAAGAACATTTCATTTCAAATGAATCAAAAAGAACTCAAAGAATTTCTCGACGAAAAAGTCATTCAATATAACAATCAGGATTTTATCGAAAGTGATCCTGTGCAGATTCCGCATTTGTTTTCTCAAAAAGAAGATATCGAAATTGCAGGATTCTTAAGCGCATCAATCGCTTGGGGAAATCGTAAAATGATTATCAAGAATTCGCATAAAATGATGGAATTAATGGGCAATACGCCTTATGATTTCGTCATGTCGCATTCCGAAGATAATTTAGCTGACTTAGAAAACTTCGTTCACCGAACTTTCAACGGAAAAGATTTCGGCGGATTCATTAAAGGTTTACAGCACATTTACAAAAACCACAACGGACTAGAAGCTGTTTTTGCCAAAAATCAGGAAAAAGACAGTCTGCAGAAAAGCATAAGCGAGTTCAAAAAGATCTTTTTCGAAATCGATCATTTAGCACGAACTCAAAAACATATTTCAGATCCTCTGAATAATTCTGCTGCAAAACGCATCAACATGTATTTACGCTGGATGGTTCGCCAAGACATAAAAGGCGTCGATTTAGGAATCTGGAAAACTATTTCAGCTTCTGCATTATCATGTCCGCTTGATGTACATTCCGGAAATGTTGCCCGCAAATTAGGAATTCTTTCGCGAAAGCAAAATGATGCAAAAGCTTTATTGGAATTAGATACACAACTTCGTAAAATGGACGCTGCAGATCCTGTAAAATACGATTTTGCTTTATTTGGTTTAGGTGTTTTTGAAGGGTTTTAGAATTTAAAATCGTAGATTTTATTTGAGTTTTACGCTGTCAGGCTGAGCGAAGTCGAAGCCCTCATTCCAATTGGAATGCTCTTCGACTTCGCTCAGAGGGATAATCTAAGTAACAATACAACATCTAAAATTACAAAATCAA
This sequence comes from Flavobacterium sp. FG68, assembly GCF_057808895.1. NCBI lineage: Bacteria > Pseudomonadati > Bacteroidota > Flavobacteriia > Flavobacteriales > Flavobacteriaceae > Flavobacterium > Flavobacterium sp. FG68. Next base: position 44,796 of record NZ_JBMDIY010000033.1, read on the forward strand.
CAAAAAACCATCATTTTAACGTACATTTGCACAAAATTTAATGCAAATGAGCACTTTCGAAAAATTCAATCTCCCAAAATCATTACAAAAAGCTGTTGACGAATTAGGCTTTGTTACGCCTACTCCTATTCAGGAAAAATCTTTCTCTGTAATCATGTCTGGACGCGATATGATGGGAATTGCGCAAACCGGAACCGGTAAAACATTTGCCTATTTACTGCCTCTTTTAAAGCTTTATAAGTTTACTAATACCAATACACCAAAAATTGTTGTACTTGTTCCAACCCGTGAATTAGTTGTTCAGGTTGTTGAAGAAGTCGAGAAATTAACCACATACATGTCGGTTAAAACATTGGGTATTTATGGAGGTGTAAACATCAATACACAAAAAAAAGCCGTTTACGAAGGTGTCGACATTTTAGTTGGAACTCCGGGTCGTACAATGGATCTAGCACTTGACGCTGTTGTTCGTTTTGATGAAACTCAAAAGTTAGTAATCGACGAATTTGACGAAATGCTGAATCTAGGTTTCAGACCACAGCTGACTTCACTTTTAGCAATGATGAAAACCAAACGTCAAAATATATTATTCTCTGCAACAATGACAGATGAAGTTGATGATATATTAAACGATTATTTTGATTTCCCTGAAGAAGTTACGCTTGCAGCATCTGGAACACCGCTTGAAAAAATTACTCAGGTTACATACAACGTTCCAAACTTCAATACAAAAGTAAATCTGCTGAAACATTTATTGCAAAACGACGAAAGCATGGATCGTGTTTTGGTTTTCGTAAACAATAAAAAGATTTCGGATATGCTGCACACACGCATTGAAGAAGATTTTGAAGGTCAGTTTGGCGTAATTCACTCAAATAAATCTCAAAATTACCGTTTGAGTACAATGGCAGAATTTCAGGAAGGAAATCTTCGCGGTTTAATCACAACCGATATTATGGCGAGAGGTTTGGATATTTCTAATATCTCTCACGTAATTAACTTCGAACTTCCGGAAGAACCAGAATTATACATGCACAGAATTGGTCGTACAGGTCGTGCAGATGCAACTGGAACAGCCATTAGTTTTGTAACGCCAAGGGAAGAAGAATTTAAAATTGAAGTCGAAGTTTTAATGAACCAGGAACTTGATATTACTGATTTTCCAGAAGAAGTTGAAGTTTCAACAAAATTAATCGAGCCTGAAAAAGACAAACAGCCTATTAAGTTTTTAATGAAAAAAGTAAAACTCGAAGGAGACGGAGCTTTTCATGAAAAATCTAAAAAGAATAAAAAAGTAAATTTAGGAGGCCCTTCAAAAACAAAAAAGAAAACCCACGGTTCTGTCAATCGAAATATGTTGAAAACGAGAGATAAGAAGAGGAAAGACAACAATAAATAAATTTTTAGATTCTAAGGTTCTAAGTTACTAAGATTCTAAGTTTTTTTTTAATTAAAAAGGCTCAATAATACAAGTATTATTGAGCCTTTTATCTTAGTGTCTTAGCATCTTAGAACCTTAGCAACTTAGATTAAATTTTCGTAAAAACCAACCCTACAGGCGAACACAATTGAATTCGTTTTCCTGTATCTGTAATTTTTCCTGTTGCGATATCTCTTTTAAAAATAACAATGTCATTTGTGTACTGATGACCAACTAAAAGGTAATTTCCTGTTGGGTCAATAGAAAAATCTCTTGGGCCTTTTCCTAAAGTACTTTGCTGTTCTACTAATTCAATACTTCCGTTTTTAAGGATTTTATATACTGAAATTGCATTAGCATCTACACGGTCTGAAACATATAAAAAGTTTCCGTCAGGTGAGATTTTTATGGCTGCTGCGCCAGTTCCGCCTTTAAAACCTTTTGGTAAAATGCTGGTTTCGGCAATTACTTTTAAACTTCCGGTTTTATCGTAGCTAAAAGTTGTCAGCGTACCATCTAATTCCTGAACTAAATAAACAAATTTTCCGTCTTTGCTAAAAGTCAAATGTCTTGGCCCGCTTCCCGGTTTAACATCAACACTTCCTTTTAAAGTCAGAATTTCGTTTTTAGAAGCAGGATTGTATTTGTAAATAAACACTTTATCTAAACCTAAATCATTAGAAAGTACAAACTTTTTATCTGGAGAAAAAACCACCATGTGCACATGCGCTTTTTCCTGACGTGCCGCGTTTGGCCCTTTTCCTTCGTGCTGAATCAATTGTTGTACTTCAGAAATACTTCCGTCAGTATTCTTTTTATAAACTACAATATTTCCGCCTGAATAATTGGCCACAATTACATTTTTATCATCATTTATCAAATGACAAGGATCTGCTCCTAAAGCATCATTTTTATTCAAAAAATTAATTTTTCCTGATGGAGAATCATATCCAAATGCACTTACCGTACTTTGTGTTCCGTTTTCGTTTACCGCATAAATAAATTTATTATCTGCCGAAACCGATAAATAACTCGGGCTCACTACATTTTCAGAAGAACTTTTAAGTTTAAAATCGCCCGTATTTGCATCAAATTCATAAACATAAATTCCGTTACTCTGGCATGTATTCGTATAAGTTCCAACTAAAAGGTTAAATTTATTTTGAGCTTTTGCAGTGGTTAATGCGAAAGCTGAAAATAATATTAGAGATATTTTTTTCATAGTTTGTTTTTTTGAATACGCTAAAATACGCAATAATATCTTTTAGATCATTACAAATAAAACCAGAAAAGTTACATTTTTCAAAAAGGTTTTTCACCATATAAGTCATATAAGTTCATTTAATAAAAACGTATTACCTCCTGCTTATAATCTCTTATATAACTTATATGGTTTAACTAAATATTGCCTATCTGGTTTAATTAAAAATTTGTATTTTTGACCAGCATCTTCGTGAAAAATAAAAGTAGCGAAGTAAATCGAAGCCAGAATGCACTTTAAACATCCCGAAATTCTATACTTTCTTTTTTTATTGATTGTTCCAATTTTGGTTCACTTATTTCAATTACGAAGATTTAAAACCTCTTATTTTACCAATGTTCGTTTCCTAAAAGAACTGGCAATTCAGACTCGTAAAAGCTCAAAAATCAAAAAACGATTATTGCTTGCTACTCGTCTTTTATTGCTTACGTGTGCTATTATAGCTTTTGCACAGCCTTTTTTTGAAGCCAAAGACAGCAAGAATGCTTCAAACGAAATGTATATTATTTTAGATAATTCGTTTAGTATGCAGGCAAAAGGCAAAAAAGGAGAATTGCTAAAACGTGCCGTTCAGGAATTACTGGAAAATACGCCCGAAACAGCTCAATTTTCGTTACTGACAAACACAGAAAATTATTGGAATACCGATATAAAATCATCTAAAACTGCTTTACAGAATTTAAAATACAGTGCAACACCTTTTGAACTTTCGTCAATTATGGCAAAAGTAAAAGCGCATAAATCGGCACATAAAAAAGATATTATCATTATTTCTGATGCTGTTGGTTTAACTGAAAATGATATTAAAAATATTGATTCTGAAGAAAAACCCTATTTCATTATTCCCGAAGCTGAGCAAAAAAATAATGTTTCTATTGACAGCGTTTACATCAATCAGACTTTAGAAAATTTCTACGAAATAAGCGTTAATCTTTCAGGTTATGGAGAAGATTTTAAACCAATTTCGACCGCTTTGTACAATGAAAACAAACTGATTGCCAAAACTATTATCAATTTTGATGCTAAGAAAAAGAAAATTAACTTCACGATTCCAAAAGAAGCTTTTCATGGTTATGTTTCTATCGAAGACAACGGTTTGAGTTATGATAACAAATTGTTTTTCAGCATTTCTAAAAACAAAAAAACAAACGTAATCAGCATTGGTGAGCCTGAAAAAAGTAATTTCTTATCAAGGATTTACACTGCTGCTGAATTCAATTATAATAATTACTCCATCAGTTCTTTAGATTATAATAGTTTAGAAAAACAAAATACAATAATCTTAAACGAATTAGTTGAAATTCCGCAGGCTTTGCAAACAACATTAAAAGCGTTTGTTTCTAAAGGCGGAAATTTAGTTGTGATTCCTTCTGAAAAAAGTTCGATTTCAAATTTAAATTCTTTTTTAGGGAATTTCGGAAAAGTGCAGTTTAACAATCTTAAAACAGAAAGTAAACTCATTACCAAAATTAATTTCGATCATCCTTTATTTTCGGGAGTTTTTGAAAATAAAATCACGAATTTCCAATATCCAAAAACAAGCAGTGCATTTGATATTTCAAGTCCATATCCGGCCGTTTTATCTTATGAAGATCAAAGTACATTTGTAACGGCAATTCAAAATCCGACGGCTGGAATTACTATATTTTCGGCACCAATAAATGCCGCGAATTCAAACTTTCAGCAATCACCTTTAATTGTTCCGTTGTTTTATAAAATGGCGCAGAACAATCAAAAAACAGGTGTAAATGCTTTAACTATTGGAAATAATCAACCTTATTTTGTTGATGTTTTATTGACTAAAGATGCAATTCTGGAAGTAAAAGGAACCGAAGATTCATTTATTCCGATTCAGCAGATTTTGAATAATAAAGTCAAACTAACTTTTAATGATTTCCCGGAAACAGCTGGAAATTACAGCATTTTTGACAAAAAAGAATGGGTTGAGAATTTGAGTTTCAATTACAAAAGAACCGAAAGTGATTTGAGTCAGGTAAATACAAATGTTGTTTCTGATTTTAAAACCGCCGATACGATTTCGACCATTTTTAACACCTTACAAACTGAGCGAACTGACAGCCAAATTTGGAAATGGTTTGTTATCTTTGCACTGTTATTTTTAGCATTAGAAATGGCGGTTATAAAATTTGTGAAGTAATTTTTTCACCATTAAGACATTAAGAATATTAAGTTTTTCCTTTATTAACTTCATTTCTTAATGGTTCAGAAAATTAAGTTTTAATGTTTTAAAATAATTTCATTCTTTCAATTAAAATAAATTTCTCTACATATGAAAATAATCATCAAAAGCGCCAAAATTATCGACTCAAAAAGTCCGTTTCATAACCAGACCGTTGATCTTTTAATTGCAGATGGTTTAATTGAAAAAATAGGAGTTTCTCTTCCAAATGATGATGCAGAAGTAGTAAGATTTGACGATCTTCATGTTTCTCAAGGCTGGTTTGACAGCAGTGTTTCTCTTGGAGAACCTGGTTACGAAGACAGGGAAACTATTGCAAACGGATTAAATGTTGCAGCAAAAAGCGGGTTTACAGCAATTGCTTTACAGCCGAACTCCTTCCCAATTATTGACAATCAATCTCAGGTCAATTTTGTAAAAAATAAAGCAAATGGTTTTGCAACAGAAATTTTTCCAATCGGCGCTTTAACAAAAGCTAGCGAAGGAAAAGATATGGCCGAACTTTATGACATGAAAAAAGCCGGAGCAATAGCTTTTGGAGATTATAACAAAAGTATTGACAATGCTAATTTGTTAAAAATTGCTTTGCAATATGTTCAGGATTTTGATGGTTTGGTAATTACTTATTCGCAAGATCCAAACCTAAAAGGAAACGGCGTTGCCAATGAAGGAATCGTTTCGACAAGATTAGGTTTGAAAGGAATTCCAAATCTAGCCGAAGAACTTCAAATATCAAGAAACTTATTTTTACTGGAATATACTGGTGGAAAACTTCATATTCCGACGATTTCTACAGCAAAATCGGTTCAATTAATTAGAGAAGCTAAAGCAAAATGTTTAAATGTTACGACAAGTGTTTCTGTACATCATTTGGTTTTAACCGATGAAAAACTAGATGGTTTTGACACGCGTTTTAAAGTGACTCCGCCATTACGAACTGAAGTTGACAGACAGGCTTTACTAAACGGAATTGCGGATGGAACTATCGATACCATTACATCAGACCATAATCCGATTGATATTGAATTCAAGAAAATGGAATTTGATACGGCAAAAAACGGAACAATAGGGCTTGAAAGTGCTTTTGGCGCATTATTAACGGTTTTACCGCTAGAAACTGTGATTGCAAAACTAACTTCAGGAAGAACTGTTTTTGGTCTTGAAAACAATACAATTGAAGAAGGTGCTAAAGCTAACTTTACTTTCTTTACTCCGGAAGGAAAATCAACTTTTACGAAAGAAAAAATTCTTTCAAAATCTAAAAATTCTGCTTTTTTAGGAACTGAACTTAAAGGTTCTGTGTACGGAATTTTAAATCAAAATCAACTTGTTACAAAATAATACAATGAACAATACAATCGAAGAAGGAAAATCAATTGCAATTACCAGTTACATTTTAATTATTGGCGTTTTGATAGCAATGTCTATGAATTCTGAAAATAAAAATAGTTTTGCGTCTTTTCATATTCGTCAGGCTTTAGGTTTATCGCTGACATTTATTTCTTTTGGGGCTATAATCAGTAATTTTGACAGCTTTTTTATCACTTTCCCAATGTGGATTTGTATTTCAATTCTTTGGACATATGGAATCTTCACTGCTATTCAAGGCCAAATGAAACCGATTCCTTTAGTTGGAAATGTATTTCAAAAATGGTTTAAATCTATAGGTTAGGGAAATTCCGAATTTTTGAAATCCAAAAAAAAGAAATCCGTTGAAATCAGCGTTTTCGCTTTAGCGAATCTTGTTTTATCAGCGTATAAATTTTGAACACGGATGACGCAGATTTGCAAGCAAAAACGCGAATAAAAAACAGATTTTTCATAATAACATCATCCACAAACTTTGCCAAAGTTAAAAATTGAACACTAAAAACCGAACACTGAACACTAAAAAAATGAATCTATCTTTAGAATATAAAATACAAGAGCCAAAAGTAATTTTAGATAAAAATCCGTTATTGCTTTTATTACATGGATACGGCAGTAACGAAGCTGATTTATTTTCTTTTGCTTCTGAACTTCCTGATAATTATTATATTATTTCGGCCAGAGCACCTTATGATTTGCAATATGGCGCTTACGCTTGGTACGCCATCAATTTTGATGCAGATCAAAATAAATTTTCTGATAACGAACAAGCTAAAACTTCGAGAGACGTAATTGCTTCTTTTATTGATGAATTAGTTGCAAATTATCTAATAGATGCCAATAACGTAACTTTAATTGGATTTAGTCAGGGATCTATTTTGAGTTATTCTGCTGCGCTTTCGTATCCTGAAAAAATTCAGAGAGTTGTGGCAATGAGTGGTTATTTTAATGAAGAAATTATTAAAGAAGGTTTTGAGAAAAACGACTTCAAAAACTTAAAAATATTCGCTTCTCACGGAACTGTAGATCAGGTTATTCCAATAGAATGGGCGAGAAAAACTCCTGCAATTTTAGAAAAATTAAACATTCCGGTTACTTATAAAGAATATCCTGTTGGTCACGGAGTTGCTCCTCAGAATTTCTTTGATTTTAAGAATTGGCTGGCTCTTTAATTTTTTATAAGGATCTAAGTCGATGAAAATAACCTGGTTTTTAAACAAAGAAAACAACAATTTAGATCTAATTAGAATCTTATTAGCTTGTATTGTTATTGTAGGTCATACAATTCCATTAAATGGGGAAACGCCTTATTGGACTGATCCTTTAAGTTTTTTTTTACCGGTAACGTATTCTGGTGCACTTGCTGTAAAACTTTTCTTTTTTATAAGTGGACTAGTTGTCACAAATAGTTATTTAAAAAATGACAGTTTTGTGTATTTTACCATATCCAGAGTATTTAGGATTTTACCCGCTTTACTGTTTCTTTTACTGATTACTGTCTTTATAATTGGGCCAATCTTTACCAATGTTAGCATTTCAAAGTATTTTTCAGACTTAAGCAACTTTAAATATATTATAAGAAACCTCCTTTTTCAAACCAAGTATATACTGACTGGGGTTTTTAATAATAATTTATATAAGGATATTGTTAATGGTTCTTTGTGGAGTTTGCGATATGAAGTAAGATGCTACTTTTTTTTGATGTGTGCTTTTTTACTTTTTAAAAATAAAAGAACAGCTATTTTCAATGTTATATTTATAGCAATTTTTGTTGAAAGTTTTTTGCCGACCCATATTATTTTGGGCAGACTAAGTACTAATCCTGAAATTTATTACCTACCTTTTTCTTTTGCTTATGGTGTTTTTATTGCAATAAATCAGAACAAATTTGTAATAAACTTACCAATAGTTGTACTATCTTTTTTGGTGTATTTTCTATTTAAAAACAATCATGCAGAAGAATTATTTTTAATAATTGCTTTTTGTAATTCAATCATCTTTATTTCTTCCAGAAAATTTATTTTAAACTTTAAACCTAAGCATGACATTTCATATGGAATATATCTTTGGGGCTTTTTGATACAACAAATAGTTTATTTTATTTTCGGAAAAATATACGCTGGATTACATTTCTTAATAGCTTCTATCGTATCAATTTTAATTGCTTATATTTCATTTATATTGATTGAAAAACCATCTATGTTATTAGGCAAACAAATTTTAACTTTTGTAAATTTAAGAATGAACGAGGTTAAAAAAAAGAACTAGTTTTTATAGTGATCAGTCTCAGTTTTCAGTCTTGAACTGTAACTGAGACTGGACTGGATACTAAATTATTCTCCTGTATAAATAATCTTCCCAGCTTTTTTCAAAACATATCCTTTCCAGGGAATTAATTGATAGTCATCTTTATTCCAAGAATCCCCTTCTGATTTTCTTTCTAAAATAATGGATTCTTTCTGAGTGTCGAGAAAAAGCTCTGCTTTGTTTCCATCAAAAATTACATAGGCAGCGGTTGTATACGTTTTACCTGTTTCTTCTGTATGTGATAGTTTTGTTCCTTCAAAAATTCGGATACATTCTTTTTTAAGAGTTGACCAGGTGTAACCTGCGGAAGCTTTACATCCATGTGCATCAGAGTCTCCTCCAACTAGTTTCTTTTCTTGCGGTTCTTTAACGTTTGTATTTTCCTGAGAAACTTTTTTTGCACAAGAAAATGTCGCAGCTGCGATAATCGTAAACAAAAACATCTTTTTCATAAATCCTATATTTTAATGTTGGGTCAAAAAAAATAGGATTATAAAATCCTATTTTTGATATAACCAAGTTTGATTTACTTCAAAGGTAATATTATCATTGTTATCAACAAAGTATTTTAACAAGACTTCTCCCCATAATTCTCCATTACTGTAATCTGCAATGATCCAGCGGTGGTTTAAAATTTTTACTTTATTGATGATAAATTTATTTGGACCTATTTGATCTTGTCCTGTGTATGGGTTTCCTTTTGGATTTGCATTGAAATCTAAAAGTTTTTCGGTTACAACCGGGATTAGTTTTTCAAATAAAATTACTTTTCCGCCAGAAGCACTATTGTCAAAATAGTTTTGTGCATTTTCATTGTGTTCTAAAGAAAAATAATCTGCATCGGCTAATTTAGCTGACACTAAATTGATACTGTCTCTTAGCTTTTTAGTTGTTTTCTCATATCTTTCTTCACCAAATTGCACTTCTCGGCTATAAAACATATAAGTAAAAACATTCATTAATATCGCAAGGATAAAAAGGTAAAGCATTAAGGATTTTTTCATTTTGTGGTATAATTAAATTGTAATTTCTAAATTATCATAGGCCAGATAAACGTTTTCAGGAAGTTGTTTCTGTACTTCTTCGTGAAATCCTAATACGTGGCTGATGTGTGTTAAATAAGCTTTTTCAGGTTTTACCAAATTGATAAAATCAAGCGCTTCCTGCAGGTTAAAATGTGTATCATGCGGTTCAACACGCAAAGCATTTACAACCAAAACTTTTAAACCTTTAAGTTTATCAATTTCAGCTTGTTCGATTGTTTTGACATCAGTTAGGTAAGCAAAATCATCGATTCTATATCCAAAAACTTGTAAATCACCGTGCATGGCGTTTATTGGAATTGCAATTTTATCTCCAGCTGCAAAAGGTTCGTTGTTTTTGACTTCAATAGTTTTTACACTTGGAGCGCCCGGATATTTATTTACGGTTTCAAAAACATAATCAAAACGTCGTCTTAAATTATCAAGCACGCGTTTATGTCCGTAAATAGGAATTTCGCCTTGTCTGAAATTATAAGGACGAATATCATCTAAACCGGCAGTATGATCTGCGTGTTCATGTGTAAATAAAATGGCGTCGAGTTTACGGCATCCACAGGAAAGCATTTGCTGTCTGAAATCAGGGCCGCAATCGATTACAAATGAGTGCTCGTCCCATGTAATCCAGATGGATACGCGGAGCCTTTTGTCCTTAGCATCAGTGCTTTTACAAACGGGATGATCGATTCCGATAATCGGAATACCTTGAGAAGTACCAGTACCTAAAAAATAGACCTTCAATTGAACTTAATTTTTTTACAAAAATAGGATTATTTCTCTTTCATTAGAACCCTAATTTACTAACTTTGTAACAAATCTATTTAAAATAAAATGGGTACAGAAATAAAACTCAAAGGTGACAAGGTCATCGAACAGATTCCTTCTATAAAAGACAAAGCTTTACGCATTAATTTAAACGAGAATATTTACGGAACATTTGCTGAAATTGGCGCTGGACAAGAAACAGTTAGACATTTTTTCAGATCCGGAGGTTCTTCTGGAACGATTGCAAAAGCGATGTCGGCTTATGATAAAGATTTTAGTGATGCTGTTTACGGGATTGAAAGTGACGGAAGATACGTTACCGAAAACAGACTTAAAAAAATGCTTACGTTTGAAGGAGAATTGATCGAAGAACGTTTGAGCAGAGAAAAACACCCCAATAAACTTTTCTTCAGCTACGCTAATACAGTAGCAACAATAGATTTTGCCAAACAGTTTAAAGGACACGGCTGGGTTGGAATTCGATACCAGATTGAACCAGACGAGGCATATAACGAAATTATTCTTCATATTCGTTTTAAAGAAACTGATGCCAGATTACAACAAGAAACACTAGGGATTTTAGGTGTAAATTTAATTTACGGTGCTTTCTATAAATATAATGACCCAAAACGTTTACTGCGCTATTTATATGATCACTTAGATAAAGATCAATTAGAGATCGATACAATCAATTTTTCGGGACCTCGTTTTGCTGATGTTGACAATCGTTTGATGAGTTTACAATTGGTTAAAAACGGAATGACTGATGCCGTAATGTTTAATCCGGAAGGAAAAAATGTTTTACCGGCGGCTGTTTTATACAAAAAGAATCTTCTTGCTTTTAGAGGAAGTTTCCGTCCGGTTACAAATGTGAATCTTGACATGTATGAGAAATCATTAAAAATGTTTCTCGGGGAAAATAAAGTAGATAAGGACAATACATTAGTAGTTTTTGAAATTACACTTTCAAATTTACGTTCGGATGGTGAGATTGATGAGCGTGATTTTATGGACAGAGCCGAATTACTTTGTTCGCTTGGTCAAACGGTTATGATTTCGAATTTCCAGGAATATTATAAAGTTGTGGAGTATTTCTCTAATTATACCAAAGCCCGTATGGGATTAGCAATGGGTGTAAACAATCTTGTTGATATTTTTGATGAGAAATACTATCGCCATTTAAGTGGTGGAATCCTTGAAGCTTTCGGAAAATTATTCTACCGTGATATGAAAGTATTCTTGTACCCAATGTTAGGGGATAATGGCGAAGTTATTACTTCTGACAACCTGAAAGTTCATCCTAGAATGAAAGAATTGTATAAATTCTTTAAATTCAACGGTAAAGTTGTTGACATTAAAGATTACAACCCAAACATACTAAATGTCTTCTCTCGCGAGGTACTAAAAATGATTGGTCAAGGAAAAACTGGCTGGGAACCAATGCTTCCTTCTGGAGTTGCCGAAATTATAAAAGAACATCATCTTTTTGGATATCATCCGCAGAAAGAACTAGAGCAAAAAGCTTAATATAAAAAGTCCCTTAATTTGGGACTTTTTTTTGTTTCAGGTTTTCTTTGTTTCAGGTTTCAGGTTGTTTTGCGTATAATTTTAACGCAAAGCACGCTAAGATTTTACGCAAAGTGCACTAAGTTTTTTTATATAGATGGCATTTACAATGCATAAAGTTCGCAAAGCTTTGAGTTGATTAAGTTTCGTAAACTTTGTGTTTAATTTTAACGCAAAGCACGCTAAGGTTTTTTATATAGATGGCATTTACAATGCATAAAGTTCGCAAAGCTTTGTGTCGTTTAGCTTTGCGAACTTTACTTTTTTTATAAAAAACTTACATATAAAACCTTAGCGTATTTTGCGTAAAACCTTAGCGTGCTTTGCGTTAAAATCACACGCCACGATTACAACATGAAACTTGAAACCTCAAACTTGAAACAAAAAACTATTTCAAAATCTGTGCTGCGTGTTCTTTTGTTTTTACATTTTCGATTACTTCTTCGATGATTCCTTTTTCGTTGATTACGAAAGTGGTTCTGTTGATTCCGTCATATTCTCTTCCCATGAACTTTTTTGGTCCCCAAACACCAAAAGCATTTATTACTGATTTATCTTCATCGGCTAATAATGGAAATGGTAATTCGTATTTTTCTTTGAATTTGGTTTGCGCCTTTTGACTATCAGCACTTACGCCAAGAAGTTCGTAATTACTAGCTTGGAAACGATGAAAATTATCTCTTAAGTCACAGGCTTCGGCTGTACAGCCCGGCGTACTTGCTTTTGGATAAAAGAAAACTACTAATTTTTTTCCGGTATAATCTGCCAGTTTATGTGTATTTCCGTCTTGGTCTGTTCCTGAAAAGTTTGGTGCTTTATCTCCGGCTTTTAATGTTGTCATATTTTTTTATTTAGATTTCAGATTGTTGATTTTAGATTTAAAACAAAGATAGCTTATAAGTTATAAATCGCTATTTTTACACTTTAAAATTACGGAAATGAATAAAGAAGCACGAGTACAATTTGTTATAAATACGTTAAAAGAACTCTACCCTACTATACCAGTCCCGCTTGATCACAAAGACCCATATACCTTATTAATCGCTGTTTTACTTTCGGCACAATGTACAGATGTTCGTGTAAACCAGATTACGCCGCTTTTGTTTGCAAAAGCAGATAATCCGTATGACATGGTGAAGATGTCTGTGGAAGAAATTAAGGAAATTATCCGTCCGTGTGGTTTATCGCCAATGAAATCTAAGGGAATTCATGGTTTGTCTGAAATTTTAATTGAAAAATATAACGGTCAAGTTCCGCAGAGTTTTGAAGCACTTGAATCTTTGCCCGCTGTTGGGCATAAAACGGCAAGTGTTGTTATGTCTCAGGCTTTTGGAGTTCCGGCTTTTCCGGTTGATACACATATTCACAGACTAATGTACAGATGGAATCTTTCGAATGGAAAAAATGTTGCTCAAACTGAAAAAGATGCCAAAAGATTATTTCCGAGAGATACATGGAATGATCTGCATTTACAGATTATTTGGTACGGACGTGAATACTCGCCTGCAAGAGGCTGGAGTTTAGAAAAAGATATTATTACGAGAACTATTGGTAAAAAATCTATGATAGAAGAAGCTGCTAAAAAGAAAGTTTAGCAGCTTCTTTTTTATTTTACATACTGCTTTTTAAGGCATTGTATTCATTTGTCATATCAAGCGATCGATATACTCCCAAAAGTGTTTTTGTAGCTTCTGGATTCTTTGGTTCAATAATAAGCGCTTGTTTTAGATACGGGATTGCACTGCGGGCAATATCATCTTTTTTAGCATTTAGTTTGTCATATTTTTGCATTTCAGACGGTGACGTTCCTAAAGAAGCTATTTCATCGGCTAAATCTTTTTTGACCTGCAGTTTTAAATACGCCATATTTATATACGCATCCAGGTAATTAGGGTTAAGTTCCAAGACATAATTATAAACTGCTTCGGCTTTAGGATAATCTTTTTTCTCTAAATAAGCGTAAGCTAAATTACTGTTAACTTCTATTTTTTTTGAAGGAACTAATTCATTTCTTGGTCTTTCATAAAATCCTTGTTCTATAGCTGATTCTCTGGCTTTTGTAGAAACAAAAAAATCTTCTTCTTTTGTTTTCTTGTTTGTAGCATAATACATCATCCTCTTTCCGGAAAAATTTATCTTCTTTAAGATTTCATAATATTTTACTGCCGACTCATAATCCTTAGCATTTATAGAAGATGCTGCGGCGTTAAATAAGTTCAATGTGTCTTTTTTATCAAACAAATAAACTTTATAACTTTTCTCTGCACTTTCTTTAAATTTTCCAGCATTAAAATCGGTCATTGCACCATTAACAAGAGTAGATTTCATAGCTTTTAAAGCTGCATTTGCTTTAACTGTAAATTTAAACTTTCCTGATTCGTTTTCATACAAAAACACATCCTGATAAGCTTGTGAGGCCAATGTAAAATTATTAGCTGCATCTATATTTTTTCCAGCTAAATCCTTATATACATTTCCTTTTAAAAAATAATAATCAGATTTGGCTTCATCTGATGCGTTAAGAATAAGATATTCTGTTTTGTTTAAAATCGCCAATGCTTCCTCGCTTTTTCCTTTATCGTATAAAGACTGCGCTTCTTTTATTTGATCATTTTGAGCAAATGCTGCGACATTTATCAATAACAGGATTGATAACATCTTTAGGTTCGTTTTCATATTTCGGTTGGGTTTTGGTTGTTAAAATAGATTTAGTTTTTTGAATGAATTTTGCTGCAAAACTGATAGTAGAGCACTTCAGCCTGCGTTTAAATGAAAAAATAAGATTTAGAGATCAAAATTGCCATAAGTCTCTAAATTTAATTTCTCAAAAAAATCAAACTTCTTAGTAAAGAACTAAGGCGTATAACAAACAAAATGAAATAAGGCAGAGTAGTTTTTTTTCATAGGTTTTTGGTTATTGGTTGGACAAATTAGGGTGATTGGAATGTTTTAATACGAAAAATTCTTATGTTTTTATGAAATAATAATTATTTTTTAACTAAAATAAAATTAATTATTGAATAAAGAAATATTTTGACTAAAAATATTGAATTTTAACAAAAACATAATTTTAAATCAAAATCATATTCAAGGGTAAAATGAAGAATTAATAAGTGATTGGAAAAATCTGTTCTGGAAAAACACACAGTTGAATTTATCATAATAAAGTAAAATTCAGGATTTAAGACAATAAAAAAACTCACTATCTGTATTTGCATACAAATAGTGAGCTTTCAACCAAAACGACCATTTGGTTTTTCTTTCGAAATAAACATCCGACCAAAGCAGCGGGCTGTTTAATTAGCTATAATCTCAAAATTTTTATCTTCAATTTTCACAACCGTTAAGGCTTGTGAATAACTTAGTAAAAAAGAAATTACTTCTTTTTTAGGTTTCAAATCTTTAGAAGCTAACGCTTTTTTTGAGTAAATTTTCGCCATACTGTGTAAATGTTTTATAATAGTATAACGGGCTAATATTCAAAATAGTATTAGTTGGTTAAAATAATTTGATGTTTGTCAATTATTTTTCTCAAATTCATAAGCGCATAACGCATTCTTCCCAATGCAGTATTGATGCTTACATCTGTTAATTCTGATATTTCTTTGAAACTCATATCCTGATACATTCTCATTACCAGTACTTCTTTCTGATCTTCAGGAAGTTCTTCGATTAACCTTTTTAAGTCAACCTCAACTTGATCTACAATCATTCTGCTTTCAACATTTAATGAATCGTCAGACATGATAGAGAAGATTGAGAACTCTTCGGTTTCTCTGTACATTGGCATTTTTTTGGTTTTGCGAAAGTGGTCCACAATTAAGTTATGAGAAATACGCATTACCCATGGAAGAAATTTACCTTCTTCGTTATAGGAATTACTTTTTAAGGTTTTGATTACTTTAATAAAAGTATCTTGAAAAATATCATTTGAAATGTCTCTATCAGCAATCTTAGAATATATAAATCCATATATTTTAGATTCGTGCCTTTTTATTAATGTTGCAAGAGCAGCTTCACTGCCTTCAACATAATTTTTTACTAATAGAGCGTCTGGAATTTGCAGATCAGCCATAATACTACTTTTTTAGTTTTAATAATTTGGAGTAATTTTTCTAAAAAGTAATTTTATTTTATAGGCGTGATCTTTTTTGAGTTATGTTAATTATTGTGACCAAATTTAACAAATATTTATTTTAAAAAGCAAACAAAAACAATAATAATTAACATTAAATCGTTAAGTTTTTTGCTGCAGAGGCTATTTTTGATAAAAATAGTTAAAAAAATGCTGTTAAAAACGTTTTAAAAAACAAGTGTAAATAACTTAAAATTAAGTATTTAAGCTATTTACACCTGCTTTTTGAGTAAAATTTAATTCTATATTTTTTTATTGATAAACACGTACGTAATCGACGTAATATTTTTGAGGAAGTACAGAATCATCTACTTCAGGGCCTCCAAAATTACCTCCAATAGCTAAATTTACGATAATATAAAATGGTTTATCAAAGGGCCATGTATCTTCATTTTTAACTTCAGGATTGAAAGTATAAACTAAAGTCGAATCCACAAAAAAGGCGATTTTATCTTTATCCCATTCAATGGCATATACATGATAACCTTCTTCAATATTTGGAAATTCAGTTCTTTTGGTATTAATCGTATTTCCGTGGCTGTCCTGCGTATGAAGGGTTGTATAAACCATATGTGGATCTCTTCCTATATATTCTAAAATATCAATTTCTCCTGTTTTAGGCCATTTAACCTCGTCAATATTGGCGCCTAACATCCAGAAAGCAGGCCACAAACCGTGTCCAACAGGAAGTTTTGCCCTTGCTTCGATTCTGCCGTATTTAAATTGTTTTTTTCCTTTGGTTGTAATTTTTGTCGAGGTATATTTTTCTCCTTCTTTTCTGGCTTCAATAACTAAATTTCCATCTTTAAATTCGTGGTTGGTTTTAGTATAGATTTGTCTTTCATTGTTTCCATAACCGCACAAATTTGGACAGCCGTCCCCAAGTTCGAAATTCCAGACTTTTTCATTTAATTTTTTAGCATTGAAATTTTCTTCCCAGACCAGTTTCCTCTTTGTTTCCTGCGCATATGAAACACTGCAGATTAACAATAGTAAAATTATTTTATTCATAGTATAATTTTAAAATTAAGAAGGCCAGCCGAAGCTGACCTTCTAGAATTACTAATTAATTAACTCATATTCTATTGATAAATTCTCACGTAATCAATCTCCATAGAAGACTGTGTGAAAGCTCCATCAATATTACCGCCTAGATTACCTCCCATTGCTACGTTTAAAATCAAGAAAAAGTCGCTGTTAAAAGGCAATGAACCATCGTTTGGAACTGAATGAAGTAAATCATCGTCTACATAAGTTTTTACTGATGCAGGGCTCCATACTAATTTATAAACATGGAATTCTGTTGAAACGTTGGTGTATGTTTTTGATGCTGTATTACCATTTCCACCTGAATGTCCAGGATAATGAAGCGTACTCAAAATCACATTTTGATTGTTACCCACGTGTTCCATGATGTCTATTTCTCCACAGGCAGGCCAAGGTTTTGTAGCATAATTTTGTCCAAGCATCCAGATTGCAGGCCAAGTTCCTGCTCCACTTGGAAGTTTAGCTTTAACCTCAACTTTTCCATATGTAAAAGCAAATTTAGCATCTGATTTTAATCTTGCTGATGAATAATCTGCACCTCCAGAAGCTTCTTTTTTAGCTGTAATAACTAAATTACCTCCTTGTACTTTTACGTTTGTTGCTGAATTGGTATAATTTTGTTTTTCATTATTTCCCCAGCCGTTATCTCCTCTTCCTAAATCATAATTCCATTTTGTCGCATCTGGCGCTCCATCAGTATTGAACTCGTCAGACCAAACCAGATTTGTATAATCTGTTGTTGGATTTTGATTAGGTTTTGTGGTAGTAAAAATATGATACCAAGCTAATGCAGGATTTCCTCCCATTACGGCTCTTACAACCATTCTGTTTGCTGTGATTGACAAGATTTCGTATGAACTCTGACCAATATAGTACCCCATAAATCCACCGTCAGAGAAGTTCAACATTGTTCCTCTTGTTTGTGTTGCATGATTTGGATTTTTGGTCACTACAGATTCTGATGGGCTTAATGAAACTGTTTTAACACCACTTGTATTATAAGTTAAACAAGCATCATCTGGTCCACTTCCTCCTCCTACGCTTGCAAAAGCTGCGTTAAAGAATGTTGCTCCACCGTTGTTTAATTCAAATTTCAATTGATCTCCGTCTTTTGAGAAAGTCAATTCGTTTTCGTATAAACAGCTGCTTGCCGGCGATGCTGCTTTTTCAAACGGCCCTGCCATATAGTAGTTTGCATAGTAGTTTTTAGTCGCATCGGCATCGTTTTGACCAACTCCTAAGTGTCCTGCTTCTGAAGCTGACCAGTACCATTTTTTAGATGAACCACCTGTTAAGAAGGCTACGGCTTCATCATCACTAAAGTTACTTAATACTGTAACCTCTAGTGTTGTGTTTGATGCTACACCGCCTCTTCCGTTTGCAATTACTGTAACAGTATAAGTATTTACGCCTGTTTTTGTGAAACGTTTTGTAAAAATACCGCTTGGAGAAGTTTCAGATGTTCCATCGCTAAAAACATATTTAAACGAAACAGCATTATCTGCTTTTGCAGTCAATTTTACCGTTCCTGATCCGTCTCCGTTTGGAGCATCAGCAGTTTTTCCTATAATTTCAGCTGTTACCTGTATATTAGAGGGCGCCGCCAAATCGCCAAAAGCAAAATCATCTTTTTGACAACTTATTGCTAACAGCAGAGCAAAAAGTAATACGAAGTATTTATTATATTTTTTCATTTTGTTATTTTTTATAAAATGTAAATTCATTTTAATCGATTAATAAGGTTCATTTTTTATTTATGAAAATAAACGTTATCAATATATATGGTATGACTTCCGGTTGGTGTTCCAGAATAAATAAGCTGTGCAATATGAGCTCTGGTTGTTAATCCTGTAAAATCACTTAAAGGAATATCCAGACTTACCCATTGTCCTTGTGCCGGAGCGGTAAATTTAAGTTCGTGTTCTTTATCATCTCCTCCTCCATTGTAAACTCCATTAGCTCCAAAATCAACTAATTTGATTCTGAATTCTGTAAAATCTGAAGACCACACATCTACGTGGAAATGTGTCATTCCGGTTGCATCAATTGTTGTAACTGGCTCAATACCCACAAAATTTAAATCTGAGTATTTTTTAACTGCATTTCCTGCAACAGCTGTTTCTTCTAATGTTGCTGCAGACCAATCTGTACGCCATGTTTGAATGGCAATATTTGAATATGCATCACTAAATAATGAAATAACATTTGCTGCCGGTACAGCTGGCGTTGGTGCTGCTGTGCTTAATGTTTCGACGTCTTTATAGAAATAAATATTATCTATAAATACAGTTCCTCCAGCCCAAGGTGTTCCCACAAATTTCAATTGGAAAATATCGGCTACCGTTAATCCCTGACTTGTAAATGCCGAAATTGGAATATCAATACTTGTCCATTGATTTGCAGTAAGATCTTTTACAACTGGTTTTTCTCCATTTGTTTTACTAATTAATGAAGTTTCGATTTTTTGTAAATCTGCTGTCCAAACATCCATGTGAATGTAATCCATTCCAGAAACATCAACTGTAACATTATCTGCTAGAGCAATTCCCTGGTAGCTTAATTTGATATAGTTCAACATTTTGTCGCCATTCAAATCAAATTCTGTCCAGCTGCTTCCTTGTCCTGCTTGTCCCCAATCTGGGAAATAGTTTGTTCCGGCAACATTTGTGTATTTAGAACCGTAAATAGAAATCACGTTTCCTGCTGCTCTGTTTGGCGGAGTTGGTGCCGAAGTTGTTGGATTAAGAACTAATTTTGCTTCAAATTCCTGAGATTTTTCAGTTGTTTTAATTGCAGCACTTTTTGAAACTACACGAATTGTGTAAACTCCAGCCGCTTGGTACGTATATGAAACTGATTCTCCATTATTAGCCGAAATTGGATCTGGTTTTCCTGCTTCTCCAAAATAAACATCATAAAACAAGGCAAAATCTGCTGTTGCTTTTACGGTTACTTTTTTAGAAACTGATAAATCGTTTGTTATTACTACTACTAAATTTTCTGGAGCTTTAAACGAAACTAAAACTTCTTGTGTTACTTCAGTCTTTTTTCCTGTAATTCCCATTGCAATAATTTTGCTTTGGTAAGTTCCTTCTTTATAAACGTGTGTTACAGTTCCTCCAGAAGGAAAATAATCAGATTCTGGCGATCCGTCTCCGTAATTTATTTTGTATTGTGTTACTCCTTCTCCTTTTGGTAAAAAAGTTACTTTACCGGAGTTATCCTGAGTTACAGTGGTCAAAGCAGATATGTTTGATGGTGCGCTTACACCTTCTAAATCAATATTGCTGTCATCGCTTGAACAGCTAAAGAATAGCGCTAAAACGACAAGACTTAATATATAATGTAATTTTTTCATAATAGTATTTTTTAATATCCAGGATTTTGCGACCAGTTACCGTTTGCGAATTGAATTTCTTCGATTGGAAGTGGAAATAATTCGTTTTTGTTTGCTTTAAATCCAGGAATTGTTCCAACAGCTTTGCCAGTTCTTACTAAATCAAAGAAACGATGTCCTTCTCCAAAAAGTTCTACTCTTCTTTCTGCCCAGATAAAATCTGTAAGAGCAGCTCCAGAAGCCGTTACGTTATGGTTATTATCTCCAAATGCACGCGCTCTAACAAGGTTTAAATATGTTCTTGCTTTTGCGTCATCAATTGCACCTCTGTTGTAAGCTTCTGCAGCCATTAAAAGAACGTCTGCATAACGAATTGATCTGTAATTATTTGGATTTGTTAAATTCAAATCTCCCTGTGCATTTGAGCTTCTTTTTCTTGGAATATATTTTCTGTTGAAGAAACCTGTATCTTCATTTCCTTTTCCATAGCTAACTCCTTTTCCTCCATCATAATTAGAGTTTGCAGCAGCAAAAGCAGCGATGTCTAAAATGGCTACATCTTTACGTCTGTCTCCTACTTCAAAAGCATCTGCACTTTCCTGAGTTGGTATATTAAAACTAAATCCTGAAGAGAAAAGTGGTCCTGAAAAATTTCTTACACCGCTAAAACCTACAGCTACGTTACCTTCACTACATTGCAAACATCCAAATCCTGCTCCTTCAATATCTGTATATTGTACTTCAAAAACAGATTCTGCTCCGTTTTCTCCGTCCATTTCAAATATTGAATTATAATCTGTTACTAAAGAATATTTTCCTGAAGTAATTACAGATTCTAGTACCGCTGCTGCCTGCGTAAATTTATTTTGATATAAATAAGCTTTTCCTAATAATGCCTGAGCGGCAGTTTTAGTGGCACGCCCTTTTTGAGAAGCATTTGGCGCTAAATTAGCAGATGCGAAAATTAAATCAGCTTCAATCGAAGCATACACTTCCTGAACTGATGAACGCGGTATCTTTTTTTCATCTCCAAGTTTAAATCTCGCATCGCCTTTCATTGGTATACCGCCAAACCATTTCACTAATTCAAACTGGTAATATGCTCTAAGAAAACGCGCTTCGGCAATAACTTGGGTTTTCTCGGGAAAATCTGTTTTATCTTGAAATTCAAGAATATAATTAGCTCTTTGAACTCCTGCAAACATCCAGTTCCAGATATCTCTTAAGTTACTGTTTACCGGAGTATGAATCATATCATCAATTTGCTGCCATCCAATAACATCTGTTGGACTTTCTCCTCCTGCTAATGTATTATCTGAAGCAATTTCTCCCAATATAACATTTGCATATGAAGATTGAAGCAAATCGTAAGCAGCAACCAAAGCCTGATCGTAATCTGATTTTGAATTAAAATAGTTTTCAGAATCGATAGAATATTCTGGTTTAGGATCTACAAACTCATCCGAACATGAAATACACAAGGTCGAAAACAGAGTAAGAGATATAACGGTTGTAAATAAATATTTTTTCATTTTAATTGAAATTAAAAATTAATGTTTAAACCCATTAAATAGGTTCTTGGAGTAGGATAAAATCCATAATCAATTCCACCTCCAATTGGCGCACCATTTGAAGCTCCCGGATCGTAACCTTGGTATTTAGTAAATGTGTATAAATTATTTACTCCTGCATAAAGTCTTAATTTTGTGATTCCTGCTTTTTGAGCAACACTTGGATTAAGAGAATATCCTAACTGAACATTTTGAATTCTAAGGTATGAAGCGTCTTCTACAAAATAATTAGAAAAAACATTGTTTGATGTTGCACCTGTTGTAACTCTTGGTGTTGAATTTGTAGATCCTTCACCTGTCCATCTGTCTAAAACATAATCTATACGATTTGCATCAGAAAGTGTTCTTTCATAGTTACGAACCATATCATTTCCTACAGATGCAAAAGTGTAAACTGCAAAATCAACGTTTTTATAGTTTAATTGAAGATTGAATCCCATTGTTGCAGCAGGAATTGGATCACCAATATTGGTTTTATCTTTTGTATCAATTACACCGTCTCCATTTACATCAACAAAGCGAAGATCTCCTGGCGCTGCATTCGCTCCTAAAGCCAATTGTGATGGGTGAGCATCAACTTCTGCCTGATTTTGAAAAATATCATCGGTTTTATATCCATAGAAATATCCCATTGGTTTTCCTATTTCCATTCGTGCAGGTGCAGGCTGTCCAACACCAAATCCTCCGGCTTCCAAAAAGCCAGTTCCGTTATTTACTTCCAGAACTTTATTTTTAATAAACGTAACATTATAAGCTACATTCATTGAAAAAGAATCTGAGAAATTTTCTTTGTAATCAATAGCAAATTCGAAACCTGAATTTTTTACTGATCCTGCGTTTATAGTTGGAGAACCAGATCCCGGAGCACCTGTACCATTAATACCTGAAACAGGAATATTTCCAATTAATAAATCTTTTCTTGTATCACTAAAATAATCTGCTACAATAGAAACTTTGTCATTTAATATTCTCATATCCAAACCAACATCAAGCTTTCTAGCTTCTTCCCATTTTACATCCGGATTTGGAACTGCCCCTGTGGCTACACCGTTTACAAGAGTACCATCAAAAACATAAGTTGCTTCTCCACTCAAAGTACCTAAATATCTATAATCTCCAATTTGGTCATTTCCTAATGTTCCGTAGCTTCCTCTTAATTTCAAGAAATTAATGAACTTAGGAGTTCCAAAGAAATCTTCTTTAGAAACAATCCAACCTCCTGTAACTGATGGAAAATAACCTACTTTATTCCCTGGTCCAAATTTGGTAGAAGCATCACGTCTAATCATACCAGATACTAAGTATTTCTCTTTATAATCATACTGCAGTCTTGCAAAATAAGATAATCTGCGCTGATCATAAACATAAGAGCTGTTTGTTAAAGTCGCTGAAACTCCTTTTGTTAAAGAAATATCGGCAAATTCCCAAGAATTATTAGGAACATCAAAACCAGTGGCAGAAAGACCATTTCCCCATGTTTTGAAAATTGTTGTACCAATCGTTCCTGTTATATTATGAGCATCTGCAATTTTTGTAACATAAGTACCAAAAAGGTCAAAAGAGTAATCGTTGTCATTAACAGCACCTTGAGTTACAGAACTTCTTTGTACATCAAAAACTTTTCCTCCATAACTTATTAGCGGAGCAAATGTTTTTGATTCGCTGTTTGAAGTATTAAAACCAATTGAACCTGTCAATGTAAATCCTTTAAAAATTTTGTAATCTAATCCAAAATTTCCGTTTAATTTTTTATAATTATAATCGTTGTATGTATTTGCAATTTGTGCAAGCGGGTTGATAATTTCATTACCTAATCCTGTTGTATTTGGCACAAGAGTAAAATTGCCGTTTGCATCTTTAGGAGTCAATGTTGCAGGAACATTCAGTGCATTAAATAATACAGAACCAAGACCGTTTTCGTTTAATGTTTTTCTGGTAAAATAAGTATATATAACGTTTGACTTAAGTTTAATTTTACTGCTAAGATCTGCTCCTAAAGCAAGTCTTGCCGTATTTTTCAAGAAACCAGATTTGTCTCCTCCCACGATTCCTTCCTGATCTAAATGCGATCCACTAATAGAATACGTGATTTTATCTGAACCTCCGGAAATACTCAAATCATTGTTAACAATTGGAGCCATTTGAAAAACTTCATCCTGCCAGTCAGTGCCTTTTCCTAATCCGCTTACGTTTGGATAAGGAAGCGGTTTACCTCCATTAGCATAACTTTCGTTTAATAAAAGTGCATACTCCGTAGCATTTAAAGTTGGAAGTTTTCTTGATGTTTCCTGAAATCCAACAGAGCTATTAAAAGATACTTTTGTTTGAGTATTCTTTTTACCTGTTTTGGTTGTAATTAAAATAATACCGTTTGCCCCAATTGTTCCATAAATAGCTGCTTGGGCATCTTTTAAAACTGTTATGGATTCAATATCATTAGGATTTAACAGACCAAAATCCCCAACATATCCGTCAATAATAGCAGTTGGCGCATTTTGTCCGTTTGTAGCAATACCACGAATACGAATATCCAATGGCGCTCCTGGTGCTCCAGACTGGGTTGTTACATTCACACCCGTAACGGTACCTTGCAGCGCTTGTTCAATTCTCGTTGGTCGAATAAGATCAATTGTTTTACTGTCTACTACAGAAACTGATCCCGTAACCTCTCTCTTCTTTTGAGTACCATAACCAATGACAACTACTTCATCAAGTGATTTTGCATCCTCAATTAATTTTACAGTTATTTTAGTTCCAGAAACTGCAACTTCTTGCGTTTTGTAACCTATATAACTGAAAATAACTGCAGATCCTTTTGGAACTCCGGTTAATTTAAAAGATCCGTCAAAATCAGTGGTTGTGCTTTGAGACGAACTTTTAACTTTTACATTAACGCCAGGCAATGACAAACCTGAGCCATCTACTACCGTTCCGGTTACATCAATAGATTGCGCAAACGCAAATGATGTACACAGTGATAGTACAATTAGTAATAATTTAGATTTCATAATTAGTTAGTTTTTATTGAAAGCTAAATTTATCTGTTCCCTTTATGAAAACGATAAAATTAACCTCAACAAAAAACATACATCATAAAAAAATATAGTCTTAATTCAGGATATCACAAAATAAACCGCTCTGTAGCTATAATTTGTGAATGTTAATTTCTTTAACATTTGCATTGCGATTTCCCAACAAAAGCATAATGTTGTGGTAATGTATAGTTTTTTTAAGCCGATTTTTGAATTCCTATACAGCCAGAATATATTCAACTAAACCGATTTCGTGCTGCAAATCCATTTTCTTACGCAAACGATACCTTTTTATTTCAACACTTCGAACCGAAATATTAAACATTGGAGCTATTTCTTTTGAGGAAAGATTCAATCTAAGATAAGCACATAAACGAAGGTCGTTTGGTGTTAAGGCAGGGTGCATTTGTTTTATCCTTTTTAGGAAATCTTTATCGGCACTATCAAAGGCTTCTTTAAAAATCTTCCAGGAATCCTCTTCTGTAATATTTTTGTTAATGGTACTAATTACAGATTTGATATTTGAACTGTCATTTTGAGATGTTTTCTTTAAATCTTCTTTAATAAAAGCCAGCAATTCGTTTTTACTGTTTAAACTCATTGTCGAAACTGCCAGTTCACGGTTTTTATTATCAACGTCCTGCGAAAGCTGCTCGTTTCGAAGTTTCATCAATTGCTGTTCGTTTTCAAGCTCCTGAATCTCTAATAAAAGGTTATTTTCTTCAATAAGCTTTTCTTTTTGCTTTTGATAGTAATTTCGGTATGCTTTATTGATAAAATAGGCCATAGCCAAAATCAGAAGAAAATAGACGAAACAGGCTAAATTGGTCAAATACCAAGGTTTTAAAACTACAAATGTGTATACGGCAGTATTCTGCAGAATTGTATTGGCATATTTTGCCCTAACTCTAAAGGTGTATTTTCCAGGTGAAAGGTTTTTAAAATTCACCGTCGCCTTTGTACTCCACTCGCTCCAGTCGTCCTGAAAGCCTTCTAATAAATATTGATATTCAGAATTGATGTATTTATTGTATTCCGGAACGGTATAATTAAGTGTAATATTATTTTCATCAGAATCAAAACTGCCTTCACTTTGAATACCAACATTTTTAAAGGTTTCGTTTTGTTTGTTTATCAATATATCGGTAATAAAAACATCATAGTTTTTAAAACTTAAATCGTCGATATTTAAGGTATAATAACCATCTGTTGTTCCTATTAAATAAGTTGATTTAGAAATTTGCGTGATATTTTCATAACCTAACATCGAATTGGTTAAAGAAGAAGGAATTGGAATTATATTCTGCTTTAATTGATTGCTCAATTTACTGGCAGAGAAATAATGAATGTAGTTTTTAGAAAACAACCAGATTTTATTCGAATGATCTACAATTAATTTACCTGATGTATACTCGTCTTTTTCAAAAATCGAACTTAAAACGGTATCTTTCTCGAATTGTCTTGTTTTAGGATTTAATTTAAAAATTCCGCCTTTGTAAGCGTAATAAATTGAATTATTAAAAGTCGTTAAACTCGCATTTATTCCTTTCTGCGGAGACTTGTAAGTATAAAAGTCATGCGTTTGCAAAAGAGATTTACCAAGTTTTAATCTAAAAATCCCTTTGTATTCATGGCTAACATAAACATCAAGATTCTTTGTAATTTCAAAATATCTGGATGAATAATCAAATCCCTGAATTTTGTTTTTAAAAATCCACTGATTATTTACTTTCTCTAAAACCGAAAGCCCGTAATAATTACCCTGAATTAATTGATTTTTATTTGCTGGAGAAGGTTCAAACTTCCAGGTTCCTGAACCCGAAAATATACTTCTCGCCGAATTATTTGTAATTATAAAAGTTCCCGAATCGTGTCCGCAAAAAAGTGTATTATCATAAGTAAACAATGACCAAACCTGACCTTTTGTTCCGTTTATAAATTTAAATTCAGCATTACTCTGCGTTGGTTTACAAAACAATCCTTGATTTGTTCCAATGTAAAGCATTCCGTTAAAAACCGCCGAGGCATAAACGGTTCCTAAAACCCCAGTATCATCAGTAAAACTGTGTACCGGCGACTGAATATTAATACAATTAATTCCGTTATCCAGCCCAACCCATAAATTTTGGTCTTTATCTTCAAAAAGTGACAAAGCCGTATTATTGCTTAAACCTTTACTCTGTGTGAGGTGATATTTTAGTTTTCCATTATTTGATAAAATAAAAACTCCGTTTGAAACCGTTCCTAAAGCAAAACTCCCGTCCTGAAGACGCTGACTGCTGTAAACGAAACTTGATTTTAATTCTGCATCTACATCTGTTGCAATTCTGGTTAGGGAATTCCCTGTCAGTTTATAAATTCCGTCGAGCTGCGTTTGAATCAACAAACCATCATCTGTCGTAAAAACATTCGCAATTGTAAATTTCTTTAAAGTCGGATTATCTGAAACTAATTTTGCCCTTCCGCTTTCAATTTCAAAAAGTCCTTCTTTAATCGTTTGAAAATAAATAGCGTTTTTTGCCGAAAATGCCTTTATAACACCATTTTTTGGTGCAATGATATTAAAACTTCTGGTTTTAGTATCGTAAATATAAATTCGGTTTAACGATTGAAACAGAATCCATTGATCGTATTTTAAGATATTCCAAAACTGTTCATCGTCTAAAATTTTACTTTTAATTTTATCGCTGAGTGATGTGTATTTTAGTTTACCATTTTCATTTCTGGTCCAATAACCAAAATTCATATAACTGCCTGTATACACTTTATTTCCAATCACTTTTACAGATCGGATAATAGTTTCATTTGGCCCCGGATACAATTGCCAGCTCGTTCCGTTATATTCTAAAAGTCCATCGTTATTAGCAAAATACAAATAATTTTCATCGTCCTGCGAAATCATCCAGCTCTGATTTCCAGCTCCGTAAACAGATGAAGAATATTTAACAATTGGCGGAAGTTCCTGCGCAAAAAGCAAGAAATTCAATAAAAATAATAAGGTAGTTAGTTTAGTTTTCAAATTTGGTCAGGATATTAAATAATACTAAAACAGTTCTAAAATAGCATATTTTAGAGTGAAACAATAATTTTTAGTAAAATAAAAGATTTTATAGCATAGCAAAGGTTTCAACCACCTGAAACAAATTGTGATGATATACTTTGCTTCCCAGCGGTTGAAACCGCTGGGAATATTTCCAAACAATTTCTCAAACATATTCAAATATAGCCAGTGCTTTCAACCACGGGAAACGGATTGTGATGATATACTTTGCGTCCAGCGGTTGAAGCCGCTGGCAATATTTCCAAACAATTTCTCAAAAATAATCAAACATAGCCCGTGGTTTCAACCACGGGAAACGGATTGCAATGATATACTTTGCATCCAGCGGTTGAAACCGCTGGCTATATTTCCAAACAATTTCTCAAAAATAATCAAACATAGCCCGTGGTTTCAACCACGGGAAAC